>NZ_AXBZ01000034.1:0-461166 GCF_000475295.1 Alcanivorax sp. P2S70
GTGGAAACGGGGTAGAACCCCTCAGCCAGAATGCTGGCTAATACCACACCGGTTTTATTCCAGGGAAACAGCTTTGAACGATGGGTTTGCCAGAAATCCTCGATCACTTGTTTGGTTTTGTCGTATTCCTGTTTATGTCGAACGTTGCGCTCCAGAGGCGCCATATCTCTTGCTAAAAACAGAGGCGTATCCATTAAAATCAAATCGCAAGGCTCATGGCTTAGCAGTTGTTTCTCCACAAGTTGATACGCCTGTCGAATTTCAATCAAATCGAGACGCTTACGCTGTGCTTCAAAATCGATATCGTCCAATTCAGAAATAGAATCATTACCTACGGTACTGACCTTGTTATCGTCAATGAGTAAATCGGTTCGTACTGCTGCACTAGCATAGATAAAGCCGCCTAAGGCTTTATCTATGCACGATTTAGTCGCAATACCCGCCACTCGTAAATTTACCACCGTAGGCTTAGGGACGGCCTTAACTAAACCTGCATCACGAAATAGCGGTCCCACTTGCTCAATATCACGGATTTGCTTAAGCAAGCGTCCTGCGCTACCAGGTAAACGAAGCTGGCTATCAATGGCGAGAGATTGCGCTAAGTTCATTGTTTTATGTTCATTCATGTTCATAGCGCTCCTGTATTTAACTGCTCGCTAAGTAGCGACGCGTAAGCCCAGTATTGCGACAATTGAACCGCCGATTTACCGGTTTCAGTCAAATTCGACCCCTTAATAAAGCCGTACTGCTGTAATACTTCGCTACGCTTGTTGATATCAAGGCTATTCAAATCGAACAGTAACTTAACCGTGTCATTGGCAACAATGACATCCAGGCTTATTCCATTGCCAGCGTAGAGCAATAACAAAACAACCAAATCGTATTTGTCGGGCGAATATTCCGCCAATTCAGTTTTTTCTTCAGCAATAGAGTTTGCTACGCCCGCATGGTCAATAAACCAATTTAGCCATCTGACTAAAACCTCTGCATGATCGAGCAAATTTAAAGACCATAAAGGCAAGGTTGTCACAGCAAACAAACCACTATTGCTGTGTTTTCGGAAATAACGGGTATGCACCACATCGCCCGCCATATGCTGTTTGCGATCTGCACTACCAGCAAAACCAACAATGGCTTGGTTTGTTTCGCTCGAAAGAATCGCTGTTAAACCTGACTCTTGAACGCTTAAAGTAGCGGGGGCAATTGTCCAATCCAGTGCTGACGGTAGCTGTTCTAACGTATCTAGTTGCCCCGTTTGGGGGGCAATGATTAAAGCAGCACAGCCAGCTTTCATGGCCCATTGGTGCAAATTTTGGCAAGCGTCATTGTCAATCAGCTCTTCTGCTTGCACCATTAGCAGGCCACTGTCAGGCGGAGCGCTTCGCCAATCCGATTCTAGCGCTTCAGCCCCCGCGATTGTTTGTAAAAACCGACCCTTACGATTACTCGCCAATGCCGATGACAGGTAAAAACTCATCGCATTACCCTCACAACCCCGTAGCAAACGTTAAGCGCATTTTTACTATGCCTTTATCGACCAAGCTTTGTTGCTGTTCAGGTGTTAACTCGGGCTCCAGATTTTGACTTAGCGCCTGATAGACCCGCTGCCACTGCGCCAGTGTTAACCCAGTACCTTGTAAAATGGCATCACCTTGGCTTTGCCAATCTGACAGGGTTTTATCACACACCATCACCAGCTCACTTACCCCTAACTTGGCAACGTCGGTTATTGTTAACTCAGCAGGTAGTGGTTGCTGCTGTGAAGCTAACAGTGGCTTTAATACAGGCAACCAGTTATTTACCTGTTGGATGGCGCTACGTTTTACTTGATTTAAGCGTTCTTCAATCTGAAGCAGTTGGCCTTGTATTGGTGCCACTTGCCCACGAGCCGATTTGAGCAATTCTTCCGGCACATCACGTAACCCAGAGAATTGACCATTGCGTAAGCTGGCTTGCATGCTTTGGCGCTTACTTTCGGCGTCGTTTGGTAAATCCGCTATCGCATCGTCAATCAGTTGTAGTTTCATAACCAGCTTGGGTAGCTCAGTAACATCATCAGCGTGTTCATATTCAACAGTGGCACTACTAAGCAGTTGTTGTAACTGCTTTGCTCGCTGGTTTTGCTCGACTAGGTTATTCACTAACTTCTCAAAGCGCTCTTTGCAATTGCGATAGCTGGCGAGAATGTGACCCTGGATTTCCGCCATTCCCAACTGTTGTTCACTGTGCAGGTTTAAGCCCACCTCCAGCGCTAAAGCCGAAAGCTTATCCTGGGCTTTGCCTAAATCGAGTTTGCGCAGGTAATGCAACAAAGTATCACTACCGGCCTGTTGCTCCTTCTGCCCTGTTGCACTGCTTGAATCATCTTTTAATGCGCCGTCCAGTATATGCCCAATGGTGCGAAGCGTGTTGGTATAGAGGCTTTTCGGAAAATGAGTGAGCGTGGAGCAGTCGGCTTCCACGTCCTTAATTAGATCGGCAAGTCGGTTGTTGATACGCTCAGCGCTGCGCTCGACAAATTCAGCGAATAAACAAGCTTGCTCTACACGCTGATAAAGCGAGGTGCCTTTGTCTTCCAAATCCAAAATGTGCGCATCTTTCAGCGTTGGTTTAGTGCTATTCAGCGGTTTGACTTTAGCAACCAAATTCAACACTTCAGCTCGCTTATGAATAAGCCCAGCCAAAATCTGGGCACCACTGGCGTCGTTGATATCTTCGAGCTGCTCTTCTTCTCGCTTAAGTGCGTTATAGAGTGTTTGTGCTTTTTCCAACTGCTCTTTAGCCTCTACTGTGGCATAGCCCAATTGATTTTTGCCCAGCGGTGCAAAGACTTCATTAATGCGGCCATAACCATATACGCGGCTCATCACTTCCACGTTGGCTTTGTAACTGTCCATGCCATTGCCGCTAAACCAGTTCTGTGCTTCAGTGATGGCGTTTTCTAAACGAGAACGTGGGTAACTTTCCCAAATGGCTTGTTTTTCAATTGGATTGGTTAAGGTGAGTAAATTCAGCTCACCACACCACCACATCCAGTCGCTAAACACGCCTTTAGCGGTAATACTGGTTTCCGCAACATAGGCAAAATAAAACTGCTGTTTAAAGCCATCGAATTGCCATTTTTGCTGTTTTTTGGGGTGTGCAATGCGGGCTAAAAACAGGGGGATCTTCGCCTGGCTGCGTTGAACATTGTTGAGTTCAGTAAATAAACCCGCATGCTCATCAGGCGTGTAACCCTTGGCCATATAGCTGCCGGGCACTTTGAGTTTATCCAGCAAGCTGCTGAGTTCATCCACCGGCACACCATGTTGTTGCTGTAAATCCAACACACCATTAAGTTCAGGATGGGCAATAGCCAGCTGATACCAGCCTTTGAATAACAAATCGCGATCATTTGTTGATAACTTGCCATCCACTTTCAGTGGCCAAGCAATTAAGCCGCGCTGTTGCAAACGCTGGCGCCATTTGTGGATGGCATCGTTAGCAAAGGTGCTTAGCGCGTGCAGTTTGTTTTTAAACTTAGCAGTAAAGCTTTCGGCATTTAAGGTAACGCCATGTTGCTGGCAGTCTGCTAAGCTCAAACCAATGCGCTCTAACTGGTCGGCTTCACTTGGGTTGACGTAATGCAGCAGTATGGCATCGCGCAATGTGTCGTTGTCATCCAAGCGACTGTACTGCTCCATTAAATGGGCGGATGCCGTGAGCGCTAATACGGGCATGCGGCCATTCTGGCGACTGTATTCAGCGGCAAAGGTGTGTAGATTATGCAGCTCATTCAAGTTGCTCACCCAAGCAAACAGGGCTTTGCCGTCTGGGTGTAACTTAAAACCTTCCAACGTAAATAAGCCACCTTGGCGGCCTTTAGGCTCGGTTAATATGGCCAGCGGCTCGTCACCCGTGCCTGCCTTGTTGTCCAGCAGATTTTCATCGTAACGCCAGTTGTTATCCAGCAAACGGACAAAACCGGTAACACGGGTTATGGCTTTAATAATCGGTTTTTGGCTGCTTTGCTTACCCAACTCAGCCATGGCCTGCTCATGGCCATCGCCCATGCTGGGGTCTTTAAATATCATCGAGTTTTGCTGCGCGCTGCGATAGCGTAAATCCAAGCGCAATAACATCGCCACACTGGGGCCAATGTGGGTAGCCTCAATACTATCTAACTCGGCGGTATCGCCCACCAATTTATGCCACAAGGCATCGGCGGCAAATTCAATGGCGGGGTGGTCGTACAACAAGCTCAGTAAGTATTTGAATTCACCTTTGGACAGCGGCAACAGCACTGCGTTTTTATCGCCACTGGCCGCTTGCTCTTTAATGGAGAAAGTACGCAGGTTATCCAGCAAGGTATCCAAACTGAGCGCTTGATCGACCGCGGGGTAATACCATTCGTCTTTGTCGCGGCGGAATTTGGCTTGCTCTAAGGCTTGGCGACACTGTAAGCGGTCGATGGTGAGCTTACGGTAGTGTGCCGCAATCGGCTCCTGGTCTTCGTTTTTAAGTTTTAGTAATTCAGTGGCTTGGTTTACTTCTGCCAAACGCACAGGTAACTGGCCATATAGCAAACTGCGACACTGACTTAACAATGCTTGGTCGCGGGTTTGAATGCCTTCAATGGCACCTTTATCCAATACGTGCTTGGCTACACGGCCAGAGCCTGCCAACACAGCTTCAAACAAATCGCCCACATCATCGAGACTGCGGCCAGCCTGCTGATATTGGCTTAACACCGCATCCACATTGGCCATCACCACGTTAAACCAACCGAAGTTAGCACCACTCATGGCGTAGGCCGCTTCAACCAAGCCGGCTGGGTAATCAAAGGCCAGTTTGCCCTCTTTTAGCAGACTGGCCACATAGTCGGATACATCGGCAAAGGCGTTATGTTCCAGCTCGACCAATTCAAAACGGCGCGCCACCGACTGAATCTCGCGCAATTGCTGGCCCAACAGTGGCGAGCACAGCGCCACGTAGCGTAACCAAGGCAGTTTACGACGCGGATCTTCTTCTTTAATGGCTTTTCCAATCAATCGAATGGCTTGGCCATCGAGACGCTTGTCTTGCTCATCTTCCAAACCAAAGGTGGCGGCTTCGGCCACGGTTTCTAACTCATCGAGCACCACCAACACATACTGCACACCAAAGCGTTTGAGTACCTCGTAGGCGGCTTGCACCAATTCCACCACCAGGGTTTGGTCGGTATAGAGATCTTCTTCGCTGTGGTTTTTATCCAGCTGGAGTGCACCTGCCAACAGCTCAGCATTAAAGCCATACGGCATTAAACGCTCATAGGCTTGTTTGGCAATTTCACTTTGAATCGAGCCGTCAAAAGCTTGGGTCGCCAATGGCAATAGCGCTTGATACAAACCAAAAGCAAACCAGTTGTCGGAATTTTGATAGTCAGATGCCACTTGGGAATAGCGAATATACAACGCCAGGTATTTGTCTTGCGCTTCGCTATTAAACAGCTGCTGATCGTGCAACTGGCCTTGCTCATCACGCACAAACCAGCCTTTGGAGCAGTCGTTAATTTGCGCCACTAACTCATGCCCTAAACGAGATTTACCTCGCCCCCACTCCGCTTCTACCGCAAACACATGGGCAAAGCGATCGTCGTCATGGTCTACCGTATGCAAAAACGTTTGAAAGCGTTTAAAAAAACGGCTTTGGCCAACCAATGGGTCGCGCGGTGGATAGTCCGATACACCGGTGGCTGCCCAGCGGTGTTGCTTGGCTAGCTTATCGACGACGGCATCATCTAATTCGAAACTCATCATGGAATCCCTTAACTGTGTATTCTGTTAGCCACGCTGGTGCGTTTGTGATTGGCATAGCTTGCTTGCGCCAGTTGCTTGATGGCCTGTTGTAAGTGCTGGCTTTTGTAGCCAAACAGCGGAGCTAACGGCAGGCTATAACAGGCATCACTAAACTCGGGGTGAATGTGGTACTGGCCGGGTTCGCCTCGGCCTGCCTCTAAAAACTGCCAGATTTTTTTGGCCAGTAAATTACCAATCACCGGGCTAAGCCCACGGTTTAAGTGCTGCTTATCTTCTGAGTTATCGGTAAGTGCTGGGTAAAGCGCAATATTCAACTCACCCAGCAATAGCATTAAAAATTCGGCCAGGCTGCCCAAGTTCACTTCATCACCTTCAATGCCTTGCACAACAACATTCACCTGAGTCGGCGCGAATGCGTTTTGCCCGGCGGGCAACGTCAGCAATAAACCGCCGCGCTGCTCGGCGGCCCAGGCATCTTGCACAAAGCTCAGCAGGCTTAATAAAAACCACCAGGGCTGCTGGGCGAAGAGCTGAATGAATGTCTCCTCATCGTTAATAAACCGCGACACCAACAACCAATCGGCATGGGGTTTGAGAAGGAGGTTAACTGGCTGCTTGAGGTTGTATTCACTCAATAAAGACTCAGGCAGTGCCAATAAACGGCCGCTACACCAATTACTGGCAAGCTGTTTCGCGGTGTTATCGATAGGTTGGATTGGCGTCAGCGCTTCGGTTTGTTCACTTAAGGTGTGCAGCGTAAAACAGGCACGCAAAAGTCGGCATAACGCTGGAATAGCAGCGTTATCGTTCAAGCTATGGCCGAGTAAATCGCGCTCTAGCTGCGCCAGTGGCCCGGCGATAAGTTGTGGATTAGCATCAGCGCTTTCCAGCTGCGCCAATACCCACTCACTGGCATTGCCCAGTTGCTGGATAAGTTTAACCAATACCTGTGGGTCACTCATGGCACCCGCTTCACGGCAGCGGGCAGCAGCTAAATTGAGCCAATGGGCACGTACTTCCTTATTTAGACCGAGTAGTGCCAGTTGCCATTCGCCTAATTGGCTCAGTTCGTTGTGTGCATTCAGCAAAGGTGTGCTTAGGCAATAAGCATTGATTTCTCGCTCAAAACCGCTTTCAGCATCGTCGTTAGCAATCGGCTGTAATAACTTGTTAAGCGCAGGTATGGCGCTCAACAACGGTTCAGCTTTATTGGCCTCTAAACCACCACAGGACCAAAGTTGACCAAACAACTGACAAAAGCTGTGTGCTGCCTCATGGGTTAACAGGCTACAGACTGGCGCGTTACCATCCATGTTGCTGGCCACCATAGTTACTCCTCTGCCTCGGCGGCGCTTTCCAGCAATCGGTACAGCTCTTCAATATCACTAAACAGTGGTTCAGCACCTTCAACGGCATAACCTTCGTTGCTGAGCTTACTTAAAATCGCTTGGTCTAAACTGTTGTCGCCATCATCCAAGGCTTGCTGGGCTTCGATAAGTTGTTGTTCAGTGAGCAGGCCTTCGATTAGGGCTTCGACTAGGGTTTTGGCGGAATTAGTGAGATTCATTGAAGCTCTAATAGCAAGTTCGTAGCTATTCAAAAGCTCTAAACATTTCGCTTTTTTATTAAGAACATACTCAGGAATACTTAGAGCGAGTAATTCTTCTTGCCCAATTTGTGGTTGAACCGCGCCATAGCTAATTTTATGAAGCAACACTTTCCCTGCTGCCGAATTCAGGAATACTGCCACAGCAGCTGCGGTTTCTTCATCATTGAATTCTAATCGAATCAAATGACTACTAATTGCACAGCCTTTATCCAATGCGTGCACTTTTACGGCTGTGCCGATTGACCCCGTTCGCACCACTAAAACACAAGACTCATGAATAATTGCCTTTGCTGGCACGTCGACGCTTTTACTGATCTTGGGGGCAGCTTGTGCGTTTAGACGGCCTGACGAAACTTCAGATACGGTAATGTAAGCCATACCACTTTCAATAAATGAACGCTCTTCAAAACCATTAGCAACAGATTTGATTAAGCTTCCCAGCGCCATTCCAGTTTTACGAGCAAAACGGTGAACGGCAATAGCTTTATTACCGTAGTATTTAGGGTCCAACCTATTTGATAAATCGTTTAGTTGTGGACGACTAGTTTTTGTTTCAGCCGTGTTGCAAGCCGATAAGTAGTCATCATTTGATGTAAGCAAACGTTCAATTGAAGATTCCAACCGCTTTGCCCAAGCGCGCAGGTGCTCGGCTTGGCGAACTTTATCCCCGATGTATTTTTGGGCTTTTATATCAGGGTTAAAAATACGGATATCAGGTATAGCATGCAAACTAACGTGACTAAAAATCGCACCGCCACTAAGTCGTTGTAATTGTTTCTGACCATAGGGGCTATTTAGGTAAACTACTAGGTAATCCCTATCAATCTCGGAATTCTTTGCAAGCTTAATATTGATAATATCGGAGACTGAATTCACGTATGCATATGGCGCGCAACAAAGAACAGCTGCAGCGCCGACATTACCACTCTTGTTAATGATGATGTCACCATCTTCTACTCTACACTTTGCCCACTCGATATCGGCCTCTTTCGAAATGTATTTCGCATCATCAATATACGCGTGAAGCCCCTTAACTTGTTTGGTTGATACATAAGGAACTGCGTCTTTAGTATCAGCTTCAACATAGTCTTTGGCGATTGTTCCTGTAATTCCCAACTTTGGCTTCTGGCCTAAAAACTGCGATAGAAATGGTTCACTCGCAACTTTCTTAACGTAGTTGATAATCTCAGGGCTATACGATGGCGCCGCGATAATATCTATTAATTCATCAGGGCTGTATCTTTTAGCAAACATCACTCACCCCGCTTATAAGCCGAAACAATCTTATCCAGATCGTTCGCCACACCGGCGTTATAGTCTTCGATATTGTTTTTCACCACATAACCCAGGGTTTCGGCTACGGCCATAAACACCTCGGTTTGCGGCTCCGGCAAAAATTTTTCCGGTTGATTCGGGTTAGCATGGCGTTTTTGTAAATACAAAATCGAGGTTTTTGCGCCCGTACCCGAGAGCTTAAAGCAGTCGCTGGGTAGAGAAATCACCGCTTTGACGATAGCTTTACCGCCAACAAACTCGCCTGTTTGCTCGTCTTTTTTGCCCATGATGTACTCGCGCACATAACGGTCGCCGGAGTTACATAAAATGCCATCGGGCAGCACGATCATTAAACGGCCACCGGGTTTAAGCAGTTGCAGGCAGCGGTCGATAAACAGCACCGCAGGGTCAATAGTGGCACCCACGGGTTGCCAGTTGCCTTTGCTGTCGGGTTTGCTGCCAAGGGCTAAGCCTTCTGTGCTCGGTTGCATACTGTAAAAGGGTTTTTTATCGGTACCACCGGTTTTGCGTAAATCGGTGCGGTAACCGGCCCATTTTGGGTTGCCGTTTTCATCTAATTCCAAATCGCCGGTATCTTGCCACTTCATTTTTAGGTGGTCGTAATAGGCTTTGTAGCTATCGACCACCTTTTCGGTTGGGCGGAAACCACCAAGCACTTGCTCCATATTGGCTTCGTAGTTCTTTTTCGATTCCTGGCCTTTTTTATCTTTACCAAACTTGGGAGTACCAAAGGGTGGGTTGGTACAAATCAGGTCAAAGCTGTTGGGTTTAAGCGCTTGGGTGGTCAGTGAGTTATCGGTATAGAAAATTTGCGCTTTGGGTGCGTTTTGCAGCGCCATATTGACGCGGGCCAACATCACCATACGCGGTGCGGCGTCGGCACCGGTAAAGGCGCTTTCGCGTAGTTTCTGTTTTAGCTGTTCTTTTTTGTCGTCGGCCAGTACCAGTTTAAAGTCGATCCATTTATCTATTTGGCTTAAGGCCACCGAGCCAAAACCAAAGGAGCCACAAGTCGGATCGCAGAAACGAAAATCGCCATTGGCCAAGCGCGAGCGCATCTCATCATCGTCATCGATGTCGTGCATGGCGATTTCGAGCATGGCTTGTTTTACCGGGTTGGGTGTGAGATACACGCCAAGGCCACCTTTGGATTCGAAGTTAGCGCGCAGAAATACATCAAACACCCGGCCCAATAAATCGCCAGAGACATCGCCCAATGTGCCTTGCTCTTTTAAGGTTTTACCATCGTTGGTTTTAACTGGCCCGAGGTTTTGCATGGCTTCAAGCAAATCCTGATAGTTTTTCGCCACCGATAAGCGCAGGTGTGATTCGGGCGGGAAGATGGCATTGCGCGAGCCATCGTCGGAGATCACCACATAGTCTTCGTGGTTCTTAAACTCTTCAAAGGCAGCTTTGATTTGTGCAACCGCTTTATCGCCGTGTTTTTCCACGTATTGCCAATGGAACACATCACGAAAGCGCATGGTATCCCCTTCCGCGTCTTTAAACGTGAGATTTTCATCATGATGCACGCGGAAGCTTTCCAAAAACAGCAGCTTGGCCACTTCTTCGATAATGTCGTTTTTGTCGTTCACCTTATCTTTGGTGACGCGATAGACGTTTTCATGAAACGCATCGAAACGCTGCATGAGGCGGGTATACACCCGCATGGACCAACGGAAGGTTGGGTCGCGCTCTAAGCGATCAAAACTGCGTAACTCTTCAAGGCTTGGTAGGCTATCAACACCGTGGGTACCGTCGGAGCCATCGGCACCAAACAAGGCTAAAATACGCTGGTTGCTGCCATCGGCCACCACTGCAAATACAGGCCAATCACCCTCAGTGTCGCTTAACAACTGGTAAGCCAATTCATCAAACTTGGCGGTATCGGCCGCGTATTCCCAATGGCCCTCCGCCAGTGCTACGAGCATGACAGGAGGGGTTAGGTTACCTTCTACCAAACCTTGAATAAGCCCTGCTTTGGCAAATTCGTGCTCGGGCAATTCAACCAATGGCTGACTGAACTCGGTATGCTGATTGGCGAGCACACTAAATAGAGCTGGAAGAGGTTGCCGTGAGTCTTGTTTTTTCGCTTCTTTTGCCATGATATCTTCTTAATTCTTCTCAATGTTTCGTAGTGGCGTGCCAGTGGCCGTTACGTGTCTGCGCTTAGTTCATCTATGTGATTAATGAACCAAGACCAGAAAAGGCCCTTTTATGTCTAACTGTGCATGCTGCTGCGCCAATTTGCGTATTTGCTGCTCACTGGTGGTGGTACCTGCCGGGAGCTTTTTTAAAACCTGCCCCAAAGGCATACGGCCGCCGGCTTGTTGTAGCAACGACACCAGGTGAGCCGATATATCCAGGCTGACCTGATATTGCGTCAACGATTGCTCTTTTTGCTGATTATTTTGGGGTAAAGAAGCTAGCCAGAGTGCCACTTGGGTTTGGCTAAAACCGAGTGATTGCCACAGAGCGTTGTGCTCGCCAAAAACAAGAGAGGCGTGCTTTGGCATTGCCTTTAACTGGGCGATTAACTGCTCCAGGCGTTTTTGCTGGGAATCATGGGTCATCTCATGCTCCCTGCTGAGTCAGTCGCGCCACCGGGTTTGATTCCTTCCGTGCGTTCCAGCATGTCACCAATACTGCAATCGAATAAGTCACATAACTTATCTAGCGCTTCAAGGTCCACCTTCTGCGCTGTCTCTTTATAGAGAAGGGTTACCGTAGCGCGGCTAAGGCCGGTTTCCCTGGCGACGTCGGCAATACGCATCTTGTGTTCGCCCATCATGCGAGCGAGATGGCAGCGGATCATGGCTGTGCCTCTAAGTGTCTGGTTTTTTGATTAACACCGAATCCTACCACAGATTTCACATTTGCCTAGCATTTTGCGAGTTGAAATTAAATTATAGGGCCTTGATTCGGAAAGTCAGGCCGAGAGTTGGGGAAATTACGCGGAGTTACGCGCCCTATGCGTAATTACGCAAACCATGCGTAATTGTGCGTAATTGAGGTAACCCTTTAGGCAACTTCAGGGGCTGAGCCGCCCAGCTAGGTATATCAACGCTTGGGCGATGTTGATAGGTGATGGACGTTACTCTGGGGAAGCTGGGCGCGTAGCCGTTGGTTCTCCAAGGTTAGCTCTGAGATGCGAGTCTGGGCGTCCAGCAGTAGGCTGAGGGCGTTATCGCGCTGCGCCTTCAGGGCATGGTTCTGCTCCTGAAGATCCCGGTTTCTTGATCGCTGAGCCAGCATCATCTGCCGTGGGGATTTCTGGGGGGATTCGCCTTTGTGGGTTTCTATCCAGGATTGGATGTCGGCAACCAGCTCTGGGAATCTTGCTCTGCGTAGGGCGGACGGGTCTACCCCTGCTTCTTTGGCGACATTGTTCTGGCTGAGCGGTGTGCCTTTGGGCAGGATGTCAGGCTTGCCTGCCTTGAGGCGCTCGAAGGCTTCGCGAAACTTCAGCTCGGCCTTACTCACTTTTCTTGGTTCAGTTACTTTCGATGACATGGATGGCTCGCTCCGCGGATTCCAGTTGCGCCTGAAGGGATTCGTATAGCGGCGAATCGACCTCAGCCCCCTTTAGTTGCAGGTTTATTGTTGATGTGAGCTGCTGAATTAACGGTAGCTTGGCTTTATCCAACAAGGCTGATGCACAGGGGCTGCTGCTACCAAAACCCATACAGGCGCTGATGTTGCTGATGCCGCCCAGTGGGCACGGTGGCCCTGATTTGGCACAGCCCCCCAGGAAGGTTTGTCGGTAACTGATGCGGCCAGATTTGGCTGCGCTGATCAACTGTTGGTGATCCTTTTCGGAGATCTCCTCTAGCAATTGTTCTTTACGTTTCTGGCCGTGCGGTGACAGGTATTGATCGGATTGCAGATCAGTAAATTCGCGCACCATGGTTTGATACATTTCGCGCAGGTAATAGCCCTTGGCTTCGTCATTCAGCGGCTCTTTCAAGCGGTAGAAGTTTTTACCGTAGTATTGGCTCATGGCTCGGCTGGCATGTTTGAGCTGGTACTGAAGCGAGGCCTCAGTCACTAAGCCACTTGCCAGCATGTTAACTGCACCAGTTCGACGCAATTGATGCCAGGCTATGGGCCAGACTTTACCAATGGCGAATTTTTCTGGATCAAGGCCAAAGGTCATGCGATTCGCCAGCTCGAAATCGGCCTCGGTGATGGTCATCGCATTTGCGTCGAAGAGTTTTGGCCACGTGTGCCAAATGTCGGCATAGGTTCTTTGCTTTTTGTACTTCTTCGTGGAGTTTTTGATACTTCGATTGGAGCTCCAAGGCTCGAACGTAAAGGATTGGAGCAGTGGGTTGCTGATGTCTTGCTCGGAAAGTTGGGTATAGGGGTTGGCAAGCGCTGGAATTAACCGCAGGTGCGCGATCTGAATCATGGCCGCTATCACGGGCTGCACTGTTGGCGATACTATCCAGCGGGCATTGCCGTCCTGTACTGTTTTGGTGGTAACCCCTTTGATTAAGTGGATGTCATCACCAAATTCATCCCGTTCGACCTCGTAACAGTCTGCGCGAAGCTTGGCGCCTTCGTCTATGCGCATTAATGTGAAGTTCAGCGTATAAGCTAGCCCTGCAATGCTCACCAAGTTGAAAAAACTGGAGAGCGTACCTGGTGTGAATTTGTTCTCAGTGTTGCACCATTTATCGAGCAACCAATCAACCTTATAGCGCTCTGCTGTTTCTCGGAACGAGCCATAGTAAACCTTGCCGCAAGCTCTTGCGCCTTTTGGTCTGGCGCCGTTAAACGGCGTGTTGACACCTAACCCGCCAAATGCGTCCGCTAAATTCCCGCCCGCATTGGCGGCTACCGCATCCAGGCAAAACTTGTAGTAGGCTTCAAGGTTCTCTTTGTTGGAAATATAGTCGTCGATGCATTCACGCAGACGGGTGACCTGGTAGCTCCAGATTCGAGTTGGGATATATGCCGTTTGTGCCTCTTCTCTATCAGGCAGACACTGACTCAGAAGCACCAAGCCTTTGGCATCAAGGATGGTAAATCCGAGCACATCTTTTGCGTAATTTAACTCGGTGAGGTAATTAATCAGCCGCTCGCCCTTTGACCCGTAAAAATTGGGTAGCGCTTTAATCACCCTTGGAAAGCGGTACAGGTCAGACGCTAAAATATTGTTATTTGTGCAGGCCACAAATAACGGCTTTAAGGTTTCAAATTTTGCCACTAACGCTCTTGGCGAACGCATGCGAGACACACCCCACAGCCACCATGCTACAACCTGCCTAAGCAAAGCCGCGTTTTCTGGACTAACTCGACTACCCTGGCCAGGCCCATCGCCGAAAAACATGGTTAAGGTGGTGCCAGCCCAAGGGGTCAAATCCCAACGCACATCACCATAACGTGACACCACATTCTGATTTCCATCGATCACCACAGGAAAGTCAGTGGGCGGCGGCCAGCGGTTCGGCTTGAAATTTGGCGCATCTGGCGTGGTAGTCGGTGCATCAATATTCAAGCCCGGCAGTTCAGCAAGGATCATGCAATCACCTCAAGTAGTTTAATGTGACCATCCCAGTGCGGGTGATACCTGCCGGAGCGAACGGCGTCTTTGGCGTCCTGCACCCAGGTTGCCCTGACTGCGCTGCCTGCTGAGATCGCTTCGAGTTTTGCAGTTATCCGCTCGATCACCCGGTAGGCGGGGTGCTCAACGCCCTTTTGGGGTGATTTATAGAGGTCGGTTTCCAGCCGTTTGATCCGAGCGTGCGAGGCGAGCTTCCAGCAATAGTCAGCACTCATAACGTCTCTATGCTTGGTGCAAAACAGACAGCCTTCAGGGCTAATGCAATCAGGCTTTGGTGCTTCATGGGCTATACCTGATATTGGTATCGGGTTGTGCGAACCATCAACACAAATGCCCGGCCCAGGGGGCGCAATCACCGGATCAGTTGCCTTGTGGAATTGAATGATCTCCGCCGAGGCCGACTGGTGGTGTGGCCTTTCGTAGTCTCTAAGCAAGACTTCTTTGTCGTGCGCCATCTGATCGGCAGTGAGTTGAAGATTATGGCTTCGCCTCAGCAGCCAATTCACTCGCGTTTTGCGGATTTCTTGCGGATTAATGAACGGGATTCCCACTTTTTTAAAGAGCGTTTTGGTTGTGTAGAACCTGATTTTTTGCCCTTTAACAGTAATCATGCTCCGACTTTGCTGAGGAAACAGTCGGCTATCAATTTCTGACAGACCGGTTTTATCCAACCATGTTAAATAGCGCTGGAAATGATCCTTGTAGGCCTTATAGCACCTGAATATCGCGTCCCCACTGCGGCGACCTTTGTAGACACGAAATACTTCCAGCTCGCCACCATCTGACTTCCAGCGATAACTATCGCGCTCCATATCGGCAGCTTGCCGCAAGTTCATGCCTGTTTGCGCCAAAAAGATGAGCAATTCAGCTTCTATCCGAAGGTTTATGATTCCGGAACGCTTGTGCCTATCAAATAAACTTTCGTGGTCTTGTAGTGGCTTTCTTGCGTCTTCTGCCTTTCGCCGTAACGTGGCGTCTTTTATGGTGTCGGGATCTAGGTCTGGACTCATGATGCTGCCAAGTAGCGTAATCACTTTTTCATTGGCAAGATTTATGTAGATGGGCAGCGATCCGCGCACGGTTTTTACATCAAGCTTATCGGTAATCGCGGTTAGTGTTCTTCCGAACTCAAAAGTCTGTTGAAGGTTTTGTTTGTCTGCCTCTTTTGATAGAACATTTTTCTTATCAAGTGGTTTTCTTATGCGGGTGCGCAGCACCAAACTTCTTCCTGGTTTACTGCCGGGAAGCTGAATGGCTTTGGCAATAATGTTTGCCATCGTAACCGCTTGCCTGTAAGCAAAAATCTCCGATATTTGTTTGTGAATTACCGAACGATCGATAAGGAACTCGGTCCACTCCTTGTAAATGTCAACTACTGTATCAGGCTGAATGGTATGGCCCTGCTGATCGGCCCAAGCATAAAATCGCCATGTCAGCTCGAAATAGGTCACGATGGCTGATCGGCTCCTTCCCTGGGCTATGAACGCGGTAATTGACTCGTGTAAGGCAATCAGCATAGCCATTCGAGCTTTAATTGGCTTGCCCAGCGACCCAGACATTATTGCCTCTTGCACTCTGTGGCGCGGGATTTCAGCGGCTCCCTGATACATGAGTTCACTCATATCCCAGGGTGTTTGATGGGTTCCTAGTGGGAACGCGGGAAAACCCAGTTTCAGATTATTCATTGGCCTCTCCCGGTACTAGCCCCATAAACAGCTTGGTAAAAGCGTCTGCGGCGTCAGCCATCGCCTTGTTTGATTCAATGAATTTGATGTATTTCAGCGTTGTGCTTTCATCCTTATGCAAGCAGGCTTCTCGGACAAACTGAATGGCATCACCTACAGGCATGAACTTCAGCGAGATTCTCATCAGTTCTGTAGCAAAGGTTGCGCGTGTCCTATGAAAGTGAAATCCACGCATAATTTTTAAGCCGGATCGTTTACCGGCCTGCCGTAAACGTGACATCTCAACATTAATAGCCCGACTTTGATCACTGTTGTACGCATTGCCGTAGCGGGTTAAAAACAATAGGTCTCGATCTTCTTTTCGTGCTATTGCCTGGCGCTTCAGCCGCCTGGTGCTCATCGAATAATTGATCAAGGATTCAAGCAATTCCGCGGGTATAGGCACTGCTCCAGACACACTAAATTTGGTCGCAACCGGCGGCCTGGCTCCAGGACCAATAGCCAATCGTTTCCAACCTGCATTGGGATAGTGAGTTGCATTTTCGAGTGTCTTAACCTTTAAATCAGTGATGGTGCCAAGACGCATGCCAGTGAAAAATCCTAGCCGCAGCATCAATGCGAGTTCCTCACTAGACTCCCTGTCTGCAAGTGCAATAATTTCTTTCATTGCTGACACAGAAACTGGTAGCAAACCATCTTCCAACTGGATTGCACCGGCTACTTTACGATTTGCAATAGCGAGATCTGTACTTGCCACGCGCATGGTGTGCTCAAGACCAAACGCATTAGTGAGTTTAATGCCCACAACACGCTGCTCCCACATTGGCCATTCTGGCGAAATCAATCTTCTGGAATGCATCCACTTGTAGAAGCGAATAACGGCAGCCATTCGCTGCGATGCTGTACTTGGCGCTAGATCGCCATTATTTCGTGCTGATACCAATGCCCCTCTGAAACGCACGAGGCATCGTTCACTTTCTCTTTCCGGGAAATGCCACCAAGTAATGGATTCAGACTCCAGCCACTTTGCATAAGCCAGCAAATGAGACATGTTCGAGTGAACTGTTTTTAAGTCCTTTTTAGAGGATGTCGCTTGCTCCAGCGACCAGATGTTGGCTTCTGCCCAGGTTGTGTTGTCGTCCCAAACAATCTGAGGCAGTCGGGAGATTGGCTTTCGGTTTATATATTCCCAGTCCAGCACATCCTCATTTATTCGTGCATTTTGCGGTCGATAAAAAATGTGTTCCAGACTTGCCACTGTGCTGTCACCAGTTACATACATGTTGATGACAGCATTCTATTTAATTAAAAAAATCGTGGTACTGAGGTTTGAGATAGAGTTGAAAATTAATCAAATTCTCTTGGATCGAGTTGCTGGAAGGAAAGTTTAAGCAGCAAGCATCAGATAGCTGACGGGAATCTGGCGATAAAGCGTCAACATTATTCTCTTGATAGGGATTTTACTGTTAGGGCGTATGTATAGAGGGGGATTAGGTTGGGATTTTCGACTTTTTTAACTCTATCTAAAACCTTGGTATTCGCTGAGTAGATGGCTAGGGGCTGGTTGAGGAAAGGATTTCCTGTGGAAAAATGTCACCAGCAAGCAACGTATGGTGTGGGATTAAAAGTAGGTATGTAACGTTTGCCGGCGGTGGGATCGTAGATGCGCATGCCGGCATGGGGCTTGAGCAGGGACACCAGCAACTGCACCACTTCCGAGGGGGTATAGAACTCCCCGCCCTTCTTGCCGGCGCTGTCGGCGAACATCTTGATCAGGTATTCGTAGGCGGTGCCGAGCAGATCCGGGCGCTCGAAGTCTTCATTGCGCAGGCGATGCTGGCTGAAGTGGCTGAGCAGGTCACGCAGCTTCTTGTCGGTGAGCTTGTTCTTGATGTTGAAGTCGATGGACACCAGCACCCCTTCCAGGGAGCCGTTGTGCTCTTCAATGGCTTCCATGGCCTGGTTCAGCTCGGAACCGATATCGTGCTTCAGGTCTTTGAGCGCATCCCAGCGGGCGTTGGCCGGGATGTAGAAGGTCTTGTCGTACTCATCCTCATCATCGGCCAGGGCTTCTGCCTGTTGCTGGGTCTTGCCCTTGTCCAGGTAGTACTGCACCACGGTTTCCCGGGCCTCCTCGAAGGCATCCGACAGGCGCTTGAGGAACATCATGCCGAAGATGTAATCCTTGTACTCGGAGGCATCCATATTGCCGCGCAGGATGTCGGCGGCTTCCCAGAGGAAGGATTCGAGTTGTTGCAGGGTGAGCTTTTGGGTCATCAGGTCTGTCTCGGTGTTGTCTTTGTCGCCCGGCGGCCCGTCTGGCAGGCACCGTGGCCGGTTATTCTTCGTTGAAGTAGTCGCTGTCGATCTGCTTCACGGCGTAGGTTTCCTTGATCCCCACGCCCAGGTTGTACTGTATCATCAGTTTGGCCAGTTCCTGGCCGTCGATGAGCACGATCTTCTTCTCGATCAGGCCCACGTATTCACGGGCATCACCGCTGAACTTGGAGGTGGTGATAAACACACCCTTGCGGGCCCGCTGCATGTCCAGCGCCCCGGCGAAGCCCTGCACCTCGGGCCGGCCCACCCCTTTCTCGGTATAGCGCTTGGCCTGCAGGTAGATCACATCCAGACCCAGCGGGTCTTCCTTGATGATGCCATCGATGCCGCCATCGCTGGTGTAGCGAGTGGCTTGCCCGGCGTCTTCCCGGGAGCCCCCGTAGCCCATGGCCAGCATCAGATCCACCACCAGTTTCTCGAAAAAGGCCGGGGTGGCGGCGGTGATGGTGTCCAACAGTTCATCGGCCAGGGAGTCCATGAGCGAGGCATGGGCCTGCTGCAACTGTTCATCCGGTGTCTCGTTACTGGTCTCGGCCTCGGGCTGCTCGGTCTTGTCTTCGCTGGGGGTATGGGTGTGGAAATCCACAAACTCCTGATAATTCTTCAGGTAGCGCACGGTCACCCGCTCCGGACAGTCCTGCATGGCCTGGCGGCCCCGATCAGTAATCTGCATCAGCCCCTTGCCCGGACTGGTCACCAACCCGGCCTTCTTCATATAGGTACGCGCCCAACCTACCCGGTTCTTGATATAAGTCTGCTTGCCCGACGGCAGCCGCTGGGCGCGCTCTTCCTCGGATAGCTGAAAGTGCTGACACACCTCTTCCAGCACATCGGCCATGAGCTTCGGGCTGCCATCGTTGATGGCGACAAGCATGGGGCGCATGACGGATTGGAAATCGGGGATTGGCACGAGCTGTTCCTCTTGATTTATTTATTTCCAGAAATCGTTTCGGCTCAAATACGTTTTGGCCTGATTGATTAGCTGGGTAATGGCGGCCTGCTCATCCGGGGTGAGGCTGAACCAGTCTTCGGCGTGGCGGCGTGGGATGATCAGGAGGTGGCCGGGGGAAACCGGGTATTTGTCTTCGCGGACATAGGCCAGGGGGGGTATGCAGCTCGATACCCTCCGCCTGTGCGGCAGGCTCTGCGCAAAATGGACAATCCGGCATCCCCATCCCCTTCTTCTGCCTTGGCAATCCTTGCCTGAAGGCTGTTCATTTTTATTGGTGAACCTTATCACAGGCAGCGGCATGTGCCAGTGATTGCCTACCTTGATTGCGGCCTTTAACTGACAGCATTGAGAGCCGGAACGTTTGACCTTTTGGGAATCAGGTTATTCGCCCGCGGGGCACAGATAAAACCAATGGGGACAAGACTGAGTTCATGGCTCCGGCAAATCTACGCCCTATCGCCATGCAAGCATGGCTCCTACAGGAGGTTAGAGAACTTATCTTGGGCTAGTGCTTATCCCTATATTCGCTGGGGGAGCAGCCTTGCCAGCGGCGGAAGGCGCGGACGAAGCCGCCGGCGTCGGTGTAGGCCAAGTGGGCGGCGACTTCTTCGATTTTCATGGTGGTGCTGGTGAGGAGTTGCAGGGCTAGTTGGCGGCGCTCTTCTTCTACCAGATCGCGGTAGCTGGTGCCTTCCTGTTCCAGTTTGCGACGCAGGCTGCGCGAAGACAGAGCCAGGGCGCTGGCCATGTCGTTGAGGGTGGCGCCGAGACCCAGTTCGCCCAGTAATTGCTGGCGCACTTTGCCGGCGATGCCGCTGTTTTCTACGGTGTCCATGCGCTGCTGGCATTGCTGTTCGAGCATGCGGGTGAGCACCGGGTCGTAGCCAGGGAAGGGCTGGCTGGCGCCGGCGCGGTTCACCAGGATGCGGTTGCTGCGGGCGGCGAAGGTGGGTTTCACGCCACATTCTTCCTGAATGGCCTCGGCACTCACATCGGGCTGGCCGGCCAGGTCGATGGCGCGAAAGTCCACGCCTTGCAGGGTGATTTCCCGCACCAGATTCAGGGCCGTGGCCATGTCCCGCTCGAGCAGAAACTGGCGCAGGTGCGGCGGGATGGGATCCGGGTCGAAGGTGACGCCAAAGGTGTCGTCGTCTTCCACCAGTTCGATGCGGCAGTAGGCGGTACTGAGAGGAAGATAGCGCACTCCCAGGATGGCCGCTTCACGCAGGGTCTTGCAGGTGCGCAGGGCGAAGCCCCACACCCCGAAGGTGGCCAGGTGATATTGCAGGCCCAGTTCGAAGCCCCAGGCGCCGTCGTCCGGCAGGGCCAGCATCAGGTTTTCGATCAGGCGCATTTCCTGGGTGCGGGTGACCAATCCTTCTCCGCTGGAAAGGGCGTCATCGGCTATGCCGGTGCCGAGCAGGCAGGTCTGCCTGTCGATGCCATGGCGTTGGGCAAAGTTGAGCATCACCTGGCTGATGGCCACCGGGTGGAGGGTGTCGTCGCTGTGTTGCATTGCCCGTTCCGCTGTTCCGCCGTTAGCGCTGGCCACTTCTGCAGGGTGATTGGCCACGGCGGCTATTCTGATTGTGGGGGTGCCGGCCTAGTCTGAAACCATAATAACCACCAGAGGCAGTACCATGGACCCGGCAACCTTGAACAAACAGGCCATTGCCTGCGCGAAACACTATATGGGCAAAACCGCGTGGCCGACAATTGCGCTCACGTTGGCCGTGGTGGTGGCCTTTGTTGCCACGCTGTTACTGTTTGCCAATGGCTCCCTGCCTGCCTTACCTGCCTTCCTGCTGGTGGCGGCGCTGACGTATATGTCCTACACGCCCTTGCACGAAGCCGCCCACGGCAATATTCATGGCCAGGACGATCGCCGCAAGTGGATCAACGACCTGTGCGGCTATCTGGTGGCGCCGATCATTGCGATTCCTTATGCCTCGCACCGCATTGAGCACTTCACGCACCACCGCTATACCAACCAGCCGGACAAGGACCCGGATTTTGTGGTCAGCGGAATGCAGAAAAACCCCTTGGCGATGATCATCGCCGGGCTGCGTTTTCAGTGGATTCAGAATACGTTCTTTGTGCAGCACAGCTGGGGCAGCGCCTCGCTGAAAGAGAAACTGATTTACTGCAGCGAGCTGGCCGTGTCGCTGGGGTGGCGGATTGCCTTTCTGGCCATGGTGGATCAACCGGGTACGGCGGTGGTGTTGCTACTGGGTTACTACACGGGCGGGTTGTTCACTGCCTACTGGTTTGCCTACCGCCCGCACCACCCGTACAAGGTGAGCGAGCGTTACCGCAATACCAACAGCCTGATCATGCCGCGCTGGATGAAACCGCTGGAGTGGTTCTGGCTGGGTCAGAACCTGCATTCGATTCACCATCTTTTTCCGCGCGTGCCGTTTTACCAGTACCACGCCCTGCACCGGGATATCGAACCCATTCTGCAGGCCCAGGGCACCCCGATTATCGGCATTTTTTCGCGTGAGCCGGTGGCCGCGACAGCCCAACATGAAGGCGCTGACTGATACCACGTTTGACGGCGCAATCAATAATCCGCCCCGGAACGCTTCCGGAGTAATCCGCTCTCAGGTCCACCATTTGGACCTGACAACCCGCAAGATAACCGTCGCCGCCTAATTGCTGCACAACCTCTACACTATACAATGTAAACGTGAACCATCTTCGAGGATTTAAACACCATGTTTACAGATTTTACCGGCCATCTGACGACAAATGGTGCATTTTTTGATCTTCGCCATCTGTAATTAAATGTTTCACAGTGATAACGTTCGCGCGCCACAACACATAACTCGGGAAAGTTATCATGAAGTATTCAAACAAAGCCGTGTTGGCCGCAGCGATTGCTGCTGCCTCTACCCAGGCGATGGCCAATGGCCTGGCGCTGAATGAGCAAAGCGCCTCCAGTGCAGGCTCGGCTTACGCAGGTCGCGCCTCTACTGCTGCCAATGCCAGCACCCTGTTCGGCAACCCGGCGGGCATGAGCCGCCTGGAACGTGCCGAGGTGTCCGGCGGCCTGGCCTTTATTGATGCCAGCACCGATATCAGCGATGCCGAAGGGCAACTGGCCCCCGGCCTGCCCGTGTCCGGCACTAACGATGGCGATATGGTGCCCTTTTCCACCATTCCCTTCGGCTACTACGTCACCCCGATCAGCGACAAGCTGCACGCCGGGATCGGTGTGTATGCACCGTTCGGCGTGGAAAGCGACTACGAAAATGGCTGGCAAGGTCGCTATGAAGGCGTCACCAGCATGGTGCAGGTTGTCACCATTCAGCCCACCGTCAGCTACGCCTTCAACGATCGCGTTTCTGTGGGCTTTGGCCCGACCATCAATCACATCTCTGGTGAGCTGACCAGCAACGTGCCGGCCGCCGCCTTCAACCCGGCTCTGGCCGCCATGTCTGACGCTGATGTGGAAATTGAAGGGGACGACATTGCCTACGGTTACAACGTGGGTGTGTTGTTCGGCATTACCGACCGACTGGACTGGGGCCTGACCTACCACTCCAAGGTCGATTACTCCCTGGAAGGTGACACCACCATCAGCGGCACCCCCGCCCCCGTGGCGCCTGCCATCGACGGCAAGTATGACGCGGAACTGGACATCACCATGCCGGAATCCGTGGATACCTCTTTCAGCTTCCAGGCCACTGACGCACTGGCACTGTACGCTGGCGCCACCTTCACCCGCTGGAGCCGCCTTGAAGGTATCGAAGTGGAGAACAGCGGCGTGAATGCCATGTTCCAGTCCAGCTTCGGCACCATTACCGAAGAACTGGAGTGGGAAGACACCTGGTCGTTCGCCGTGGGCGGCGCCTACCAGCTGAACCCGAAGTGGGTGATCCGCGCCGGCTATGCCTTTGACGAGTCCCCCACCAACGACCAGCACCGTACCGTGCGGATTCCGGTGAGCGACCGCGATATCTACACCCTGGGTGCCGGCTGGAACGTCTCTGACGACCTGACCCTTGATGCGGCCTATGCCTATATTGATGAAGAAAAAGGCGAGGTTAACCAGGACACTTACAGCGCCGACTTCGAGAACAGCGCTCACGGCCTGGCCCTGCAAGCCACCTACCGTTTCTGATCAGCTTCAGCAACGGCCATAAAAAAACCGGGCTCACTGCCCGGTTTTTTTATGCTTCGGCGTGAGCGCTGCCGGCGTCAGCTCGCGCCCTGATTTTCCAGCTCGGTCTCGGTGAGGTGCTTGGGATGCTCGCGGGTGACCTTACCCACCCACAACGGATGCGGCTCTGCCAGTCGCAGGCGCTTGCGAAACTGGGCACGTACCCCCCACAAACACGCCGCCACGGCCACCACCACCAGGTTTACCAGCAGGGCATCCGGTTCTTGCCAGGCATGACTGCCCTCCACTGCCACCTGCGCCAGTGGGATCGCCAGATACAGGAACGGCATGATACGTAGCCACAGGCCACTGAAACGCAGCGGCGAAGCACGCAGACTCCACAACACCAGCACCACCAACACCCACCAGAAGATTTGCCGCTCGGCCGATGCCACCAACGCGGCCCAGGGCGTGTAAGGCAGCAGCTTGCTGACCAGAAAACTGAAGGCGATGCCGCTGACCACCCCGAAACACAATCCCAAGGTCAAACGCAGCAGGAAGGCCGAGCCGCGTGACGGACCAACACGGTCACTGCGCCGCTCGCACCACAGGATATTCCCGGACACAAACAGCAACGACCCCAGCAGCCCCATGGCAAAGTACAACAGCTTCACCCAGACGCCGCCGTAATCCCCGAAGTGCAGGGAATAGACCGGGGAAATCGCCGCAAAGTTGAAGGTGCGTTCGCCCGGGGCGCTGATACGCAGCGGCTTCATGGTGTTATCCAGCACCACATGCACATGATGGCCAAGGAAGCCCGGTTGCGAACCGGCCACATCCATCCAGCCTGCGGCATCCCCGTAGCCTCGAATTTCCACCCAGCCCACGTCCATGCCGGGCAACTCGTTATTGGCCGCCGCCAGGTAATCCGCCATGGGCGCCATGGCGAGGGTCTCCCCCTGGCTTTGCACCGGCGGCCAGACGTCGGTTTCCTTCTGGATCACCCCTTGCAGCTGCGGACCGAACACCAGCAAACCGAGCACGATGGCCATGACCGTAAACAGCCCCATGGCAGCACCGGTGACCGACATGATCAGGTGGAAGGGGAAGCTGATGATGCCAATCAGGTTGTGCAGGTTTTTCCAGTAGCGACGCAGGTTGCCCTGGTGCTTGAGGGCAAACAGTTCCTTGCGGATTTTGGGCCAATGGATGATCAGCCCGCTGAACAGGGCCACCCCGTATAACACGGCAACGAACCCCATCAGCGTCATGCCGATGTTGATCAGGCCACCGTTACCGGGAATGCCCAACTCGTAGTGCAGCTCATTCACAAAATCCGCCAGCTCGGAACCCGGCTGCTGCGTGAAGCTGCCATCTTCTGCAAAGTTGGAGGCATGGGCCGTGCGCCACTCCCCCGCTGCACCGTCTTCGCCGGGCTGGAACCACATGGCCCCGGGGTCTTCATCGGGCAGGAAATACATACGATCGGCCGAGGCCGGGAACCGCGAAATCAGTTGCTGCAGAAAGTGGTCCGGGTCCGCCGGGCCGGCTGTCTGCTCATGGCCGTGGTGACTTTCCTGCCAGTGATGCAGCTCGTGATGGAAGACATTGATAGCCCCGGCGAAAAACGCCACAAACAGGGCCAAGCCACTGACCATGCCCAGCCAGGCATGCAGGTCGATAAAACGGCGTAGACGATCTGCCTTCATGCGGCCCCTCCATAAATACCGGTGGTTTGCAGGGTCGCCCAGACGATGCCATTCGCCACCAGCAGGCCCACCAGGGGCGGCCACGCTTTTTCGGGCAGCGCCACCAGCAAGCTCAGGCTCATCCACAGCAGCATGCCAATGATCAATTGCAGGACCAGCCAGCTGTTCCAGGGCACCGGCACCCAGGCAGCAGCCAGCCCCATCAACATCATCGACAATGGCAGACTCAACAACACGCCGAATAAGGCTCTCATGGGTTGCGCCCCATCTTGCCGGAGACTTTCTGGAACGTATCGCGATGATGGCCTGCGAACAAGGCCATCAGGAGTGCAGGCAGGGTCAGCAGCCACAGGGCCACCATCAGCCCAACACCCAGGCCCAGCGCCATGACCCACAGCGCCGCGCCGGCCAGCGCCAGCAACAACGCGAGCAAGCGCGCCACGCCGGGCAGCGGCTGGTCCAGCCAGCGCTGCTGACGGTCAGAGAGATAAAAGAGAACAACGGCCGCGAGTGAGGCCGGGAGTGCTGCTACCCACATAGATGAGAACCAAAGACAGGAAATGGTTCTCATTTAATAATAGTTGGCCGTGACGGGTCAATGACAGGGCCAGGCGGGATTACTCTGCCAGTTCGGCTACACGCAGCGGCGCCAGGGCTTCGGAGGCCACACTGAGCCGTGCGGTAGACAGGCGCGTCCAGTCGATACCCTCGCGGTCAGGCATCCACACATCCCTGAAGGCCGCCGCATCCGCCACAGCCATTTCCGGGGTCAGCATCGCCATGCCATGGTAATCCCCTGCCACACCTTCCGCGTGTCGAATCACCGCCCACCATTTGCCTGGCCGGGAACGCAGCACGACCCCGGGCAAGGAACACTCCACCTCTTGCGCAGT
The DNA here is from genome assembly GCF_000475295.1 of Alcanivorax sp. P2S70. Lineage (NCBI taxonomy): Bacteria > Pseudomonadati > Pseudomonadota > Gammaproteobacteria > Oceanospirillales > Alcanivoracaceae > Alcanivorax > Alcanivorax sp. P2S70. The sequence continues at coordinate 25,936 of NZ_AXBZ01000034.1, forward strand.
GATACAGCACTCCAGCTGGGCATCTTTCTGTACGCTGATCCCCTGCCGCCAGAGTGACGAGCCGGCCACCATCACTACCGAAGGGAAGGTGCGTAACAGGGCCGCGCAGCGTTCCGCATCGGTGAGGGGCTCACCCAACACGACCCGGTAGAAGATCGGCCGGGCCGGGGCGACCTGGCGAATCACACCCGCCTCCAGCCAACGCAGCGCCACATCGAGAGCACTTTCCTGCTCGCTGATCGCCTGCTTGAGATCCGACAAGGAAAAGATCCGGGGCATACCGTCCAGCAAGGGCAGGACCTGTTTGATTGCTTCCATACTCAGGAATCTACCGGTTGCGCAGAGGGAAAGGAGAAGCCAAGGGCACCACCGACAGCCATGACACCACGCAGCACATGGCATACCACCGTCACCTGTCCCGGCTCGGGCAAGCCATTGAGCCGCAGAGCCGCCAGATCCGCCAGGCGGGCATCCAGAATGTCGATATTGCGCTGGTAATCCAGTGCCGGACGCTGCATCTGCGCCAGCCGCAGAGTCAGCAGCTGCCCTTGGGTGTCGTCTTCCAGCGCTGCGTAGGCCCGCTCAACCAGGCTGTAGCTGCTGAGATGCTGCAAGGCGGCCCCACGGGGGTGGCGGCGCTGGGCCACCAGATTGACAGACACCAAAACGGACAGCGCTGCCGCCAAACGCTGCAAGGCCGGAATCCAGCTGGCACCCCGCTCTTTTGCAGACAGGTACCAGCCCCAGGCGCGCAGGCGCGCCACATCACTGCGCAGCTCGCGAATGCGCTGAGTGGTGTGCGCCTCACCACCGGAGGCGCGGGTGGCGCGATACACCGCCAGGTATTCGTTCAGTGCACGCAGGCGATGGGCCACCGCCTGACCTGCCAGACGCTCCCGAGGCGCCGAATTCTGAGAGCAAACTACTGCCATACCGGGACTCCTGCTCAATGCCCGCACAACCCTGAAATCATGAAATTGGTCGTTATCTCTCGACCTGGGCGACCTGAAGAATGCCTTGTCGTCCCCGGCACCCTCTGCCGGAAGCCAATCCCTGTTCAGCGTCGCGATGGCACACACTTTAACGATCACTGAATGCGGTCCACAGAGGCAAAGCGTACCGATGTGTTGCCCCGCGTTGCCATTTGTATCCCCCATGATAACAACGCGGAACTGCATCACATTTTTGTGGCCTGATGTAAGATATCCCCCTTATTTAATAAGGATAATCTCTTACTCTCGATCCTGCTCGCAGGTGCTAACTACGCATCACACTGCCAGCCGGAAGTCGTACCGCACTGTTGTTCTGGAGTCGCTCTGTTGTCCCTGCCCCGTGCCTTTCTCTTGCTCACCCTGGGTGGCGTTCTGGCGGTGAGCCCGCCCCTTTTCGTGCATGCCCATCCCGGCGGGCTGGACGCACACGGCGGCCATACGGACCGCAAAACCGACACCTATCACTGCCACACCGATGTCTGCCGCCAGCAACACCAGCAACAGGCCGAGGCAGAACAACAAGCCCGCGATGCCGGGCGAGCGTTTTCCACGCTCTATGACCGCGGCGACTGGCCCCACTGGGACGATGAGGATGGCGACTGTCAGGACAGCCGGGCGGAAGCACTGATCCGCGCCAGCCAGACACCGGTGAGCTTTACCCGCAAGGATCACTGCATTGTTGCAAGCGGCCGCTGGTACGACCCCTACAGCGGGCACACCTTTACCCGGGCCCGACAACTGGATGTGGACCACATCGTGCCGCTGCGTCATGCCCATGGCCATGGTGGCGACCGGTGGAATGACGCCTTGCGGCGCCAGTTTGCCAACGATCCGGACAATCTTCTGGTGGTATCGGCCAGCACCAACCGTAGCAAGGGAGCCAGCAGCCCGGACCAGTGGCTACCTGCCAATCACGCTTACTGGTGTGAATACGGACAACGCTGGTCGGCCATCAAACAGCGCTATCAATTGATGGTCACTCCAGCCGAGCAGGATGTGGTGACGCAACTGCTCGCACGCTGTGCCGCAGATTAGGGGACGACCATGCCCGCACACAGGCATAAAAAAAGCCGCCCTGAGGCGGCTTTTTTGGCAGTGAACCGATTAGTTGGTTTCTGCTGCGTCTTTCATGTCTTCCACAGATTCCTGGGCATTATCATAGGCGTTGTCCATATCCTCGCCCATTTCTTCCATCGGCCCTTTGCTATCCGGGGTAATCTTTTCGATGGCATTATCCACCTTCTGGCCAGCTTCTTCGGCTGGGCCGTCGTTGGCGTCACAGGCAGCCAGAAAAGCGGTGGAAGCAAACAGGGCGGCCAGTGCCGCTTTACCGAAAGTACGCATAATGTCACTCCTTGATGTTTCGGCTGAAAACGATGCCTACAGTAACGCCTGAATAAAACGCTGGCCACGGGCCAGGGCACACTTGCACAGCATTTTACGATGCCTTACGAATCCCGCAGTGACAGGTAAGATAATCCCTCTCATCGCGGGGCAAACGGATTACACATAATGAAAAGAATTGGACGGGAAGTAGGCGGACTGGCTCAGCTGGTGACCCGCTTCGGCAACGAGATCACCCAGGTCGTTCAGGATATTCATGGCAGTGTCGCCAACCCTTTTGGCCTGCGTGGCCAGGAGTACACCCCGGCCCCCATGGTCTATAACCTGGTGCGCTACGGCTTTCGGCAGGCGGGCAATCTTGCCGGGCTGGCCGATCTGGCGGCCGACCCCGGCCGTGAACTACGCGACAGCCTCGACCTGCAAAGCATCCTCAATGGCGTGTTTGGTCAGTTACTGGTTGAGCAACAAAGCCATTACGCCTTGCCGATGACCCTCCTGCCCAGTGGCAAGCTGCAAGGCGACACCCTGGTGCTGTTCCTTCATGGCCTTTGCATGAATGATTCCTGTTGGAACAATCCGGCTGCCGACAGCTTCAGCCAATGGGTGCGCCGTGAACTTAACGCCGATGTGCGTTATCTGCGCTATAACACAGGCCTGCATATCTCCGACAATGGTCGCAAGCTGGCGGGCCTGCTGGCCCATACCGCCCTGCCCGAACGCATCATTCTGGTGGGGCATTCCATGGGCGGCCTGGTCGCTCGCAGCGCCCTGCACCAGGCCCGTGAGCGCGGCGACAGCTGGGCCGACAAGGTCAGCCATCTGGCCTGTCTCGGCTCGCCCCATCAGGGCGCGCTGCTGGAGCGAGTGGGCAACAATGCCAACCGGCTACTGGCCACCACACCCTGGTCACGTCCGCTGATGCGGTTGGGCAACCTGCGCTCTGACGGGATCCGCGATCTGCGCTTTGGCTATGTACTGGAAGCGCAGTGGCGTGACCGCCCCCTGGACGACACCCGCCCCAGCGCCAAGGTGCCGCTGGACCCGGAAGTAAAACAACTGTTTATCGCTGGCAGTGTCAGCGAACCGGAACATCCAGCCCCACGGGGCGATTGGCTGGTTTCGGTGGACAGCGCCCTGGCCTCGCGCCTGTACCCGGATGCCCCGCTGCTGACCCGGGAACTGTTTTACCAGATGGGGCATATGACCATGATAGAAGAAAGCCGCACCTATGCCCGGGTGCAGCGCTGGCTTGAGGACTGACATGCAGTGCACCCTGTGCGCCGGTGACGCGCACCCTTTTGCGCAGGTGGACGGCCGCGACTACTTTCGCTGCCCGTGTTGCCAACTGACCTTCGAGCACCCCGACAGGCTACCCGGCCCCGACGAAGAAAAAGGCCAGTACGACCTGCACGACAACCGCCCGGACGATCCCGGCTACCGGCGTTTTCTGGCACAACTGGCCGACCCGCTCTGCGAACAGCTGTCGCCGGGTGCGCAAGGCCTCGATTTTGGCTGCGGGCCCGGACCGGCCCTGGCCGCCATGATGACGGAACGAGGCTACCCCTGCGGCACCTGGGATCCGATTTACGCCAAAGACGAAACGCGACTGGCCCCACAGTATGACTTTGTCACCTGCACGGAAGTTATTGAGCACCTGCACCAGCCGGCCCGTGAGTGGGCCTGGTTTGCCGACCACGTTCGCCCCGGGGGCTGGCTGGGCCTGATGACCCGCTGGCTAACCGACGACCACGCCTTTGCCCGCTGGCACTACCGCCGTGACCCGACGCATGTCTGCTTCTGGCAACCGGCAACCTTTGCCTGGCTGGCAGACACACAGGGCTGGGAGCTGCACCTGACGGGCAACCCGGTGGTATTGATGCGCAGACGGCCCTGAACGGCGCCAGGCTAGCCTGCGACAACAATCGCGACCGTCACCGCAACCAGTGCCAGCGGCAGGACCACCAGAGCAGACTTCAGTGCGCGTTCATACCAGGTGGAAAATTTATATTGCTGATCCATTTTTTTGATATCCCCTATTACCCCGAAGTCAGTATAGGGAATGGCAAAACGCCCCCACATCACCCAAATGGGGTATATGCAATATTTATGGTCAATCCACCCACTTCTGGCACTCTAAAGGCTGTGCAGCCAGAACTGCATGGGCTTGCGTGACAGCGCTGCCTCGCCGATATCGGTCCAGTCAAAATGCGCCACCAACTGGTTCTGGGGGAAATAGCCACGCCCACGCCAGAACAGATCCAGCGGCTGGTAGCCTTCGGGGCGAGCCGGGTGATCTTCGGGGCGCTGTACTGCACAAAAAGCGGTATGGCGATAACCAAAATCTTCCGCGTACTGCTCTCTCAAATCAAAAAAACGGTGCCCAATCCCCTGACCACGCCACTCTTTTTTGAGCACGGATTCGCCAAAGTAGAAAACCGTATTGATCTCTGCCCCCAACTGACGAAACGGCGCCTGGAACTCATCGTCTGCCTCGCGCAGCGGTAAACCTGTCGCCGCCCCGACCAGCTTGTTGAACTCCAGCGCCAGTACGAACACGCTCTGATCGGACTGCGCATAGCGGTCCAGATAGCGGCGCTCATAGGCCAGGTCACCCTCATACAAATACGGAAAATCACGAAACACTTCGATGCGAAGCTTGGCCAATTCATCCAGCCAGGGCTCGACGGCGATACCGGTCACCGGACGAATTTCTACTGACGACATGCCCTCTCCTTGTAACTCTGACAATGGGACAGGGAATCAATAGCACGATGGCCGCGCAAAGGAAAAGAGCAAGGGGGCGCGGCTAGGGCCAGGCCAGGATCACGCCAGTGAACCACAACACCACGAACACTGCCTGACGGAAACGCGCTTCATTCACATGATGATGGAGCAGCTCGCCCACCAGCATCGCCGCGATCACCACCGGAACCAGGGTAGCGATGCGTGGCAGGGCGGGCAGCAAGGTGCCATCCAGCAGGAACACAGCTGTCAGCAAACTGTTCAAGGCCAGCCAGACCAGAATCAGGGTGGCACGAAAGCGCTGCTTGTCGAGCTTGAGGCCGCTTAGCGCATACACCAACAGTGGCCCTCCCGACGCAAACAGGCCATGCGTCACCCCGGCCATCAACATCCAGCCACGGGACCAGAGCCCACCATGCGCAGTGACCGCCAGGCCACGATACATGCGCCACAGTTCACGGCTGCTGAACCAGAGCACCAGCAAACCAAACCCGCTTTTGAGCAATTGCTCCCCCAGCCACGGCCGTAGCCCGTAACCTGCCAGAGTGCCGAGCACCATTAACGGCAGGATCAGCTTCCACAGGGTTGGCCAATGGATCGCATGACGGTGACGCCAACTCAGGGTGCCACTCATGACGATATTCAATGGCACCAGTACCGGCAGGATCTCCGGGATCGGCAACACCAGCGCGCCCAGTGACAGGGCAATCACAATGCTGCCAAAGCCGGTCATCGCTTCGGTGGTAAAGGCGAGAAAAATGAACAACCCCAGCAGCAGCCAGGGAGAGGCAAGCAGGTCCATCCGTTATTGCTCCAGCTCGCTGGCAAACTTGCGCAGCATCAAACGCTGGTAGAGATCCGGCGCAACACGCCAGAGCACGCTGGCAAACCAGGTAAACCGGTCCGGGAACAGTCGCTTGCGGCCTTTTCCATAGGCGTCAAAAACCTGTTCGGCCATCCATTCAGGGGTTCGCATATTGCCCACCATGGAGCGGGCATGCGCTGCAGGCTTGCCATCATGACCCAGAGCATTTTTCTCGATGGGGGTGTCCAGAAAACTCGGGTACGCCATAAGAATATGGATGCCATAGCGGGACACTTCACCGCGCATAACTTCAAAGAACTGCCCTAACGCACTCTTGGCACTGCAGTAACCGGCCCGCCCCAGCACCGGCATCCAGCCCGCCATGGAACCGATATTGATAATGCCTCCCCGGCTTTTCTTCAGCAGGGGCAGACAGGCCACAGACAGCTCCACCGGTGCCTGCCAATCCACCGCCATGACTTTTTGGAACACACTCATGGCCGTTTTTTCGGCCAGCGAACGATGGGTAATGCCGGCATTGTTGATCAGCAGATCCAGGCCACCGTGTTTTTCCAGCCAGGGCACCAGCAAAGTGATGGCATCACTGTTGGTGACATCCAGCCCCCGACTGGTCACACGCTCGGCATCCCGGGCAGCCAGCGCTTCGACTCTTGCTTCAAGCAATACTTCGTTCATGTCAGCAAGAATCACCCGATAACCTAACGCAAACGCCTGTTGCGACAGCGCCCAGCCAAGGCCCGACGCGGCTCCGGTAATCAATACGGTTTTCATGCCTTTGACTCCCTGGAGGCAAGCCAGAACCGGAAGGTCTGCTCCGACGATTTCTTCGGCAGGTAACCGAATTCCTGTTTCAGTTTTTGGTTACCCAGCACCGGCCGATAGCGAAGAAAATTCACTTGCGCCGGGGTATATCCGGTGAGGCGAAGCGCATGCCCCACCGCCAACCCTGCACGAATCGCCCAGGCAGGAACCGTAACGACCGGCTTGCGCAAGATGGCTGCGAGCTGGGTGATTGTCAGCGCCCCATCGCCGGCCAGATTAAAACAGCCGTTGCGTTCTTCTGTGACACCTTTTTCGATAATCGCCAACACATCCTGATCCCAGATAAACACAAACGGTGACGGAGAACCGGCGACCGCCAACAGACTTCGGCCCTCAAAAAGCCGCGTAATAAGGTTACGGGTATTGGCACCAAGCACGGTGCCCGGTCGCAACACCAGCTGGCCCAGATGAGGATGCCGTTGGCGATAATCCGCCAATAGCACTTCGACCTGGCGTTTGTGGTCCGAGTACGCAAATTCAGGGTTGCCCCGCAGGGGGGCGTCTTCATTGATCCACTCGGGGTTGTCCGCATGGTAACCGTAAGCCGCCCCGGAACTGGTGACCACCAACTGGCGTACACCAGAGGCGATACAGGCATCCAGCACATTGCGAGTGCCGTTGACATCAATGTCGAAATCGCGCTCGCGATCACCGCTGTCTTCCAGTACCGCCGCCAGGTGAACTACCTGATCAATGCCATGTTTCTGGATCAGCTCACCCAGCGAAGGGTCGCGGATATCCCGCACATAAAAAGGAAAATCCGCATTGTCATCCGGGCGAATATCCACACCAACAACAACGTGTTCCGACGCCAGACGACGAGCCAGCTGGCGGCCGATATACCCTGCTGCACCGGTAATCAGGATCCGCCGCTGCGAAGGATGATTCATGATGATTCTCCCTCAGTTTGACGGGCCCCGGCTTCACCACGCGCAGTCTGTCGTGACCAGATCCCGGCCAGCACCAGTCCACTGACCAGATGCCATACCCCCCAGAAGGCAGCAATCAGAATCATGCCGCTTTCGTCCGGGAAAAAGGTAAACAAAATGGCCAACCCCAGTCCGGAGTTCTGAATGCCCACTTCCATGGTAATGGCGCGGCGGTCGGCCCGCGGCAAGCCGGTAAACCCGGCCGCAAAAGCGCCCAACCCCAAGGCCAGCAGATTCTGCAGTACCACCAACCCCACAATGCGGTCGGCGGTGGCCAGAAACACATCCACGTTATTGCCGAAGGCCACACCCACAAACAACAACAACACCAGCAGGGTGATATAGCGCATGGGCTTCTGGGCGCCCCGGGCAAACGCCGGGAACGCCTTGCCCACAGCCATACCGATGACCAGAGGCAAGCCCAACACCAGCACGACCAGCATCAGGATTTCCAGGCTGTCGAGTTGAATGTCGGTAAGAATCGGTCGGGTATGGGGATTGATCCAACCGTAGAGAGAGAAGTTGAAGGGCGTCATCACCATGGCGGCAAGGCTGGACACGGCGGTCATGCTCACCGAAACCGCCACATTGCCCCGCCCCAGCCAGGTCATGATATTGGAAAACGAGCCGCCCGGGCAGGACGCCACCAGAATCATGCCCAGCGCCAGTTCAGCATCGACCTCGAACCACCAGGTGGTCAGGCAGGTGGCGGCAGGCAACAACACGAACTGCGCCAGCAGCCCAACGATGGGAGCATCCGGTCGCTGTACCACTCGACGGAAATCGTCCCCCGTCAGGGACAGCGACACGCCAAACATCATGAATGCCAGAATAACGTTGAGAATCAGCAGATTCTCGCTGCCGAAATGCACCTCCATCTCACACCCCCTGCTTCAGCTGGGTGATGTGGGCATTAACCGCCTTGCGGTAGCTATCCTTATGCACGTAGTACGCCATGCGTGCCAGTTTCAGATAGTCAAATCCACCATCCAGATTGCGTGAGGCCTCTGCCGTGGCCTTCTGCTCCAGCGACTGCGCCTGCGGGTTGCCATCCAGACGGGCACGCAAATACAGCGCCACCATTTCCGCCTGTTCGTTGCGCCCTTCCCAACCCAGCCCAGCGGCTTCCACCATGCCCATCATGAACAGGTTACGGTGTTGGGGATGGAACACATTCAGGTATAACTGCGGCGCATCCGCCCCTTGCCAGTTGAGCTCCTGTGCATCGATGAAGGGGTAATCCAGCTTGTAGCCGGTGCCCATCAAAATCAGATCGTAAGTCCGGGACTGGCCGTCGGCGAAGGTCACCGTCTTGCCAACAATGCCGGCAATATCGCCATGGGGGGTAATATCGCCGTGGCGAATATGGTGCAGCACCAGGGAATTGATCACCGGGTGAGATTCATAAAGTTTGTAGTCAGGATCCGGCAGGCCGTAATCGCTGGGCTTGCCGACCAATAGCTTGATCAGGGCTGCGTCGATTTTCTGTTTGACGATACGTGGCAACGGGATTTTTCCGCCAATGCTGTCGGTGGCCTTGCCCGCAATAAACTTGGGCAGAAAGTAATAGCCACGGCGTACCGACATATCCACACTGGCAGCGCGGTGTACCGCATCCACCGCAATATCGCAGGCGGAGTTGCCGCAACCGACGACCAGCACGCGCTTGCCTTCGAATACGTCTGCCTTGCGGTAGTCACAGGAATGCATCAGCTCGCCTTCAAACTTGCCAGGCAAACTGGGCATATTGGGCTTGTGCAAGGTGCCATTGGCGATCAGCACGCCGTCGAAGTGGCGAGTCTGGCTTGCCCCGTTACAGCAGGTAGTGACATTCCAGCCTTCCCCTTCACGCTCAACCTTTTCGACCCGCGTAGAAAATTCATAGCAATCGTAAAGATCGAAATGCTCTGCATAACGACGGAAGTAATCACGCATGTCGCTATGCCGAGGGTAGGTCGCGACCTTGTCCCCCATGGGGAATTCCCTGAATTCCGTCATGGCTTTCGACGAAATCAGGTGAGCAGATTCGTACATGGTGCTATGGGGGTTATCAATGTCCCAGAGCCCGCCTACATCGGTGTTGAGATCGAAACCGATGAAAGGAATATTGTACTTTTTCAGGTTTCTGGCCGTGGCCAAGCCCATTGGGCCGGCACCTATCACTGCGTACATAACTGTCCCGAGTCTTCTTTTTAGAATTCCCTGAGCCAGGCTCAGAGTTTGGTATGATGTCCAGCCTAGGTGTGAGAGTCTTCCCTCGCACGGCTAATTCAGGACCTGTCCACGGTTAAATCAGGACCGCCATACCATGCCTCACAGCCCCACAGTCACAGTGCGCTTTACCCAGGCCATCAGCCAGGCGGCAGAAACGCTGGGGTTTGCCCTGCCTGACGCGCTGCGCAATGGGTTTGCCTCGCAGGAACGGGTCAGCCTGGAACTGCAGGGGCAGATATGGGAGAGCTTTTGCACCCAGGCGGACGATCCACTGGTCGGCGTGCAATTCGGGCTGGCCATGGAAGTCGGGCACCTGGATACCGCCGGTATGGTGCTGATGAGCTGTGAGACGGTACGGGACGCACTCGACAGCCTGATCGACTACTACCCCATCGTCGGGGAAGGAGGGCACTTTCAGTATCACGAAGACGCTGACCGCTGCATTATCCATTACCTGCCGCAGTACCAGACTCGCCAGGCGGAACGGGTCGAGGCCGCCATGGCAACCCTTCTGCAGTTGTCCCGCTGGACCACAGGCAACAAACTGGCCGCCCACAGCCTGCACTTCACCCATGCTGCCCTGGATGATAATCGCCGTTATGAGTCGCTGCTGGGATTGAGCGATGTGCGCTTTCTGTGTGACCACAACACCCTGATCATCCCGGTCACGGATCTGGACCTGCCGCTGATCTACGCCAACCCTGCCCTGTGCCAACACCTGCGCACCCTGGCAGACCAATTGCTGCAATCTCTCGGCGACCAGTCTCTCAGTGCCCAGGTCACTGAACAGCTCCGCCAGCACCCCCACTGGGGCAAGGAGAAAGTGGCCGACACCCTGGGCATGAGCGGCCGCCATCTGGTGCGCAAACTGGGAGAGGAAGGCACCAGTTTCAAACTGCTTCGCGACGGCTTGCTTCAGGGGTTGGCAGAAAAAAAACTACAGGACGCCCAGCGACTCAGTGATATTGCGGAGCAACTGGGTTTCTCGGATGAGAGTGCATTTTCGAAAGCGTTCAAACGCTGGACCGGCATGACGCCGGCCCAGTTTCGTGAGCAACAATAATCAGGCCTTTTCCAGCGCCTGAGTTATATCGGCCAGAATGTCATCGATATGTTCGATGCCGACAGACAACCGCACCAGATCTGCACTCACTCCGGCACTCTTAAGTTCATCATCGCTGAGCTGACGATGGGTTGTGGTCGCCGGATGGCAAGCAAGAGACTTGGCATCACCGATATTCACCAATCGCTTGATCATCTCCAGGGCATCAATAAACCGGGCACCAGCATCGCGGCCACCTTCGACACCAAAGCTGAGGATCGAGGAGGGTATACCGTTATCCATATAGCGTTTCGCCTGGGCATGGTCCTTGTCGGAATCCAGCCCGGCGAAGTTCACCCAACTCACTTTCGGGTGGTCCCGGAGAAACGCCGCCACCTTCATTGCGTTTTCGCAATGACGCTCCATGCGTAGCGACAGGGTTTCAATGCCCTGCAGAATCAGGAAGGCATTCATGGGAGACAGTGCCGCCCCCATATTGCGCAGCGGGACAACACGCGCGCGACCGATAAAGGCCGCCTCCCCCATGGCTTCCACATAGACAACGCCATGATAGCTGGGATCAGGCTGGTTGAATTGCGGAAAACGCGGGTTGTCTTTCCAGGGGAATTTTCCGGAATCAACAATCGCACCGGCAATGGTGGTTCCATGCCCGCCCATGTATTTGGTCAGGGAGTGCACGACGATATCAGCACCATGCTCAAAGGGGCGACATAGCGCCGGGGTGGCAACCGTGTTATCAACCACTAACGGCACGCCCGCATCGTGGGCCACTTTCGCCAGTGCCGCCATGTCCACCACATTCCCGGCCGGATTACCGATGGATTCGCAGAACACCATCTTGGTCTTGTCATCAATCGCGGCGGCAATGGCTTCAGGATTCCGGCCATCGGCCATGCGCACTTCAATGCCCTGATTCGGCAAGGTATGGGCAAACAGGTTGTAGGTTCCGCCGTACAACTGACTGACCGACACAATATTGTCCCCCGTACGTGCGAGGGTCTGTACGGTAGCCGTAATGGCCGCCATGCCAGACGCCATTGCCAGCGCAGCAATTCCCCCTTCCAGCAACGCAACACGTTCTTCCAGCACGGCGTTGGTCGGATTCATGATGCGACTGTAAATGTTACCCGGCACTTTCAGATCGAACAGATCCGCGCCGTGCTGGGTATCATCAAAATAATAGCTTGTCGTCTGGTACATGGGCACAGCCACCGCATGTGTCTGCGGGTCGCCCGCAAAGCCCCCGTGTATCGACAGGGTTTCCTTCTTCATGATGGTCGGTCCTCTCTCTTTTCACGCAAACGCCACAAATGCGGCAAAAAAAAATTATTTTATCTCAGGCTCTTTCCAGAAATCGAACTGCTTGGGGATGTCCGCCATAGCGGTCTCGAAACGGGGTGCACGTTTTTCCAGGAACGCGGTAAAACCGTCCTTGCCGTCCCAGAACTCGTTAGACCAGTAAATCATTTTGGATTCCACCACATGTGCTTCAGCGGGGTGACTGAAGTTAGGGTTGCGCCACAACATCTGCTTGGCCAGTGCCACAGCGATGGGGGAGCTCTTGGCGATCATCTTGCGCGCCATGCAGCGGGCAACATCCAGCACTTCGCCTTTGTCATGGGCACTGTGAAACAGGCCGGCTTCCACGCCTTCTTCCGCCATGAAAATGTCACCACTGATCACCCACTCCAGCGCTTTCTGCATGCCGACGACCCGGGGCAAGAACCAGGAGGAACAGGCTTCCGGGGTGATGCCTCGCTGGGTGAAGACGAAACCGATCTTGCTGTTTTCTGCCACCAGTCGAATGTCCATGGGCAGGGTCATGGTAATGCCCACCCCCACGGCAGCACCGTTAATGGCGGCAATCACCGGTTTGCGGCACTGATAAATGGCAAGTGACAGCTCGCCACCGGAGTCCCGGATTTGCTCAAGCGGCGGATCCATCCCTTCCGCATCGTCATAACCAAACAGATTGCCGCCATCCTCCGGCTCCATCTCCATGCCGGCACAAAACACCTTGCCGGCACCGGTAACGATGACCGCACGCACCTCATCGGTGCTGTCGGCGTAATTCAATGCATGAACCACCTCATCCTTCATGCGCAGGGTAAACGCATTCAGTCGTTCGGGGCGGTTAAGGGTAATGGTGAGAATGTTCTCGGAAAGCTCGGTCTTGATGTCCTTGTAATCCATGATGACTCCGCATTGTTGTTGTCAGGACGGCCGTGTCTGAGAGATGCCCTCGGGCACAGAAAGCGGCACTACCTGTACCGGTTGCCCCCGAGCATAGCGCGATGGCAGGGCATCGAACATGGCCCGAAGCGTCCGGTTGAGATGGGGTTGATCGTAAAAACCAGCGGCCACCGCCAGCTCGGTGAGGGTCATGCCGCTTTCCCATAACGCCAGCGCCCGCTGGCTCTTGAGGTGCAGCACAAATCGTTTGAAAGTGACGCCCAACTGCTCACTGAAAAGACGCCGAAAGCGGGACGCTGACAGGTTGGCCTGCTCCGCCAGCTGCTCCAGATCCACCTCCTCATGCTCGCGTAGCACCCGGCAGGCGCTGGCCACACGTGGGTCCAGTGGATGAATAGTGGCGGTGTCGCGAATGGCGGCCAGCAAACGAATCACACTGTCGGGGTGCGCTTGCGCTTCTGCCAGGGGAGGCAACGCAGTCAACAAAATCTGCTGAAGGTGTCCCCCCATGCCAGCGGACAGCCCTCGCCAGGCAGGTTCATCTGGATCGAGGTGAATGACTGCGACCGGCCCTTCACTGTGCAGGGTCTGGGTCTGCTCCGGGGGAACCAGGACGATCTGCTGATCGAGTCGCCGACCATCCACGGTGACATTAAGCGGCCCTTGCAGCCCCACCAACAGCGACGCCGCCACATGCCGGTGCGGCTGATTGGCCATATTCGACAGCACGGCCAGCCAGCCCCCGCGCCAGACATAGAGCGGGGACAACAGACGGGGGTCGGATACCGGCGACAGTGTAGACATGCCGGTCATGATGCCCGCCCGGAGCCGGGCGGACAATGTGCGGATCAGGCCGAAACGGGGTGCTTGCGCAGACCCAGCTTGTGGGCCAGTTCAATGGAGACAAACATGGGGCCCACCAGCAGGAACACCAGGTCATCCACAAACGAGGGTTTCTTGCCTTCTACCTTGTGGCCCCATACCTGAACGGCCCAGGCCAACAGCCACACGGCAGCACTGGTCCAGCCCAGCGACAGGGCGCTGCGCTCCACCAGTACGATGGCGGCGATGGACGCCGCCAGCCAACCCGCCATCAACAGGGTCATGCCGGCAGACATCCGGAAATAAAAGGGCATGCAAACGAGCGCCAGCAGGGAACCGCCATTGACCCAATAGGCCAGACTGCCCTCCAAACCCAGCCACTGACCGACCGGAATCAGCCAGAACAGCCCTAAGGTGGAGACAAAGATGGCGGGCACACACAGGATGTGCACCCACTGGTTTACCGGATTCTGGTGACTCTCTGCGTAGTCGCCCAGAAAGGTGTGAAGATCGCGCATGCCAGCTCTCCCGAGTTGTTGTTTTGAGCTGGTCTTACGCTAACCCGGGGCACGCGGACACAATTGTACGAAAGGGCCATGATACGTTTCGCAGCCCTTACCGGCATCGCAGGCACCCTCAGGCGCAAGCGCGTCGACTGTCCTTCAGGGCGCGCAGCACCTGCTCACGGGTCAACAAGCCCACCAGCCGTTTCTGGGCATCCACCACCGGGTAGATCTTGGGTTTCTGGGTCACCATCAGTTCTGCCACATCCACCACGGAGTCACTTTCACTGACCGTGAGAGGTTGATCGTGCATGAACTCATCCACAATCAGACTGCCTTCGCAGTGATAACTGGATACCAGCAACTTGCGCAGGCAATCCTGCTCGGACACAAATCCCACGACCCGCTGACCGTCATCGACCACGGGCAGTCCGGTGAATTTGTGTTGCAGCAGAATCTCCACCACTTCTGTGAGCTCTGTGCCCGTTGCCACCGCCATCGGATGTCGGGCCATGAGTGCGGCCACCGTTAGATCGCTCATGATGCGCTCCTTCAACGCTGAACGTCCTTTGACTATACCACCGGGCCGGGAAACTGCCCTTGCGATTCCGCTATCGGACTGATCGCCGGTTCTGATGAGGCGGTGCACCAACAGGTGACGTACCCCCTCGCGCTTCCTACAATGGGAACGCGCACAAAATTCAGGGACAGAGGGCAAGGAATGGGATTCACGCGACAGCCACGTTTTTGGGGTCTGATTCTGACCTTGCTGCTCTCCGGGATGGCGCCTCTTGCCCAGGCCGCCACAGCGTGCGAACAAGCGGAACAGACCCTGATTGCGCTGGAGCGCGAAGAGCAACAACTGGCCTCTGACCGTCAGCGTCTGCAGACCATCCTGAATGGGGAGGTCCCCGCGCCGCAGCAACTGGAAGGGCTGCTTGGGCAACCACTCGCCCATCCTGACGCGGTCTCGGGCAACCCGCCGGCCAAACGCCAGAGCACTGACAGTCGCTGCCAGGCAGTCCAGAACGACATTGAGGCCCTGACCGAACAGTTGTCGACGCTGGACACCGCCCTTTACCGCTTGCGTCATACCCTGCTAAGCATGAGCCCGGCCCAGCGCCAGGCCCTGGCCCAATTGAGCACCCTGCATAACCAGTTGCAAGAACGTATCGACGACCCCCAGAGCAGCCCCTCGCTGGTCACGGGCGCCAGACTCGTACAAGACCACATTGCCCGCCTCTGGGCGCTAGTGCCGCACATGACACAGTCCGATGCCGGGGTGACTGCGGATCTGGATCAACTCTGGCATCAACCTCCTTCCCTGTCACCGCCATCTCCCATCACGACGCCTTACCGGGACCTGATCAAGGCCCGGCTGGAGGTACAGAAACAGGTTCGCGACCTGCGTGCTGATCAGTGGCATCGCCGCCACCTCAGCGACATGGTGCTGGACATGGGCGGGCTGACCGGTATCCCTGCGGTACTGGCACGGGAGGGCGCCCGAATTCAGCAACGGTTGATGGATACGATCACCCTGGTGCGTTATGACCTGAGCGCACCGATCCGCCGTACCGGCTATATGCCCATCGTGCAGAACATGCTCGCTCTGGTGCTGGGCATCGCCGGTTTCGTGCTGCTGGCCAAACTGGCCCATCGCAGTCGCCACTGGGCCCTGAGCCTGCACGAAAAAGTCGTGGCCGCCAGCGGCCAGCGCCGCTGGCTGCGCAATGCCAGCCGGCTGATCAGTGGCATCGCGCCGATGCTGCCCTGGCTGCTGTTGTGGTTTTTTCTGGGTCAGCTGGCCCCCTTGCTCGACAGCCCCTCGACCAAGGTACTGCTATGGCTGCTGCCGTTTGCCCACCTGTACGTGATTTACGGACTGGCCAGCCTGGTCGGGGAATGGCTGATTGGTCGCGTCGCCCAGAGTGCCAACACCTACCTGAGTGCTGACCAGTCGCGTCAGGTCATTGCCCACTCACGCAAGGTAGCGGGCTGGCTGATGGTGCCGTGGTTCCCTTTACTGGTGGTCTGGGAAAGCCTGGGGCCGTCTTTGCTGTATTACCTGCTGGCAGGGTTACTGGGTACCAGCCTTTATCTCGCGGTCGGCCGACTGCTGGCACTGCGAAATCACGATTACCTTTTGTGCCTGCAGGCAATCCTGCCATCGTATCTGGACCCGGTAGCCGAGCGTCTGTTGACGCCATGGCTGTTCTGGCTTTTTGCCCCGCTCATGTTGCCCGTCGCTCTGGTCAGCTTTCTGGTGGATTTTCTTGACCGGGTACTGGCCGATTTTGACTGGTACATGCGTTTCAAGGCCCGCTGGTTCCGCCTGCGCACCAAGATCAATAACGAGGAAGATGACGAAAAAGCCAACAGCGCCGAAACACCGGAAGAAGGCAACTACGAGCGCTGGTTTGCCCAGGAACTTCCCGAAGGCAGCAAACTGCCTTTCATCGATACCGGCCTGGTCGCTGCCATGGAAAAGACGATCCAGCGTTGGCATGGCGACAAGACCGACGAAAATGCGCTGGTCGTGGTCGGCGAGAAGGGCAGCGGCAAGAGCATCAGCATAGGCAAGCTGCAAAGCGCCCTCAGCGACAGCTGCCAAGGCCTGGAAGTCATTACCCTGAAAGTGCCCGCACGTACCATTCAGCCCGATGAGATCCACCGGCTTGTCGGCGATGCCCTGAACGTCGAGCTGGTGGAGCAAGGCCCGGCCGCATTGGTAAAAAGCGATGAAAGCCGGGCTCCGACGCTGCTGATTCTGGATGAGGCGCAAAACTTTTTCCTGGCATCCCAGGGGGGGCTGGCGGGTTGGCGCACCGTGCTGAGCCTGGTTAACGCACGGCTGGATAATGTCTTCTGGTTACTGATGATCAATAACCAGAGCTGGGCCTATTTATGCAACGTCTTCGGCCGTGACTATCAGTTCCGTAATGTGGTGCGGGTCAAGCGCTGGGGGCAGTCGGATATCCGCTCACTAATTTTGTCCCGCAACCATCTCGGCGGCTACCAGGTCAGTTACGACGAAGTCCTGCTGTCATCACGAGGGCCGGAGGCCGGTAATGTTCGAAATGCCGAACAGCGTTACTTCAGCCTCCTGTGGGACGCCAGCCGGGGAAACCCGCTGGTAGCACTACGTTTATGGCTGACCTCCATCAAGGTACAGGGCCGCCGTGTTCAGGTCGGCCTGCCGACGCCGCCATCCGCAGGCATCCTCGACAGCATGGGAGAAAACGCCCTGTTTGTGTATGCCGCCATCGCCACCCACGGCCGCCTGAGTAGCAGCGAAATCAGTGCGGCAACCTGTCTGCCGGAAAATGTGGTGCGCTATGCGCTCAAAAGTGGCTTTGATGCCGGCTTCCTGAAAAAAACCGACGACAATCGCTACCGCCTGGTGCCCCTGTGGTATCAGCCGGTGATCAGTTACCTGACAAGGAAGAATCTGCTCAATGAATGATGGAAATATCGTCAACGACCTGGCGGTTGTCGTTGAGCTGTTCAATGTCTACGCCATTCTGCTGCTGTTCATCGGTGGCTTTGTGTTGTGGGCGCTGAACTGGGGCATCAGCAAAGCCGGCCAGAAAGTCACTGAGAAACTGCCCACCCGGCGCTTCCTGATCCTGCAGATCACCACTCTGATCGGTTTTGTGCTGTATACGGTGGGCGCCATTGCCCTGGTGGTCGGAGTGCTGCAACCCCCGAAAGAATTCATGCTGGCAGCGGGCGGCTCGGTGGCCGTGGCGCTGGGCTTTGCCCTCAAGGATATTGCGGCTTCGCTGGTGGCGGGCTTGCTGCTGTTGTTTGATCGCCCTTTCCGGGTCGGCGACCGGGTCAGCTTCGACAATGTCTATGGCGAAATCGTGTCCATTGGTCTGCGCACCGTGCGTCTGCAAACCCTGGACGACAACCTGGTGACCATTCCCAACTCCCGCTTCATTACCGACGTGGTCGCGTCCGGCAATGCCGGCGAGCTGGACATGATGGTGGTCACGGATTTTCACGTGGGGCTGGATGCCAACCTGGAAGAGGCCAAGGCAATAATCGAAGAAGTTATTTTCACCAGTCGCTTCGCCTATCTGAAAAAGCCGGTGACTTTCGCGATTGAAGAAATCGAAGTGGGTTACCGGTTGGCCATTCGTCTGCGGGCGAAAGCCTACGTTCTGGATGTCCATTACGAAAAAGCTTTTCAAAGCGATATCGTCGTGCGGGTATCAAAACGCTTCACCGAAGCCGGGGTGATCCGGCCGGCATGAGCCGGATCAACGTGACTTACGCCTGGCCCCTGAGGTAGCGCCGTTACGCTCAGCCAGAATCTCTTCCAGTTCTTCCCGGGACAGATAATCCAGATCCCAGTGATTGGTAAAGGTTTCCTTGTAGCGATGACGCCCACGGTGAAGATCATCGGGCGTGTCACCCTGATGGGCAGGATGATAATCCCGGTAAGGATTATCCTCTCCTGCGTGGTGATCTGACAGCACGTCTTTGCGGGTAAAAAGCCGCTGCTTCAAGCGGGTGATAAGATTGCTCATGCACACCTCCATTACCCAAAGGGTAACAGGCTGACGCCATCAGCACGTGAATCTTCAGGCCACCAGTTCCGGCTTGCCGAGCATATCCGCCAGGCGAATCAAGGCGCGCTTGCGCAGATGTTCGCTGTCTCGCTTCGACGGATGAAAATCGCGCTTGTAGTAAGCCAGGTATGACTTACCGAGTTTACGCAACCAGCCCGGCTTACCCAGCAACCAATTCAGGCCACCCCGCACCGACTTCCAATCGGTCGGGTCATCCATTTCCTGACGCAGCTGAATGTAGTGATAGATAGTGAAACCAATAAATTCAACGGTGGTGAACGCCATCTCGGAGCTGCGAACCCAGTAACTGTCGACTTGCTCTCTGTAAACATCAAATGCCACAGATTTATGCTCACTTTCTTCAATGGCATGCCATAGCCACAGCGGCACCATTCGCTGATCCATGCCTTCAATAAATTCCGGATTTTCCAGAATCATTTCTGCCAGCATGGCAGTGAAATGTTCCAGCGCACAGGTCTTGGCAAGCTGTCGCTCGGGGGACAACCACTTGGCCATGAATTTGAGGCCCTGCTTCACATAGGCGTCGACCTTGTGTGTCGGCACGCCCTTGGATTCCATGAATGCGTTGAAGGCATCATGCTCATTGCCATGATGTGCTTCTTGCCCGATGAAGCCTTTTACTTCTTCGCGCAGCATCGGATCCTGAATGCTTTTCTGGAAGTATCGTACGGAGCGGACAAAAAAACGCTCCCCTTCGGGGAAGGTGCAGGACAACGCCGTCAGCAACATGCTTTTGAACTGGTCGTTGTCAAACCAGTAACGCGGGATGGACGGGTCAAACTCGAAGTCCATGCGGCGAGGCTGAATATCACTCTGGTTTATTCTTTTAGGCGTTTTCGCTTGCGCATTCATGATGTTTCCTCCGTATACCGATACAGTATTCGGTAGTAAGGAGGTGGGACTCTAGTGCAGGTTGTGCCATTTTCGGGATCCCGCGTGGACAAGAATGGCCCTTAACCCAGAATCACCGCCTGATCCCTGCCTTGCCCCTTGGCCTGATACAGGCTTTGATCCGCCGCTTTCATCAGCGCCTGCGCGGAAACCGGTTTCGCGGGACACCAAGCCGTGCCACCGATGGAAAGGGTCGATAATTTATAGCCACTTTGCTGGCGCTGAATGCGCCGATTATAGTCCCTGACCCTTTTTACCAACCGCCAGGCCACATCGCTGGCACCTTCGACATCGGTGTTTGGTAACAGCACCGCGAACTCCTCACCGCCGATTCGGGCAACCCTGTCACCCGGCCGAAGCAGCGACTCTGACAATAGCCGGGCCACGGTTTTCAACACCTGATCACCCACATCATGACCATGGTTATCGTTAATACGCTTGAAGTAATCCATATCGATTAACAAGAGGGAAAAGGGGTGGTGCCGATGGCTGGACTGCTGGGCCAGCTCCGCCAACCAGCGATCGAACGCCCGCCGGTTGGGAATTCTGGTGAGCGGGTCTTCACACGCCTCACTCTCGGCACTGCGGGCGGTTTCTTCGGCTTGTACGCAGGTGCGCCGTAACTGGGCCTCGCGGCGCAAACTGGTTGATACCCGACGCATGCTGCCCACGGCAATATCACGGGGAAACAGTTCGATCAGATAACAGTCCTGCCATTCCCCTTTCAGGCTGATTCGGGAACTGGTTGGATAGTAGTGCTCCAGTGGCGCCGCCAAACGCGTGCCCATGTGAGCGCTCTGACTGTTACGTCGCACACTACGCAGAAATTTCTCGCCCCCTCCAAGTAAAAGCACAGCCATATTGGTTGGCGCTCCGTCCTTGAGCAAGGCCGCCGCCTGACGATTGACGGCCTTGATGCAGCCCTGCCCATCGATCAGCAATACCGGCAGGGAAATCGCATCCAGAATCGCACCGCATTCAGGAGTAATCATTAGGGATCTGCCACAAAGTACTCACGACCAGGCCCCTCTTCACTGGGGTCGAGGCTGACTTCTACCCGGCATTGCGCATCACCATTCGCAATCGCTTCCTTGATTTCCACTCTGGCATAGCCGTTGTTTTCTGCGGTAATCACGCCAAAGACATTGGACGTCATCATGCACAAGGCGGGGCGGCCATTGGCATGGCCACCAAACGGGCAACGCCGGTTACCGAGAATGATTTTTTGATCACTAAGCTCTAACAGATAGAAATCGCCTTCAATGCGACGTTTCAAATCCACCAGCACAGCGGCAACCTGCTCGAGATCGAGCCGCCCCACATCCAGGGCATCCTTGTAGGCTCGATTGATACTGTCGCCCATGTTCTGACCGACCATGGCGATCAGCCCTTCTG
Organism: Alcanivorax sp. P2S70; assembly: GCF_000475295.1. Lineage (NCBI taxonomy): Bacteria > Pseudomonadati > Pseudomonadota > Gammaproteobacteria > Oceanospirillales > Alcanivoracaceae > Alcanivorax > Alcanivorax sp. P2S70. The sequence goes on from NZ_AXBZ01000034.1 coordinate 47,270, forward strand.
CATGTTCCAGCCCGGCAACATCTTCGATGGTTTCAGCCAGCTGACCGAGCAGCTGACGCATGAAACGGTCCCTGTTCAAAGGGATACTGGCATTCTTCACCTCATCCATGGTGCCTCCCTCTCTCTCGCCCTATTTGTGAACTCAATCACAATATAGCGCCGTCAATAACGAGTGATGGAGCCGGGAAACGCCCAATCGGCGTGATAATGGGATGAATGGAACTCAGATTTACATTCACCTGGCTAGCGGCAGACAAACCGTCTGTAGCGGCTGGCGGAGCTCATTTATCGGGCGTCGGAGGACGCGCAGCGGAACAGGCGGGCATGAATCTCCCCTGCACGCTTTTCCCGATGCAACTGCCAGCGGGCAGGCACCTGCGGAGGGCTATCGTGACTGCGAGACTCCACATAGACCCAGGCCTGTGGAGCCAACCAGCCGTGCTGCTCCAGCGACCTGCAGGCAGGCTCGACCAGCCCCAGATCATAGGGTGGATCCACGAACACCAGATCAAAGGGGGTGGCGGGCTGCTGTAGCCATATCAGGGCATCACGGGCCTCAACGCAGGCCCGTTCAGCAAACAACGGCTGCAACTGGCGATCCAGGTCAACGGCGCGCTCTCGCTTTTTCTCGATCAGCGTGGCCGTGGCTGCGCCGCGGCTCAGCGCCTCTGCCCCCAACACTCCGGAACCGGCGAACAGATCAAGCACCCGCAATCCCGGCAACTCGAACTGCAGCCAGTTGAACAGTGTCTCACGCAAGCGATCCGACGACGGGCGCAAATCCCCCCCCTGATCCACAAATTGCAGACGCAGGCCGCGCTGGGCACCTCCGATGATTCGAACCTGCCCTTTGCTGGCGCCCCCCCCGCGCCCTTTATTTTTCGCCATCAACCACGCTGCCTTGTTCACCGGCTTGCAGGTCATCGCCAACGGCCTTCACCTCAGGCGCCTGCGGACCAATACTGATGATAGCCAGATTAGCCGGCACCAAATGACGCTGGAACGCCTCGCGGATGTCATTCGTGGTGACGTTTTGCACCTGCTGGTTGAACCATTGCAGGTAATCCAGGGGCAGATCGTAAAACCCGATGGCGCCCAGCTGGCCAATGATGTCGCTATTATCCGCCGTGCCCAATGCGAAGCTGCCGAGGATACTGGTGCGGGCTTCTTCAAGCTGTGTCTCTGTGGGGCCGCTCTCAACGAAATCATCAATCAACTTAAGGGTCAGACTGAGCGCGTCATCCGCGTTTTCGTTGGCGGTCTTGAACGACACCTGGAACGGCCCACCGGAAGCCATTGCCGAGAAGCCGCTACCAATGCCATACACATACCCCCGCTTCTGGCGGACTTCGTCGGTGAGAATGGAAGCAAAGCCCCCTCCCCCCAGCACCATGTTGCCCACGTAAAGCGCGACGTGATCCGGGTTACCACGCCAGGTGGCCTGATTACCCAGCAGAATATGGGTCTGTGCGGACGGGAAATTGATGTGCTCATGCTTGCGTTCAGTCAGGGCCTGTGCCCGGGACTGTGGCGGTGCGGCGCCTCCCTCGGGCAGTGACTGGCTGATCTGGCCAGCGATCTGCTCTGCCTGTTCCCGGCTGACATCCCCCACCATGGCAATCACGGTGTTACCGGCCGCGTAATAGGTGTTGTAGAACTCGACCAGCTGCTCGCGCGTAATCGCGGGCAGCGTTGCCAGAGTGCCGTCACTGGGCTCACCGTAGGGGTGCCCGGCGAACACCGTAGCCATATAGGCTTTCTTGACCTGGGGGCCAGGCACCTGCTGCTCCATGCGCAGGCCCTGCATCATCTGGGTTCGAATGCGATCCAGCGCATCCTGCGGGAAGCTGGGAGTGGCAATCACCTGGTTGAACAAAGTCAATACCGGATCGCGAAATTCCGGGTCACTGAGGGTGCGCAGTTCCACTACCCCCATATCCCGATAACTGCCCACATCAAACTGCGCTCCGTGGTCTTCAAAACCGCGGGAAATATCGTCCACATTCAAGCCCGCAGCGCCTTCACCCAACAGGGCACTGGTCAGCGAAGACAGCCCTGCAACCCCGTTATCCCGGGAGCTGCCCGCCGCCATTACCAGGCGGACATCCAGCATGGGAAGGGCATCACTGGCGACGAACAGGACCCTGGCGCCCTCCGCCGTTTGCCAGGACTGGATATCCAGTGCCGGCGCCTGGGGCTCACTGGCCGCCACCTGGGCTTCTGTGGTCGGGAACGCGCCCATGCTTTGACAGGCCGATAATAGAACCGCCAGCACAGGCAACAGCGCACCTTTTATTAGTCTCTTCATTGTGTGGCCTCCAGCGTGCTGCGCTGTTGCTGCTCGGCAGGCGGAGTCACATACGCGACAGCAAGGCGCTCAGGCACCAGCCATTCCCGCGCCACACGCTGCACTTCTTCTGGCGTCACCCTGGCAAGCTCATCGGCAAACGTCTCTGATAAATCCAGGTTTAAACCCAGCGTACTCAATGTTCCCAGCTCCATGGCCTGCCCCATCACAGAGTCTTTCTCATACACTTGCCCGGCCAGCACACCTGCACGCACCCGGGCCATTTCAGATTCGTCAGGGAGGGTCGTCTGCAGCCGTACGATCTGCTCACGCAAGGCCGCTTCCACCTCCTCAAGGGACACCTCAGGGTTCGGTGCCGCGGAGAGGGTAAAAGTGCCATCTCCACGCTGGATACCGCTGTAGGACGCCCCCGCACCTGCTACCAGTTTCTGCCCACGAACCAGGTCGGTCTCAATCCGCGCGCTCATGCCGCCATCCAGAACTCCCGCCAACATTGTCAGGGCATAGAAATCCTGCTTGTTGTCCGCCGTCACCAGAGACGGCACGTTGTAGAGCATGTACAGGGCAGGCACCTTGACTGGCATGGTCAATGCCAACCGCCGCTCACCAGCCGCCGGCCTGACGGACTGTTCCGGGCGCGGCGGTGTCTCGCCGGCAGGGAGATCAGAGAAAAACCGCTCTACCAACGGCTCCACCTGTTCGCGGCTCACATCCCCGGCTATCACCAGGGTGGCATTGCCTGGCACGTAAAAACGCTGGTACCAGCTGCGGGCCTGCTCTGGCTGCAGTTGGGCCAGCAGTGAGCGCCAGCCGATCACCGGGTGGGCATAACCGGTCCCTGGCCGGGCGATGGCCTGAAATTTCTCCCAGGCGAGAGCATTGGGGTTGTCGTCGGTACGCATGCGGCGCTCTTCGAGGACCACCTGCAGCTCACGATGAAACTCCTCATCGTCAATCTGCAGGCTGCCCAACCGCTCGGCCTCCAGCTCCAGTGCCAACGGCAGGCGGGACGCTTCGTATTGCTGGTAATAGGCGGTGTAGTCGTAACTGGTGAAGGCATTGTCGCTGCCACCGTAACGGGCCACCAGTCGGGAAAAATCGCCCGGCCCCAGATGCTCAGTCCCCTTGAACATCATGTGCTCCAGCACGTGGGCGAGGCCGGTCTCAAAGGGCGCCTCATCAATGCTGCCGGCCTTGAACCACACCATCACGGTGACCACCGGCGCGCGATGATCCTCGCGCACAATCACCTTCATGCCATTATCCAGGGTAAAGCTGTGGGTCGGCGCCGAGGCTCCGGCCACACCCGCCCACAGGGCCAGACACAGGCCCGCGATCCATTTTTTCATGTATTGCCTCTATTGCTGGCGCGTCCCCCACGGTGAAAGCTGCTCACCGCACTCCTTAATGTTAGGATAGCCGCGCGCTCGCGCTGCGAGCGACCACCCTGCAGGCAGGCGCCTTTTGCTGTTACCGGCATAGCATACCGGTTAAGGAGCCTCTAAATAATGCCTTGCATGCTCAGTCTTTCAGGCTGGCCCGCAATCTAGGCGCGCTTTTGAAGGTGTATGTCCATCCATCAAGAAAGCGCAACAACGAGTGCGGGTCAGCCTGGAAGACCCGAAGAGCGCGACCAGGAGCGCACATCTGCTACGCTTGGTCACGCTGAGCACGCAAGGCATTATTCAGAGGCTCCTCAATTGCCCTGCACTTGCAGCCTGATTGTTGAGGAAGGGCTACTCCCTTCGTATCTGGATACGACTGAACATGAGCGACGAAGTTTCCCGCGACGACGATAATTCCAAGCAGGAACCGAAAAAAACCGGCTTCTGGAAACGCATGTTTGTCGGTACTGACGAACAAGACAGCACACCCGAGAGCCAGGACGGTGAGCGCACACAGGGGGCAGAAACGGTGCCAGAGCCTGCGCCTGCCCCCCCCGTCGTGAGCAATCCCGAACCCGAGGCGGCTCCCGCCACCACAACCGTCAATGCCGACAGCAATGATGACGGCGAGGGTTTCTGGGCCCGCATGAAGCAGGGCATGAGCAAGACCCGCAAGGGCCTGGGCAAAGGCCTGGCCGACCTGCTGGTGGGCGCCAAGGAGATCGACGACGAGATCTTCGAGGAAATCGAGACCCAGCTGCTGGTAGCTGATGTGGGTGTAGAAGCCACGGATGTGATCATCCAGGCGCTCACCGACCAGGTAACCCGTGAAGAGCTGGTGGATGCCGATGCGCTATATGAATCGCTGCAGAACGAACTGCGCAAGTTGCTGGAACCAGTCGACCAACCCCTGATCATCGACACCAGCAAAAAACCCTATGTAATCCTGATGGTGGGCGTCAACGGCGTCGGCAAGACCACCACCATCGGCAAGCTTGCTTGCCGCTTCAAGGCCGAGGGCAAGAGCGTGATGCTGGCCGCCGGCGATACCTTCCGTGCCGCTGCTGTGGAACAGCTACAAGTCTGGGGAGAGCGTAACGATATTCCCGTAGTCGCCCAGCACACCGGCGCCGACTCGGCCTCAGTCGTGTACGACGCCGTTCAGGCGGCCCAGTCCCGCGGGGCCGATGTGCTGATCGCCGACACCGCTGGCCGCCTGCATACCCGCGGCAACCTGATGGACGAGCTGACCAAGGTCACCCGGGTGATGAAGAAACTGATTCCGGATGCCCCTCATGAAGTGCTGCTGGTACTGGATGCCGGCACCGGTCAGAATGCCATCAACCAGGCCGAACAGTTCCGTGATGCCGCCGGCGTGACCGGGTTGGCACTGACCAAGCTCGACGGCACCGCCAAAGGCGGTATCCTGTTCGCCTTGGCCAAACGTACTGGCTTGCCGATTCGTTTTATCGGTGTTGGGGAACGCCTGGAAGACCTGCGACCGTTCCATGCAGAAGAGTTCGTTCAGGCGCTGTTTGAGGATGTGACGGGCTGATCCCACCTCCTCCAGAACACCCTTGACGGGGCGCAGTGTCGCCCCGCAAGGCATGACACAGTCCGAAGGACATCCATGATTCAGTTCGACCGGGTCAGTAAACGCTACCCGAACGGCAAAGACGCGCTCAGCAAGGTCAGTTTTACCCTGCCAGCCGGGCAACTCACCTTTTTGACCGGTCACTCCGGGGCGGGCAAGTCGACCCTGCTGAAACTGATCATGATGATCGAGCGCCCATCCCAGGGGCAGGTGCTGGTGGAAGGCCAGAACCTCAATGGCTTCGGCAACCGCCACATTCCCCTGCTGCGCCGCAAGATCGGCATGGTGCACCAGAACCACCAGTTGCTGTTTGACCGTAGCGTATTCGACAACGTCGCCTTGCCACTGATCATTGCCGGTTATTCCCGCGCCGATATCGGAAAACGGGTACGCGCTGCACTCGACAAGGTCGGACTGCTCGACAAGGAAAAGCTCAACCCGATCATGCTCTCCGGCGGGGAGCAACAACGGGTGGGCATCGCACGCGCGGTTGTCAACAAACCCCCACTGCTGCTCGCCGATGAGCCTACCGGGAACCTGGATCCCGCGCTCTCTGAAGAAATCATGGATCTGTTCCAGGACTTCGCCCGAGTCGGCGTGGCGGTACTGATCGCCACCCACGACCTGAGCCTGATTGCCCGCTATAACCACCGTCTGCTGACCCTCCGCGAGGGCCGCCTGATCCACGATGGCGATGACCGCGATGGCAATGGAACAGGGGATCCCCATGGCCGCTAACAAACGCAATGCCACCCCCATCAAGCCCCGTCGCTCCAAGGCCGAAAAGCCACGCCGCGCGGCTGGAGCCCACAGCGCCAGCACCTCACTGAAGGATCGCCTTGCCAGCTGGCGGGAGCACCACCGGGATTCACTGCGGGACGCTCTACACCGTATCAACCTGAGCCGTGCCAGCAGCACCATGACCATTCTGGTGATTGCCATTGCCCTGTCCCTGCCCGCCGGGCTGGCCGTGCTGCTGGACAATGCCAGGGCCATCACCCGGGGCTGGGATGGCAACGCCCACCTGTCCGTGTTCCTGACCATGGATGTCGAGGAGTCCCGGCAGCGGGATCTGGCCCGGCAATGGGAAGCGCTGGATCACATCCAACGCACGAAAGTGATTACCCGCGAACAGGCGCTGGCCGAATTTCAGGCGCTATCGGGGTTTGGCGACGTACTTGAGGCCCTGCCGGACAACCCCTTGCCCCCTCTTATCGTGGTATTCCCGGACAGTACCGACCCGGTCACCCTGCGGGACCTGGAAAACCGCCTCGCTGCGGAGCCCGGGGTCGACCTGGTGCAGCTGGACGTGGAGTGGGTGCGCCGCCTGCATGCCCTGATTGAACTGGGCGAGAGGCTGATCTCTGCCCTCACCCTGGCGCTCGCCGCCGCCGTGGTGCTAGTGGTGGTCAACACCATCCGGTTGGGCATCGAAAGCCGCCGGGACGAAATCGTGGTGGTAAAAATCGTTGGCGGAACCGATGGCTTCGTGCGCCGCCCCTTCCTTTACACCGGGTTCTGCTTTGGCTTTGCCGGCGGGCTGGTTGCCGTGATTCTGGTACAGACGGCCCTTTGGTGGCTTGGCGGCCCTATCGACGAGCTGCTCACCCTCTATAAAAGCGAGCAATCACTTACCTCTATGGCCGCATCCAGCCTGATCATACTTCCCATGTTCAGCGGTATTTTGGGGCTACTGGGAGCGTGGCTGGCAGTCGGTCGCCACCTGGGCGACATCGAGCCCAACTTCTAGCAGGCCGCAACGGCCTGCTTATCCCTGGCCACTTGCGGCTCACCCTTCCGGAACCCCCGCCCATCTCCCGGGTCGAATTCCCCGTTCACCAGCGATTCACAGTGTCGCGCTATGCTGTGAAAGATCGAAAAAGCTGATTGATTTGAACTTTTCTGCCTATTAGCACTCTATTAATTCGAGTGCTAATATCGGGCTCAACGGATTTCAAAGAGACGTCTTCACAAGGAGACATGCGCATGACACACCCTACTTCCCAAGCACAGGCGCTCACGCTGGCCGTACCGGGTAATGACCTGGACGCTTACATGCGAGCCGTTAATGCCGTGCCGGTTCTCAGCGCAGACGACGAACAACGCCTGGCCGAACAGCTTTACTATGAACAGGACCTGGACGCCGCCCGCAACCTGGTATTGGCGCACCTGCGTTTTGTGGTTCACATTGCTCGCAGCTACACCGGCTATGGTCTGCCTCTGGGCGACCTGGTGCAGGAGGGTAACGTGGGCCTGATGAAAGCCGTGAAGCGCTTCGACCCCACCAAGGGCGTGCGCCTGGTGAGTTTCGCCGTCCACTGGATCAAGGCCGAAATTCACGAATACGTGATCAAGAACTGGCGCATCGTGAAAGTGGCCACCACCAAGGCCCAGCGCAAGCTGTTCTTCAACCTCCGTGGCCAGAAGAAACGCCTGGGTCGCCTGACGCTGGAAGAAGCTCAGCGTGTGGCCGATGATCTCGGCGTGACCGCAGAGCAGGTGAAAGAAATGGAAGGCCGGCTTGGCGCCTATGACGCCAGCTTCGATGGCCCCACCAACGATGACGACGACAACGCCGTGGTTTCCCCGGCCGCTTACCTGCACAGCGACAACAGCGACCCCGCTGACCTGATCGCCGAGCAGGATCAACAACAGCGTGAAACCCGCCAACTGGGCTCTGCCCTGATGGCACTGGACGACCGTAGCCGCGACATTCTCGAACGCCGCTGGCTGGCCGACCAGAAATCCACGTTGCAGGAACTGGCCGACGAGTACGGCGTATCGGCTGAGCGTATTCGCCAGCTGGAAAACAACGCCATCAAGAAGCTACGCAACGCGATTGCCGCATAACGCAACACGCGAACTGCGACAGAACAAAGCCCCTCACCGAGGGGCTTTTTTTGTTACGCATCGCGAATTTCCGTGAACGGCCCGATTTAACCCCCTCACTTGCCGTAGGAGGGTCGGTTATTCGCTCCGCTCACCCTGCGGGCGTTCCTTCGTTACGCCCGGTGGCGGCGCGATAGCCCAAGAGAGCGATGAGAAAAGACGGTCTTGAGCCGCAACCGGGCTTGACGAGGAATCGACCACTTCCATCCCGCCACGCAGACTCAGCGGCAAGTCGAGGCGTGAGATTGTGCCCGTCAATCCGAGAATTCCGCTACACTATGCAGCCCAAGACGGCACCCGACATCGCCGTCACCTGTGGAGCTTCGCATGAAAACCCTGCTTGTCCTTGGCGCCCTCAACGGCGCACTGGCCGTCATTCTGGGAGCCTTTGGCGCCCATGGCCTGAAAGCTCGCGTGGACGAGTCCATGCTGGCCACCTGGGCCACCGCCAGTGAATACCACTTTTATCACGCTCTGGCGCTGTTGCTGGCAGGACTGCTGGCCAAAGCCTATGGCGTCAGCAATCTGGTCACCGCTGGCTGGGTCATGTTTGCCGGTATGCTGGTCTTCAGTGGTAGCCTGTACATTCTGGTGCTGACCGGGCAAAAGTGGCTTGGCGCCATTACCCCACTGGGTGGCACCGCGTTGATTATCGGCTGGCTGATGCTGGCCTGGTCCCTTTTCAAACACGCTTGATCACGATCATGAACCTCACCGTAAATGGCGATACCCTGACACTGGATGGCAACACCATTACCGACCTGGTTGCCCAACTCGGCCTGACCGGCCGCCGGCTGGCCGTGGAAGTAAACCGGGAAATCATCCCCAAGAGCCAGCACGGCGATGTTGCTCTCAATGAGGGTGACGTGGTGGAGATTGTGCATGCCATCGGCGGCGGTTGACCCCTGCTCGCACACGCCCTGACGTAACCCCTTAACTGTAACGAGGCCCCCATGTCCGATTTACTCACCATTGCCGACAAGACCTACCAATCACGACTGATCATCGGCACGGGTAAATACAAGGATTTCAACGAAACACGCGACGCGATCGAAACCAGTGGGGCGGAAATGGTGACGGTGGCCATTCGCCGGACCAACATTGGCCAGAATGCCGACGAAGAGAATCTGCTCGATTACATTCCGCCGGAAAAATACACCATCCTGCCCAACACCGCCGGTTGCTATACCGCCGAGGAAGCGGTGCGGTGCTGCAAGCTGGCCCGCGAGCTGCTGGACGGTCACGACCTGGTAAAACTGGAAGTCCTGGGCGACCAGAAAACCCTCTACCCCAACATTCCTCACACCCTGAAAGCGGCGCAGGCACTGGTCGACGATGGCTTCAAGGTGATGGTGTACACCAACGACGACCCCATCGTGGCCAAGGAACTGGAAGCCATGGGCTGTGTTGCCGTGATGCCACTGGGCTCGCTGATCGGCTCGGGACTGGGCATCCTCAACCCCCACTACATACAGCTGATCAAGGAAGACGCCAACGTCCCCATCATTGTGGATGCCGGCGTCGGCACCGCCTCCGACGCGGCCTTTGCCATGGAGCTGGGCTGTGATGGTGTACTGCTAAACTCGGCCATTGCCCATGCAGGCAACCCGGTCCTGATGGCATCTGCCATGAGGAAGGCGATCGAAGCCGGGCGGGAGTCGTTCCTGGCAGGGCGCATGCCCCGCAAGGCCTACGCCAGCGCCTCATCGCCCCTGGAAGGTATCAGCCGCTAGCGCTCCCTACCTGCGCGCCTGGAGGTTGCCCGCATACGGGTCTGGGCGCGCGGATTCACCGCGAAACAGCAAAAAAAATGGCATCGCTCCGGGGAAGAGTCGATGCCAGGGGGAAGTATTATCTTGTTGCCATGGGGTAACGCTATCGACTATCCCCCTAACCTGATCAACAACACGTGAACGCCTTTGCGCCCCGCCTTTCTGCTACAATTACGGCCCCACCACTCGCCAGCAGATCACCATGCTCGACTTCATCAAACAGGATAAAGACCCGGAAACCGGCAAGGTCATGCGCAAGGTGCGCAGCTTTGTTCTCCGCGAAGGGCGCCTGACCACAGGTCAGCGCAATGCCCTGGACTCGCTCTGGCCCACCTTTGGTTTGGAGCGTGATGACGGCCTTCTGAACCCGCAGGCCGTATTTGGCCGCGACGCGCCCAGGGTGCTGGAAATCGGCTACGGCATGGGGCAATCCCTTGCCGCCATGGCCAAGGCTGACCCCAGCAAGGATTTCATCGGTATCGAAGTTCACCGACCCGGCGTCGGTGCTCTGCTGATGGAAATCGAGCAGCAGAACCTGTCCAACCTGCGCAGCTACTGTGACGACGCTGTGGAGATTCTGGAACTGTGTATTCCTGACAACAGCCTGGCCCGGGTGCAGTTGTACTTCCCTGACCCCTGGCACAAAAAAAAGCACCATAAACGCCGAATCGTGCAGCCGGCATGGGTCGAGCGGGTGCGTCAGAAGCTGCAGCCCGGAGGGATGCTGCATATGGCAACGGATTGGGAAAACTATGCAGAGCACATGGTGGAAGTGATGAGCCGCATGGAAGGCTTTACCAATCTGGCAGGCAATGCCACCTTCTCCCCCCGTCCTGAGTGGCGCCCTGAAACCAAATTCGAACGCCGCGGCGAGCGACTGGGGCATGGGGTATGGGATCTTTTGTATGAAAAACGCTAACCAATAGATGAATGGTATTTCTACCCCATTTAAGGTATTGAATCTCCCCTGGGCGACTGGTATCTATTATAAAGAGTACTGAAGCATGAGCCGGCTCACACTTTCGGCATGAAAATTTCGAATAAACCAGCCCAAGGGGAACGACAATGATTGAATTCAAAGATGATATCGAAGCAGAACTGGTTGCGGCTGAAACTATTGACCAGCAGGCCGAGCAAACCGTAAACAGCAAGCTGCTGGAAACGGTGTTCAAGCCCACCATGGGAAGCGAAGAAGCAATCTGCATCAACCAGTCCAGAAACATTACTTGCTGATCCGTTTACACTGACAGCAGACAGGCACCCTCTTCGGGTGCCTTTTTATTTTCTATTCCAGCCAGGCCATGCTTGCTTATCGTCTGATCAGGGATACCCTGTACCGTCACGCCCTCGCCTCAGTATCTACCTTGGGGTTATTGGCTTCCTCCCGGGCTCTACAGGCCGGCATCCCATTACTGTTTGCATCACTGGTCTCTCAATTTGATAGCCACGACACAACTGACATTGTGTTCTGGTTACTGGCCGGCTATGTGCTTGCCTCGCTGTCAGTGGTGGTGACAGATGAAGTGAGACAAATTTTGTTTTTACCGCTGATACAGCGGGTTCAACGGCAGTTCATGGCCCAGGCCCTTGCAGCACTGCACGCCAAGACCAACGGTTTCCACTCCCGCCATGCCTCCCCCAAGCTCACCCAGATGTTGACGCGGGCAGCATGGAGCCTGGAATCACTTAGCAGTGTCGGCTTGTTCAATCTTCTGCCCAATGCGCTTTACTGCCTCATCGCAGCCATCATTCTGGGTTGGTCTCAGGGGCTGGCCTTTTTCGCCATTCTTGTTGTCACATTGGCGGTCTATGTGCGTTTTACCATGCACATCGCCGACACCCAAAAAAAGCTCTATGCCCAACGAATCCAGGCCGACAATCAAGTGCACGCAATGATTGGCGACAGTCTGGCAAATCATGAAATCGTACAGCAATTCGAAAACACCGAAAGCGAAAGTCTGCGCCTTCTCTCTCGCCAGCACTCGCTACACCAACACTGGAGAGCACAACAACAGCACCTGTCACGAAGCAAAATCATTCAGTCGCTGATTGTGCATTCCGGGCTTGGGTTGATGCTGTTCCTGACAGTCAGAGACATGCAGAACGGGCACGCCAGCGTAGCGGATCTGGTCATGGTGAATATGTACATGCTTCAGGTGTTTGCCCCGCTTCAAGCGGTAGGGTTGCTGTATACCGCATTCATTCAGGCGAAGACCGACATTCAGAACCTCGAAGTACTGGAGTTGGAGCCCCCTGATCCGGAGGCCGAGGCACCCGCCCCCTCACGGTCAATTTCCATTGAGCATGTCAGCGTGTACAGCGAGGAAGGAGAAAGCCTGCTCAAGGATGTCACGCTGGATGTCACCACAGGCAGCACGGTTGCCATTGTTGGCCAGAGCGGGGCGGGAAAATCCGTTTTAATGAAAGTCCTTGCCGGGGTCATTCACCCTGCCGAAGGGCGGCTTTGTTATGACGGTAACCCGGTCCACGCCAATGGGCGAATGCGGCAGACATTGTACCTCTCACAACGCACAGGTATCTTCAATGACACTCTGGAATACAACATCCGCTTCGCGTCTCCCCTCTGTAGCGATGCTGAGCTTGCTGATGCACTTTCCGCGTGTCGGGTCGACAGCGTCATTGCCCAGCATGACGCCGGCCTGCAAACCCTCTGCGGAGAGGCTGGCGAGCGGCTGTCAGGTGGCGAGCGCCAGCGTGTAGCCCTTGCACGGGCGTGGCTAACCACCAAGCCTGTGCTGATTCTGGATGAAGCCACCTCACAATTGGACCGCATCAACGAAAGCACCATTCTGAAACGCTTTCTGGCACGCCCCCAAGGGGAAACCCGCTTCATCATCACTCATCGCCTGGACAGCATCCGTAATGCCGACTGGATTGTTCTGATGGAAAAGGGGAGCGTGGCGGCACAAGGGACCCATTCCCATCTATTGAATCACTCCCCGCTTTATCGACAACTGCTTGACGCGGCCTCAACTCCCTCGCAGCCCAATGACAGCGAAGATGAACACTGACGCTTTTCAGCGCACCCTCACGGCACGAACGCTGACATTGGCTCAGCACCTTTCCGGCGAATGGTTACAGGCGGATATGAGCGAGAGCGGCGGCAAGACCGCTACGCGACGCCTGCAACGATGGCAGGAAGTACTAGACCGTTTCTCTCCGGGAAGCCTGTCAAAACGACTGCAATGGGATCACTACACTCTGAATGCGGGCAGTCTGCTGGATCGCCTGCGCCCTGGCACACTGCGAGAGAACGTCCCGTGCGCGGCCTGGACGGAAACCGCCTGGGAGATGGCTAATACCATCATGCTGGCGAGCGTTGATATTGAAGGCGCTGCCTTCCTGGATGCCAGCGACCCGATCCCGTTTGAAGCCCTGTTGGCTCCTGTGGTTTCAAGATACCGCGCAACCCTCATAAAAGAGTGCCCCGAATGGTCAAGCCAGTTTTCTCCCCAGGCAAGAGCCGCACTTTGCAGAGAATTGCTCCAACGCCTTTCTGCCAACCTGGCACGTTGCCTTGAACATGAATTCTCCCTGTTCCGGCTGTCATCAACGGCGACGGTCGCCCCGGGGGATGGACTCTACAACCAATTCATCAACAACCTGCGTGACGGCGACATCGCCCCTTTCCTTCTCAAATATGCTTACGCTACCCGGCTGGCCAGCCTCGCTCTTTGTCAGTGGCGAGATAACCAGCTCCAACTGTCATACCATCTTGCAGAGGACAGACACGCGCTGAAACAGCGGTTTGGCATCGCGCCCGACAAACCGGTTACCGCCGTGCGGTGTGGCCTGTCAGATCGTCATCACAACGGACAGAGCGTGATGCGTGTCGAGTTCTCCGCGCATCACGCGCTGTATTACAAGCCGCGCGAGATGCAACTGGAAAGCTGCATTGCGCAGTTGTGTGAAAAACTGGATACCTCACTAGCTGATATTGTCCCCCCAATGCTGAGCGGTGAGGGACATGGCTGGGCTGCAGAGATCCATGCGCAGACCGGTAACCCCGAACAGTATTATCGGCAAGCTGGCAAAGTAATTTTTGCGGCATGGATGCTCGCTGGCACGGACCTTCACGATGAAAATGTGATGGCGGCTGAACAAGGCCCCGTTATCATCGATGCCGAGATGCTGGCGTCCCCCGTACCACTCGCCACCGCCACCTCCGGCAGCGGCACAGGTTCGGCGATGACTGGCGCACGGGCCGAAGACGCCACGGTTTTACGTTCAGGCCTGTTGCCACGGTGGCTCTCGTACGGCGATGGCACCGCGATACAGATCAGTGGTATTTCAGCCGGAAAAAAATATCTCACCGACCTGAAGACACACTGCTGGACTCACATTAATACAGATCAAATGGCACTGAAAACCGAGTGGGTTCGGGTTGAAAGCGCCAACAGTAGCGCAGCTCTTCCGCCGCCCTGTGAATATGAGGAAAGCATTATCGCTGGTTTTTCCAGCCTCGTTGGAGCTGCCAGACGCCTGGCTGACTCAACCGCATGGAACCAGCAACTGGGCGAATTACTGGCAGACTGTCAGGTCCGTTTTCTGGTCAGGGATACCACGCTCTACGCCACGCTGGAACAGGCTGTTCGCCACCCCCGTTATTCCCTGACACTGATTGACGCCGAAATTGAGCAGGAGTGTCTGGCCGCGACCTTTCTGAGCCATGACACTTGCCCACACGTATGGCCGTTCCTTGAAGTAGAAAAGCGAGCCCTGCAAAACGGAGACATTCCCCACTTCACTCTGCCAGTAAATGCGACAGCCTGGAACGGTGGCGCCAGCGGCCCTGTCACTCTCTTTTCCCAATCCGGCCTGGATGCCATCAAAGAACGCTTCATGCGGCTATCCGACGCTGAAGTCGCTTTCCAGACCAGTCTGATTAAAGCATGCCTGTTCACTACCCGAAGCGACCCTGAGCCAACAGATCTACCCCTCGCCAGGCAGCGCACGGACAGCACACCGTCAGCCTTGGAAGCGGCGGTTCATATTGGCGATACCCTGCTGAAGATGGCGGTTGCGCAGCCGCAGACGCAAGGGCTCCAGCCAACCTGGATCGCCCCGCAATCCCTTGGCGCCGATCGCCCCAGTACGGTTCGGGCGCTCGGCGCCAGCCTTTACGATGGGCAGGCCGGGATGGGATTGTTCTTTGCCGCTCTGGCACAACGAACCCAAGCGTCACGGTTTTACCAGCTCAGCGAAAATATCTTTACCGGCCTACTCGACAGTGCTGCTACGTGGAGCGAAGAACTTGATAATCGCCACGGAGGCCTGGTTGGTCGTACCGCTCTTTTATTTGCCTTGCAACACGCCCTGCAACTGATTGAGATGCCCACGCTCAAAACGGGCCTGGCAACCTTGCGTAACGGCATTTCCTCAGCGCAATTTCGTCCGTCAGGCAGCAGCGCGGACTGGATCAGTGGGTTGGCTGGCGCCAGTGTCGCCATGCGCACCAACCTGCCAGCACCACAGCCAATGCCATTGGCAGAGTTACTCCGTCAGTGTGTGATGACCGGGCCTCCTGCCAGGCTGGTCGGCTGGCCCGATCACGGCCGCTACGATGACAACAACCCCGCCGCATTTCAGACAGGCGCAGGACATGGCATAGCCGGCCCCTTGACTGCACTCTGTCAGTTGCTGGATGCCTTCCCGGGCGTAGCACAGGCTGATCATGCGCTTCGCACGATAACGAAGTGTGTGGAATTCCTGGATCACCAGTGGATCCCTGAAAAGCGCAATTGGAAGGTATCTGCTGAGCAGGACGCACCTGCCGACAGTGATGGCTGGGCCCACGGTGCAGCCGGAATCCTCATTGCCCTCGACCGGGTAAAGAAACTGACCGGAACTTTCAGCCCGACGGCCGAGTTGGCCCTGCAACGTTTGCGTGACCGGCCACTCATGCAATGGGATCATCTCTCCATGGGAAACTGCGGACTGATCGACATGTGGCTGCTTCTGGGCGAGCCACAAACGGCAGGCCATCTGGCATCACGAATGTTACAGCGCCATCAGTCCCAGCTCAGCTGGACAATTCCCGGAGGGGAGAGCATGCAGCCGGGGATGATGACGGGGATGGCTGGCATCGGCTATACCCTCCTCAGACTGGAACAGCCGGATCGGCTACCTTCACTACTGGTGCTGGATAAGGAATGACCATGCTACAGTACAACCCTGACAAGCTACTGGTCTCTATCCATATCCCGAAATGCGCAGGAACCAGCTTTACGACCTGCCTGAGAAGTGTTTTCAAGGATCGACTCTTTCTGCATTATCCCGACGATCCCGAGGGCCCTCCGGAGAGAGCGGCAGCCCAGCAAAACGCCTGTGTCCATGGGCATTTTTATCATCATCAGTGGGCCATTGGGGCTCTCGATTACTATCCTGATGCCACCCAGTTCATTACCATGCTGCGCGACCCCATGGAAATGGTTTTGTCCGGCTATTATTTCCGTCGCAGGCTGGGCGATCTTGGCCAAATTGACGTAGAAAAATATCTGGAAGACACCCTTAAAAACCCAAAAATATTCAATTATCTCGGGCTTCCTTTCGACCTGTGGAGCGCCAGCGAGCAACACATTCAGGGCTGGCTCGAGCAACGCTTTATGTGGATCGGACTCACCGAGCGGTTTGCTGACTCCCTGGAGCTTCTGGCGGTAAAGCTGGGGAAGCCAACCCCTTCGATCCCGTTTGAAAACACCAGCCCAAGAGAAGAAAACATTATCGACCTTGCTCATTACCGGGAACAATTCCGGGCACGCTTTCATCGGGAATTTGCCCTGTATGATTATGCAAGCCGCCGACTGGACTGGGAGCTTGATAAGTCATGATGAATCTTCAGCAGGCAACCCAAACATTACGAGAGAAGGGCGTCGTGGTTTTCCCCGGCCTCTATGCTGACCGTTCCATGGCGCTGGCAGAGGAGCACCATCGCTGTTTTTCCGAATCTCTGGCAGGCCTCAAACTCGCCCCCCCCATGGATGGCGAAAAAATTCTTCCCGCCCGAGCGATTGATTTGCTCAATCATCAACTGACAACACTGCATCAATGCCTTTTCCCTGACTGGTTTCGCCAGCTTGGAGAACTGTATTTTCAATGCCGTGACAGCCGGAATGATTTCGCCTCAATTTGCGAAGATACGTATAAACATGATCGCCGGGGGGCCGGCAATCATCACCCCCACTGGGATCCAACACTTTCTCTTCGCTTGATGATTTATGTGTCCGATGTAACAACAAACAATGGTGCCATTCAGGTGAAGTCAGGCACTCACTATCGCAATCACAGGACCCGGCTTGAACAATGGAAGAATCAGGTTAGCTATCAGGACCCGTGTCTATGCAGTGGCGCCAATCTTCCCTACGAAAACATTGAAGGATGCGCCGGAACCGCCATCGTTTTTGACGTTTCCGTCACACACCGCAAGGGAATCGTCGGCAGAGAGGCTCAACGCAGCGTCGCGTTTTCCCATATCCATTCGCCGCTGGCCCAACTCCAGCTGGCGGGAACACCCTTTGGCTCTATCCCGCAATCCTTACTGTGGCCCCATGGAAAACCCGATGATCAGTAACGAACAAAAACTGAACCGTCTGAAAGCACTGGCCAGTTACGCCGACTGGCTTCATCCGGAAGAGCTTTCTCTCTCGGCCTTTGATGGTGATCACGAGCGAGCCTGTTTCCTGGAAAAACAAAGCAGAGTCAGCAACGACTATCAGCCCTTCAACCTGCTGATGGGGCGCAATGCGTACTATCAGTGCCGGACCCAGATGCCAACCAACCTCATTATTGGGCGGCACAGCTCCATCAGCGCCCTGGCCACTCTCGGCGCAGTCAGCCACAACGTTGACATGCTGACAACCGGGATGCTGGATCTGGAGCAGGAAATGGGCGGAGAGATGGGCCCGGAGGATATTTACCGGGCTGGCGTTTACCCCACTGTGATCGGGTGTGATGTCTGGGTCGGCCACAATGCGGTCATACTGCAAGGCATTTGCGTTGGTCATGGCGCCTGCATTGCAGCCGGCGCCGTCGTCACCGAGAACGTTCCCCCCTATGCCATTGTAGGCGGCATCCCTGCCAGAGTGTTGAAATACCGCTTCGACGAAGCGACACGTGAGGCTCTGATCGCCAGCCGCTGGTGGGAACTTCCGCAGCATATTGTCCGCACCTTGCCACGCAAAGATGTGGCCAAGGCGCTGGCCATTGCCAACGCGTACTGGCAATCATGACTACGCTCGATCCACTGATTCGCCGTGAGCATGCTCGCTTGCTGGAAAGTGTTCGGCGGGCAAATGTTATTCGCGAACCTTTTCCTCACACCATCATCGATGGGGCACTGTCCTCGGAATTCATTTTGCAGGCGTATCAATGCCTGCCCGGGAAAGCACAATTCAGTGATGCCGGACATGGACTACTGGCGTTCCAGATCTGGGACAAAAGTGAAGAACTGGCGCAATGGCAGAGTCGGCGTAAAGTCTTCTGGCAACACTGCAACGATGCGCTTTTTGATGATGTTGTCGCGACCGCGATCCATACGTTGTTCGCCCCAGCAAGACAGTCATTATACCAGCGCCTCTTTGGGCATCGTGCAGACAGCATGCAAGACCTGATTCAGCTGCAACCCTGGGCAACCAGTGGCGCCCTGAATATTCGTGCTGCGGGCAGCACCTTGCCAACACATATGGATTGGCCCAATCGACTCTACAGCCTGATCCTCTATCTTGATCCGGAACAAACCGCCTTGCCGGATTGGGGCACCAGGCTGTTTCGTGGACCACAAATCATTGGCCGCGAAGGGGTAGAGATCATGGCCAAGCGCGCGCCGGATCATGTGAAATCCTGCGCTCCGGAGGCGGCCACGCTGATTCCATTTCAGCCAGGGCGGATTGCCATTTTCATGAATACCCCCTGGTCTTACCATGGCGCACGGGTTCAGGCGCAAGGAAATGCCTCTCGCTGGTGCCTGGTCAAAGGCATCAACATGACGCTCGAATCCACAGAACAACTCTTTGGCTTACCCCCCGAGCTTACCTAGCCCCCCTTTTTTCCCGCACGCCACACCTGAGCCTCAGGTAATGCCGGAAAACAGAAGAAAACCCCATCACCCGGGAAAGCAATCCTGTTAGCGCAAGCCGTCGTATAGTGAAAACATCAAGAAAGGATAGGCCGCCGGGAATCATCACATTGCGGCTTGAGGTCTCCGTCATGTGCTCCATACCTTGGCACTGACGATGTTGGCCAGCACCAGGCTGGCCAACATCAACGACAGAGAGGATCGGATCTAGGCCGGTATCACCAGAAACGGCGAGACCAGTGACAAGGACATCAGCGGAAGTAGCCTTCTAATCCCAGGCTGATGCTGTCGTACTCGAGCTCATCGCCACGCTCATCCTCGAAGCGGTACAAGGTATAGCCCGCAACGACACCGGCCTTGCCCTGATTGAACAGAAACTTGCCGCGCACACCATAAAAAAAGTCACTCCCTTCACTGGAGGCTCTGGAAGTGCCCGATGCGGTTCGAGTAGTGGACTCTCCATCCCACCGTTGCAGTCCCAATGTGCCACCGAGGTACACGGTATCCGCTACAGGGAACATCAGATCCGCAGCCAGATACAGGCCATCGGCATCCACTTCATACTCTCCGATTTTTGCTCCACCGAAGCTGACCTCACCTGCCTGCTCACCAAATTTCCGGTAGCCCAGGCGTACAGATGAGGCTCCGCCGAAGGCAAACCCGACATACAGGTCCGCCCCTGTGTTGGCGCCATCATCATCAACATTGAAGCCCGAACCCAGCTCGTCTTCGAGCTCGTCCGCGAAGTTACCGGTATCGATCCCTACTCCTGCCCCAACCATCAAACCCCGGCTCGGGCTTTCTTCGGCCCAGACACCACTCGCTGCCAATGAGCAAAGCATAACCACTAACGTCTTCTTCATTTTTCCCCCAGAAAGGATGACAAACAAACCACTCACCTTAGCGCAAAATAGCAACGCAGGCAGTCTCCCCATATAGCTTTAGGATATTACTTACACGGTTTTAAGCGATATCGCACAAAGGACCCCTGCTGCTCCCATACCCCCCAGCACCACAAGCGCCCAATCATTTCCCAGCGTCGCCACCGCCGCACTGAACACACCAACCACCAGCAGCAAAACCCCGATCACGGTATTACTGACGGCCGTGTAATCTGTTCGCTTGGTTCCCCCTGCCATATCCACCATATAGGTCTTGCGTCCGATACGAACACCTGCATGTGCGATAGCGAGAACAAAAAACGCGCCCGGATAGAACCAGTGCACCCCATCTGGCTGCCAGCCGGATAGTGACAGCCCACCCGCGCCAAGGCATACCAGCGCCGCCAAAGCGCCACCACGGATCATCACCGCACGACTGGAGCTGTCGGCCATGTAGCCCCACACTGTTGCACTTACTGCGCTGGCCAAGCTCGATGCCAGCACGAAGCTACCCAGCATCAGTGCCAGCTCTGACTGATCTTGAGCCAGCAGCACAAGGAAAGGGGATGCCAACGAAGAGGCCATCAACAAGGCGCGGGCAAGCACGAAACGTCGAAATGGACGATCTGTTTTCAGCAACGACAGGCTAGCCCAAGCCTCTTTAAGGGCATTACTGCCACCCTCACTGGCTCCGGGGTATTCATCCACCCGCCAGAACACCAGGGCAGCAACCAACCAGGCCACGCCGGCCCCCGCCAACAACGCACTGTAGAACAGCATGGATGGGTCGCTATCGCCGCGAAACAGCAGCAGTGTCAGCGCAAACGTCAGCGCACCGGACAAGGTGGCGGATAACCCGGTGAGGCGCCCCCGCCGTGATTTGGGGATGCACTTGCCCTGCACATCCTTCATGGCCACCGAGCAGAAGCCACGGCTAATACTGAACAGCACCAACAGGCCGATTACCCCAAGTCCCGCCTGCAAACCGTCCAGCCACCACACCACCGCTGCCATGCCAAGCACAGCCACCCCCTGCAGAGCAGCCCCCAGCACCCAAAAGCCCTTTCGCACCGGGTAGCGGCGTACCAGGGCACCAATCATCAATTGCGGGATCAGTGACCCAGACTCACGAATCGGCACCAACAACCCCGCCAGAGAAGCAGGCGCCCCGACGGCACCGATCAACCACGCCAGCACCGTTTTCGGATTGATCAGCAGATCACCGATCTTGGTTAGGGTATTGGCACTGATGATACGAAAGAAGTTACCCGGTACCTCCCGGCAGGCCGCATCCGAAATGTCGGTACAGGTGCGGGCATCCTCATCATTGGCAACTTTCTGATAAAGGGTATCGAGCAATTTGTCGGATGCCATAGAAGATGGTCCCTTCCCGTTTCCACAAAGGGCCATGTTACCACGGCCGGTTACCGGTCCTGCATTGCGCCCCCACCGGTCGAGCTTTAGACTTTGCGACAACCTATGTAAGCGAGTCATCATGCCGCAAGAGATCCCCGCAGATTCCGTGGGTCTGGTGGAGCCAAAAACACACCATTTCGACACCCCGCTCGAACTGGAGTGTGGTCGAACCCTGCCGTCCTACGAACTGGTATATGAAACCTACGGCACCCTGAACCGCAACGCGTCCAACGCGGTGCTGATCTGCCATGCCTTGTCCGGTCACCATCATGCGGCGGGCTACCACAGCATGAAGGACAAGCGTCCGGGCTGGTGGGATACCTGTATTGGTCCCGGCAAGGTGATCGATACCAACCGTTTCTTTGTGGTATGTCTGAATAATCTCGGCGGCTGCCACGGCTCCTCCGGCCCATCGGCAATCAACCCGGAAACCGGTCAGCCCTGGGGGCCGGATTTTCCCATGATGACCGTGAAGGACTGGGTGAACAGCCAGGTGCGGCTAGCCGATGTGCTGGGCATTCAGCGCTGGGCGGCGGTGATTGGTGGCAGCATGGGCGGCATGCAGGCCCTGCAATGGTCCATCGACTACCCGGACCGTCTCAGCCACGCGGTGGTGATTGCCGCGGCCCCGAAACTGTCGGCCCAGAACATTGCCTTTAACGAAGTGGCCCGCCAGTCGATTCTTACCGACCCGAATTTCCATGGCGGGCGCTACTACCTGCACGACACCTACCCACGTCAGGGATTGATTCTGGCGCGCATGGTGGGCCATATCACCTATCTCAGTGATGATGCCATGCGCATGAAATTTGGCCGCGACCTGCGCTCCGGCCGCTTCCACTACGGTTTTGATGTGGAGTTTCAGGTGGAATCCTACCTGCGCCACCAGGGTGAGGTGTTCTCGCGCAACTTTGACGCCAATACCTACCTGCTGATGACCAAAGCGCTGGATTACTTCGACCCGGCACGGGACTTCGAGCATTCCCTGGAAACCGCGCTCAGCAAGCCGAGCTGCAAATTCCTGGTGATGTCGTTCACTTCCGACTGGCGCTTTGCACCGGAGCGTAGCCGCGAAATTGTCGATGGCCTGGTACACGCGGGGCGCGACGTCAGCTACGCCGAGATCGACACCCCCAAGGGCCATGACGCCTTCCTGCTGGATATCCCGGAATACACCAAGCTGTTCGGGGCGTATATGCACAGAGTCGCCAACGAGATAGAACACGGCAGCACCGGGGAGTCAGACCATGCGTGATGATCTGCAACTGATCAGCCAGTGGATCCCCAAGGGCGCCACGCTGCTGGACCTCGGCTGTGGTGACGGCACCCTGCTGGCCTGGCTGGGTGAACACAAGCAGGCCCAGGGTTACGGCCTGGAGATCAATCAGGACAATCTGGCCGCCTGTTTCGAGAAAGGGGTGAATGTACTGGAGCAGGATCTGGACGGTGGGCTCGGCAACTTCCAGAACCATCGCTTTGATTATGTGGTGATGACACAAGCCCTGCAGGCGGTATTACGGCCCGACCAGATCCTCAACGAAATGGTCCGGGTCGGCCGCGAGGCGATTATCACGTTCCCCAACTTCGGCCACTGGAAGATTCGTGCCTATCTGGGGCTCAAGGGCCGCATGCCTGTCTCCTCCGCACTGCCCTACGAGTGGTACAACACGCCCAATATTCACTTGTGCACCGTGCAGGACTTCGAGACCCATTGTCGCAAACACGGCATTCAGATTCTCGAGCGACAGGTGATCAACCGCGAGCACCGCCGCAGCATACTGAGCAAGTGGTGGCCCAATCTGTTCGGCGAAATTGCGATTTATCGAGTCAAGGCATAAAGACAGCTACGTGCTACGCAGTTAGACGCACGCAGCTAACAGCGCAGGAGTTCTCCATGGAAAAACTCGTTCTTGCCTCTGGCAACAAGAAAAAGCTCGCAGAACTGCAAGGGCTGCTTTCGCCACTGAATATCGAGGTGGTACCGCAGAGCGAATTCGATGTGCCGGAAGCGGACGAAACCGGCACCACCTTTGTGGAAAACGCCATCATCAAGGCCCGCAACGCCTGCAAGCATACCGGCCTGCCCGCCATTGCCGATGATTCCGGGATCGAAATCGATGCCCTGCGCGGTGCCCCCGGCGTGTTCTCTGCCCGTTTTGCCGGGGTCGGCGCCACCGACGCCAAGAACAACAAACTGATGGTCGAGCTGTTATCCGATCTTCCCGACGTCAACCGGGGCGCCCGCTACGTGGCCGTGCTGGCATTGATGGAACATGAAGACGATGCCACCCCGATCCTGTGCCAGGGCACCTGGGACGGCGAAATCGTTCTGGAACCCCAGGGGGAGCAGGGCTTCGGCTATGACCCTCATTTTTTCGTTCCGGAAAAGGGTTGCACTGCGGCACAACTGGATCCGCAAGAGAAGAACGCCCTCAGCCATCGCGGCAAGGCCATGGCTGCATTGCTCACCCAGCTGAAACGCGAGCCATAGGACGGCACGGCCCGCAGCCCTCACTTTCGTTTCACGGCGCACGGGTTACCCTGACTTTCACTCCACGCCACAAGGAGCTGTGCCGTGTCTTTACGTGTCATCGCCTCCCTGCTGAGTCTTCCCGCGCCACTGTTTGCCGCTGGCCTGCAGGGCAGCCTGCAAACCCAGTGGCAAAGCCAATATATTTCCGAAGGTCGCGACAATCTGGATGGCAGCAGCCTCTATAGCGTCGGCGGCGATCTGGTGATGGCGGATATCGCTGCCGGAGTCTGGCAAGCCTGGGAGGCCGGCGGCGACTACCGCGAAAACACCCTCTACGCCGAATACGCCCCCTATTTCGGAGAGTGGAACCCCTACCTGAATGTCAGCTACCTGCAGTTCCACCCTCAGGATCCCGACGATGTCGAGGTCGGCATCGGCGTATCGCGCAGGCTGACTACGCTGATCCGGCTGGCTCTGGACAGCACCTGGAGCAAGCAGGCCAGCGGTCGTTTTTACGCCCTCTCTGCCATCGCCGAAACACCACTATGGGAAACCGTGATCGTGGACCTGCGGCTTACCCAGACCTATGACGATGGCTATGCCAGTGAGGCCTACGACGGACTCAACAATCTTGAGGCCGGATTGCAGCTCACCTGGAACGCCATCGAAGGACTGAGTTTCTACGCCGGCTGGCAGTACAGCTGGGCCGGCGAAGACGTTCGCCGCGATGGCGGCCAGGATGAAAGCTGGGGGCAAATCGGGGTAATGGGCTACTTCTGAGTCCGGTGACGTGCCAACCAACGATCCAGTGCATTGGCGAACCGCCCCTTGTCCTGGGCGGAATAGCTTTTCGGACCACCGGTTTCCATCCCGGCTGAGCGCATCTCTTCCATGAAGTCCCGCATGTTCAGGCGCTCGCGCACGGTATCCTTGTCGAGCCAGTGCCCCCGGGGCGTCACGGCCTCTGCGCCCTTCGCCACTACCTCCGCAGCGAGGGGGATATCCTGGGTGACCACCAGATCCCCCGGTTCACATCGGCGGACAATTTCGTTATCTGCCACATCAAACCCCTGCCCCACCTGAATGGAGCGGATCAGCGCCGACCTCGGCACCGCAATGGCCTGGTTGGCCACCAGGGTGCACGGCACCTGCACCCGCTGCGCTGCTTTGAACAAGACCTCTTTCACCGGCCTCGGACAGGCATCGGCATCAACCCAGATATGCATAAACAGCAGTTATTAGTTAACAGTGAATAGTGAACAGCGAAGGCAAAACACACACTTCGCCCGGACGGTTTGCTACCATACCCCAAGCCGGTGAATTTAGCTGTTCACTGTTAACTATTCACTGTTAACTGACCTCCATGCCTCTCACCCCTCCCCCCCTCTCCCTTTACATCCACACGCCCTGGTGCGTGCGCAAGTGTCCGTATTGTGATTTCAATTCCCATGAGCGCGGCGAATTGCCTGAAGAGGCCTATTTGCAGGCCTTGCTGGTGGACCTGGAGCAGGATCTGCAACTGGCAGGGGAGCGGCCGGTAGAGACGGTGTTTATTGGTGGGGGAACCCCCAGTTTGATGTCGCCCGCGTTTTACCGGGAGCTGTTTGCCGGTATCCGTGCCCGCCTGCCTCTGTCCGAGCATGCCGAGATCACCCTGGAGGCCAACCCCGGCACCACCGAGGCCGCCCGTTTTGAGGGCTTCCGGGAAGCGGGCATCAATCGGCTGTCCATCGGGGTGCAGAGTTTCAACAACGGTCACCTCCAGGCACTGGGGCGTATCCACGATGCCAGTGCCGCGGTGCGTGCCGCCACACAAGCCCGGGCGGCCGGCTTCGACAATCTGAATCTGGATATCATGCACGCCTTGCCCGGCCAGAGTCAGGCGCAGGCGCTGTCCGACCTGGAACAGGCCATTGCTCTGCAGCCTACTCATCTAAGCTGGTATGAGCTCACCATCGAACCCAACACGGTCTTTTACCGCTCGCCGCCACAGCAACCGGACGGCGACAGCATGGCCGACACCGAGGAGGCCGGTTTCGCCCTGTTGGCCAGGCACAATTATCACCGTTACGAGGTGTCCGCCTTTGCACGACCGGGCCTTGAATGCCGCCACAACCGCAATTACTGGGAATTTGGTGACTACCTGGGGATCGGTGCCGGGGCTCACAGCAAGCTCACCAAGGCAGCGGATAATGCCATTCTGCGCTTCCAGAAAACCCGTAAACCGGAAGATTACCTCGCCGACCCGGCCCAAAGTCGTCGCCAGTTACAGCCTGTGACCGGTGCTGATCGTTCATTTGAGGCACTACTTAACGGATTACGCCTCACCGGTGGCATATCGTTACAGGTGATAGCGGACAGGACGGGGGTGAATACGGCAGAATGGGAAGGCTTATTGGGGGATTTGCAATACCGGGGGCTCATTGCCATGGAGCAAGGTCATATCAAATGCACCCGTACCGGTTTGCAACATCTGAATGGAGTGCTGGAAACCCTCGCCAATACGCTGTGAATGGCACTTGCGTATTAGTGCCCGGGTAACCACACTAGTCATACGGACAAGACAAGAATTTCACCATGATTAAAACTCGAAGCGGGCGCGAACAGGCCCTTGCAGAACGCGAACAACTGTTTATTGAAGCCACACGGCAGCAGCTGTGCAACGAGGGCCTGCTGGGTATCCAGATGGCCGCCATTGCGCGTAGCTGCAACTTCGCTACCGGCACGCTATACCACCACTTCGCCTCCAAGGAAGACCTGCTCATGGCGGTCTGTACGGAGCTTACCGCTACTCGACGCGAGTATTTCAAGCGGGTCGCGGACTCTTCCCTTAGCAGCCGCGACAAAATGATGGGCTTCTCCGTGGCTTTTGCCCTGTTTGCCCAACACCATCCTGAGCACTTCCGGCTCGAGCAATACGTCATGACCGATGTGGTCTGGCAGGCCGCTTCGACCCATCGCCGTGATCAGCTTCTGGAAGCACACCAGCCCATCGGTCGCATGGTCGAAGGCGTTGTGCAGGAAGCAATGGACAACGGCGAACTCGAAAGCCACGGGAATGCGCCGTTGACGTTCAGCGTTGGCCAGTGGGCCATGACGATTGGCATGCACACCCTGATTCATGCCGAAGGCATTCTCAACATGTATACCCTGAACGATCCTTACCGGATGTTGCTGCGACACGTGCAGCTGCAACTCAATGCCTTGCAATGGCAGCCGCTCGCCGAGAACCCTTTCGACGATGCTGCACTGAACAGCAAGGTATCAGAGCTGTGCAATGCGCTGTTTGGCGACCTCTGTAGCGACAAGAGCGGCTGCCTGAACCTGGACAGCGACCGCGCCTGCGGCTGATTGGCAAACGCCTGTTGACGCAAGCCACAAAAAAGCCCGGCATATGCCGGGCTTTTTTATTTCAGCGTGGCTCGCCAAATTAATCTGCGCTGGCAACATCCTCAGACGCATCACGGGTCGCCTTTTCCGCCCTCAGACTTTCATGCTGGGCTGGCGTACAGCCAAGGCAACGCACAAAGGTGTTTTTGCCAGGATTCATCACCAGCACTTCCCCTGCCTCTCCGGCGTTCCCTCCGAGCAGGCTGAAGGGCAAAGTCACCACAAACAACCCAGCCCCAACGACGGTGGAGGCAAGCAATACCGGGCGGGCGATAATGGTGTCGGCAATCATCGCGATTTCCCCCGGACGATCTCCCGCCATGGTGCCAGCCACAGCCGGCATGGGAGCCATTGCGGTGAGCATCATGGTGGCGGCGAGTGCAGATGCCACTACCGGGCGCTTTGCTCGCTTCATGGTCAGTCCCTCTTGCGTTCTTATAGTTAAAGTATCGCTGACATTCTTTCAGCTAAGTCGTTAATATTCCGACAATTGCATCACAATCTACACCTTTGCACCAAGCCCGGCAATACGGAAATTGTTCAATCGTTGATCAGCGCTGACATTGCGGGCAATAACTGGTGCTACGCTGTCCGTGGCGATCTGCCTTGAGCACGGTTTTGCATTGAATGCACGGCTGCCCGGCCCGCCCATATACCCGTAGCGACTGGGCAAAATAGCCCGGCTGCCCGTCTGCCCGGGTAAAATCCCGCAGTGTGGTACCGCCCGCTTCAATGGCCTTCGCCAACACCGCTTTAATGGCTTCAGCCAGGCGATCATAACGCTCTCTGGATACCCTTCCTGCCGCCCTGGAGGGATGTATACCCGCCAGGAACAGGCTTTCCTGCGCATAGATATTGCCCACACCCACCACCGTGGCGTTATCCATAATGAAACTTTTCACCGCGACCTTGCGGCCACGGGAGCGGTCAAACAGCCGCTCGCCCGTGAAGTCGTCCCCCAACGGCTCCGGCCCCAGTTTCTCCAGCAGCGGGTGATCTGCAGCGCCCGCCTGAAACAGCACCGTGCCAAACCGGCGAGGATCATTGAACCGCAACACCTTGCCGTCATCGAGTCGCAAGTCCACATGATCATGCTTGCGCAGCGGGGTCCCCGCTTCCACTACCCGCAAGGTGCCAGACATCCCCAGATGGATCAGCAACTGCCCTTCGGCCAGCTGTATCAGCAGGTACTTGGCTCGCCGCTTCAGCCCCAGCACCGGGCAGTCTTTCAGCGCATACAGGGCCTCGCTGACCGGCCAGCGCAACCGCGCCTCACGCACATCCACACCCCGCAACACCCGCCCCTCAAGATGAGGACGGATACCCTGCAGGGTGGTTTCAACTTCGGGTAATTCAGGCATGGCAAAAGCAGTGAACAATGAATAGTTAACAGTGAATAGCTAGCATCCACTCGCTTCCGGTATGGTAGCATCACGAAGGTTCGCCGTTAGCCCTGTTTTCGCTGTTCACTGTTAACTATTCACTGTTCACTTTTATGCCTCTCTCATACTGGCTCGGTGTCGATACCGGCGGAACCTTTACGGATTTTGTGTTGCTCGGCGATGGGGAGCCACGCATTCACAAGGTGTTGTCCACACCGGACGCACCGGAGCGCGCGATCTTGCAGGGAATCGAGGCACTGGGCATGGGGGCGGCCATGGCCACCGGCGAACTGGCCATTGTTCATGGCACCACGGTGGCCACCAATGCAGCATTGGAAGGCAAAGGCGCGCGCACCGTTTTTGTCACCAACAGTGGTATCGAAGACATCCTGCGCATCGGCCGCCAGAACCGGGCCGAGCTGTATAACCTGACTCCCACGCCTGCCGCCTCTGCCCTGACCGACTTGCCCGTTGAAGGCATCAACGCACGGCTGGACGCCCGGGGCAACGAACTTCAGCCGCTCTCCAGCGACGAGATTGCCGATCTGGTCACCCGGATAAAACAGCATGATCCGCAGTCGGTGGCCATTTGCCTGTTGTTTGCCTATCTGCAGGGAGAACACGAGCAGCAACTGGCCGAGGCCCTGCGCGACGCCGGGCTCAGTGTCAGTACTTCCCATGAGATTGTCGCCACTCGCGGCGAATATGAACGCGGTCTGGCCACCTGGCTGAATGCGTGGCTGTCGCCCAAAGTGGCCGATTACCTGCAACGCCTGCAGCAGGCGACGCGCCCAGCCCCACTGGCGATCATGCAATCCCACGGCGGCACCATTGCCTCCGAGCAGGCTGCCGCACAGGCCGTTAACCTGCTGCTCTCCGGCCCGGCCGGGGGGTTGGCCGCCGCCCACCGACTGGGCGAGCAACTTCAACAACCGAACCTGATGACTTTCGATATGGGCGGCACCTCAACGGACGTGGCCCTGCTCGATGGCGCCATTCGTCTCACCCAGCAGGGGCGCATCGGCCCCTACCCGGTGGCCGTGCCCATGGTCGACATGCATACCATTGGTGCCGGGGGCGGCTCGCTGGCCTACGTGGATGAGGCAGGCCTGCTGCACGTAGGCCCGCAATCCGCGGGCGCCTCCCCGGGGCCGGCCTGCTACGGACAGGGCGGCACCCAGGTCACCGTGACGGATGCCAATGTGGTATTGGGCCGCCTGCAACCAGCCTTTGCGCTTGGCGGTTCCCTGCAACTGGACGTGGCCGCGGCCAACGCCGCCATGGCCCGGCTTGGCAAGGCGCTGGGGCTGAGTGTGCAGGAAACTGCCGAGGGCGTTCTGGCCCTGGCCAATGAGCACATGACCCAGGCCCTACGGGTAATCTCCATCCAGAAGGGGCATGACCCGGCAGATTTTGCCCTGATGAGCTTTGGCGGTGCCGGGGGGCTGCATGTGTGCGCCCTGGCTGACAACCTGGGTATGCGCCGTGCCATCGTGCCGCAACGTGCTGGCGTGCTGTCCGCGGAAGGGCTGGTTTACGCACCCCGCAAGCGCGAACTGTTGCAGGCCCTGGCTGATAACGCCAGTGAGGCCCAGCTTCTGGCTCTTCGCCAGCAGCTCGAGGAACAGGGCAGCCAGGAACTGCAGGCCGAGGGCGTTGACGCGCAGGATCTGCAATTCCAGACCTTTGTGGAGATGTGCTACCGGGGCCAATCTTCCGTGCTGCAGGTCATTTGGCGGGATGACCCTGCCGAGCGGGAGAGCGCCTTTCATGCGGCCCACGAGCAACGCTTTGGGCATCGCCTCGGCCTCCCCGTGCAGCAGGTGAACCTGCGTGTGCAGGTGCTGGCCAACAGCCACACGCCAGACAGCCCCGCGCTCACCGCCGAGGCAGGTAAACCGTCCGGGCACGCCCAACTGCCCGGTATCGATACTCCCGTCGCCCTCTTCCAGCGGGAATCGCTGGGTGCCGGCCAGCGCCTTGAAGGCCCGGCCCTGATTGCCGAAGCTGTCGGCACCACCTGGCTTGCACCAGGCTGGCAGGCCACTGTCGACGCGCTGGGGCACCTGTTGCTGGAACGCGGGGCATCCCATGGTTGAGCGACCTCCGGCCTTTCTGCGCGATCAGGATGGCGGTTCAGGTAACGCTCTGCAGCCCCACCGCCTATCCCCACGGTCAACCATTGGCCAGAAAGTCCGAATTTGACCCATCCTGCGTCTTCTTCCCGTCATGGCGACTGGGCACAATAGCCACTCCGATTCTTTATTGTGCGACCCCATGCTTGATTTCATTCAAAACGGCCTGCTGGGCCTGAGCCTCGGAGAGCTGGTCCTGGTGACCCTCGCCATGACCCACGTGACCATTGTCAGCGTCACGGTCTACCTGCACCGCTACTCCGCCCACCGTGCCCTGGACCTGCACCCGGCCCTGAAGCACTTCTTTCGCCTGTGGCTGTGGCTGAGCACCGGCCAGAATACCCTCGAGTGGACCGCGATCCACCGCAAACACCACGCCAAGTGCGAGACCGAAGACGACCCGCACAGCCCGCAGGTGAAAGGCATCAAGAAGGTACTGCGTGAAGGTGCCGAACTGTACCGCGAAGAAGCCGAAAACCAGGAAACCCTGGCCAAATACGGCGCTGGCTGCCCGGACGACTGGCTGGAGCGCAACGTCTACTCCCGCTTTCCCATGGGCGGCATTGCCCTGATGGCAGTGATCGACCTGGCCCTGTTCGGCGTGTCCGGCATCACCGTTTGGGCCGTACAGATGATGTGGATCCCGGTATTCGCGGCCGGCGTCATCAATGGCATTGGCCACTTCTGGGGTTACCGCAATTTCGAATGCGCCGACGCCAGCCGCAACATTTCTCCGTGGGGCATCCTGATTGGCGGTGAAGAGCTGCACAACAACCACCACACCTACCCGAACTCGGCCAAGCTGTCCGTTCGCCGCTTCGAGTTCGATGCGGGCTGGGCCTGGATTCGCCTGTTTGAAATACTGAAGCTGGCCAAAGTGAAAAAGGTGGCGCCCAAGCCGGTCATCGACCGTGACGCCAAAAGTATCGACCTGGACGCCCTGCGCGGGGTGATGCAACACCGTTTTCAGGTGATGGCCAACTACCGCAAGTCTGTGATTGCACCGGTTTTCAAACAGGAGCGCGAGCGTGCCTGTGAAGCCACACGTGGACTCTACGCTCGCGCCCATGCGCTGTTGCACCGTGATGTGTCTCTGATCAAACCGACTCAGCAGCAACGACTGGCCAGCCTCACCGACAGCAACGAGACCCTGCACGCGATCTACCAGTTCCGTCTGCGTCTGCAGGACATCTGGTCCCAGACCAGCCGTAACTCCACCGAAATGGTGGAAGCGCTGGAGCAGTGGTATCACGATGCCCGCGAATCCGGCATCGCTGCCTTGCAGGACTTTGCCGACCAGCTGACCCGTTACCGGCACGCCACCGCCTGATATCAAAACGGCCGCTTTCAGCGGCCGTTTTTTTATTTTTCGTGAGTCTCGAAAGCAGATTCAACCACTATTCCTCTGCACCCACCACCGCGATATTTTCTATCAGCTGGACAGAATCCTGGCTGGCAGCTGACACATTCACCGAAATACTGCCCAATCCAACCCCCAGAGTCCTCAGCAAGGGGTTAATCAACGCCTCACCGAGGCTCTCCACCACCGTTTCCAGTAACCCTTCTACCAGATCCACAATCGGGTTAAGCAGCAGATTCAGGTTCAAACTGCCCAGGCTGGTTTCCAGCAGTGACGCTTCATTAATCACAATATCCAGATCAAGCCCTGAGACACCGTCCCCTTCATCGCTGTAGCCAATCTCGTCACAACCGTCCACAGGATCACAATAGAGGTTATACCGGGGATCCATCGTAACGGTCTCCGTGACCCCCGGTACGGTTCCGTCCACTTCGGCATTGAGGTGCAGAATGCCATTAAGCGCTGGCAGCCCCAATAAACGTAAACGCCCCACATTGGCATCGAGAGGAGCCGCGATCAGACTACCGTCAGAGTCCAGGGAGCCAGTGACAATACGGGCTACCTCCCGTTCAACCTCGACCGTAAACTCAACACTGTTGCCTGACCCACTGGCACAATCCGCAGCCACCAAGGCGCCTCCGCCGCCGCCTGCATTCACCGCCAGCGGCACATCCAGTTCAGCAAGAGAAAACTCCAATAGAGGGCCCAGGCTGATTGGCAGAAGTTCCGCTTCTGCGGTCAACTGCAAGGTAATATCGGGGGCATAAAATCGTGTCCGCCAGTTTCCATCCTTGTCTTGCCGGGCAGGGCCGATTTTCACTGTAGGGGGCTCACCTACATGAAGGGATAAATCCACAGCCTCAATGTTGGCCACCAGCGGAATGGAAAGGCTGCTGATATTCACAGGTAAGGCGATCACACCATCGGATCCTGCCTGTTGCTGCTCGGCGATATTCAACACCAGACTGATTACCAGATCGTATATCGGAAACTCACTGTCATCCGGTACGGACGCATTTTCGACAACGTCTATCACATCGCCGATCTGTATGGTTTCGATACCCGGTGCGGCAGCAATATCATCAAGAAGGTCAGCAACCGGCCCGGCCAAACCCGCAACATCCCCTAACGCAGAGGCTAGCTGATCCGCATCCAGAGGCAACAAATCTACAACCTGATTAACCCCGAGATCGGTTAGCAGATCCCCCAGTCGAACGGTGGCGTTTTCTAGGCTGCTCAAACTGGTAGGATCCAATGCGAACCCGGGCTGCCCCAGCACAGCACCCAACAGCCCCCCCAGTAACGTGCCATCCCCGCCTACACTCGCCAGCCCACCGGCTGCGCTAATCGTTGCAACAACCTCCTTTCTGGCCGCCGCATTCACCGTCAATTCCAGAGAACCAAACGTCGACTGCGGCAACAGCAAGGAAATCGGCTCGCTTCGCGTGAGAGACACCAGAACAGCGTTACTTTCTTCTATAAAGTTAACCGCATCGAACGCAAGAACGCCGTCATCATCCGCATCCTCTATCACGCCAACCTGAACTAACAAGTCAGCATCCTCACCCGTGAAACCCTGAGCCCGAGCTGCGGTCAGAGCCCGTTGCCTCACAGTGGCGACAGAAGGCGTCAACCCTCCGCAGCTCTGGGTCGCTGAGGCGCCCGCCTGGGCCGCAACATTGACCAGAGCCTGCATGTCACTGCGCAGGGCATAAAGACGAGCGCCATCCAGCGCCAACACCGAAAGGATGACGATAAGTAGCAACAGTAGCGGCGTGACCACACTGATCGCACCGCGCTGAAATTTAGTCGTCCCGGGTCTGTTCACCGAAGCTTTCCGGAATTGCCGTACGGAAGGACTCCGCCAGACGACGCTGGCTATCGACATAAAGGGGTGCCGGCAGCTCGCTTTCTTCCACCTGGCGGGAGTCCCGCTGTTGATCCAGCAACCAGTCGGTCACGGTCTTTGGTGGGTTGCTGACCACCTGATCAGATACACCAAAGCTGTATTGTTGCTGAGGCTCCGCAGCCATCACACTGGCAGGAAGACACAGGCATAACAACCAACGCTTCATTTCAATACCCTCCCGAACTGCTCACGCAGTTTCTCGGCATAGGCCATTTCATCCGCCGTAAACCCATATTCGGATTTCAGCGTTTGCAGGCCTTTTTCATTGTCGGTCAAAAGGTATGCCACCGCCACATTCTGACGTACCGGTCCCTGACCGTTGGCCAACTCCAATGCGGTGCGCAACTCAAAGGCGGCATCCTCATAGCGCCCCACCAGCAACAGGGCATAACCATAGTCGTTTCTGACCTGAGCGGCAGCCGGCGCCAGATTTCTGGCTTTTTCAAGATGCCCCAACGACGCAACCACCTGATTGCGTTTCAGCAGCACCATCCCAAGCCCATGCTCACTACGCCCATCTCCACAGCGGTTTACCATGGCACGAAATACGGCTTCGGACTCATCCAGCTTGCCTGATGCCGCTAACAACTGCCCATAGCGCAGCCAATGGTCCAGTGCATTCATCGGCTTGCCTTCAAGCCGTGCAAGAGCAGCGTGATTGCGGCCCTTGGCCATCAGGGTGTCGACCATTTCCAGATCCACTTTCTGCTCTGGCTGCAGGGCACTTTTGCAAACGATGTTATTCAGATCCAGCGTCTCCGACGCTGACTGTTCGGGCTGCTGATGAGCACATCCCGCCAGCATCACCACCGCTGCGTACACCCAGATTCGCATCATCGACTCCCTACCCATTTGATCCCTATCGTGTCAGGGCATCTGCGATAGACATTACCGCAGGCCCGCCAATTAAAATAAACAGCGCCGGCAACATGAACGCCATCATCACAACCGTCATTTTCGCGCCAATGCGATTGGTTTCCTCGCGGATACGATTACGCTCCACGCTCTGAGCTTCTACAATAATCTGGTCCAGGCTCACAGAGACACCGGCGCCAAGCTGGCTACTCTGTTTCATCAGCACCACATAGCTGCGCAGCACCGGAATACGCTTGTTTTGACCAAGTTCATCCAGGGCCTGGCTGCGTTCCGCGCCAGACTGCATCAAACGATTGAATCTATCGATGCGATGAATCAACACCGGTAGCAAAGGACGTCCCTGGACGCCAACAATGCGCATCACCCGCTCAAGGGAGAGGCCAGCTTCCATCAGCATGCGCGTCATGTGGCACAGCTCAACCGCTTCCAGGTTTTGCCGTAGCTCAGACTGCTCACCCATGCTGCGAATCAGTCGGCGAGGCACAACAAAAGCCAACGCGGATCCAATGACGCCACCCACCATGCCAAACACCAGAAAACTCACCAGCGAAACCAGTACTGGCAGTAACCAGCAGGCCACCAGATAGATCAGCGGAATCTGTTCACGGGTTTTTCCCATCCCGACCAGCGCCATGCGAATCTCTTGGTAATCACTGGCGGTAATCGATGACTGGGCAAGCAGATCACTGAGCCTGCGCATGCCTCTTCGCGCTTCGGTCCCGGACCGTGTCCCTGTATTACTCTGTTCCTGCAAGCGCTGGTTAACGCGACTTTGAAGCTCCCAGTGGCGCCCTTTAAACAACAACCACAACGCAACGACCGATAGCAGCAAGGCAAGGGCTGGCAAGACATCATTCACGACCCACCCCCTGCACCATCCGCCAGATCACTATTACACCCAGAGTTTGAAGCACGCCGGCGACAATGAGCATGTTATGCCCGGTAGACGTATTCAGTAGCACTTCTGCATATTTCTCGTTGATCAGCATCATGTAGACCGCCATACCAAGAGGCAAAAGCGTGAAGGCACCCGCGGTAAACCGGGTCTCCGCGGTTGATGCAAGAAACTCCCGTCGTAATTCCTGTTGGGAACGTAGTGAGTTGGCAACCTGCTGCAGAACAGGGCGTACGGATGAGCCAAACCGGGCAGAAGTGCGCAACGCGATCGAAACGAGCACTAGAGAAGCGACTTGATAGAGACGAGCAAAATCATCAAACAGCCTTGTGAAGTCACGCCCCGATTCAATGGCGCTTCGCAAACGGAACGTTAGCGGCGTGAACACTGGGGGAGCATCCTGGAAAGCTTCTTGCAAAGATGCCTCCAGAGATCGTCCTGCGTCCATGTAACGCAACACCGAATCCATAATTCCGGGCAACGATTCAAAAATCATGCGACGTTGCTGCTGAAAACGGTAGCGCCAATAAAGCCATGCACTGGCGAGCATCAACGCGAAAACCGCAACAGCGGGAATCCAGCCGGAACTGACAACCACTGTTACAAGGACAAAAAAAACCAGCACACCCAAGAGACCGAGTTGGCCACGCCCAAGCCGAATATCGGCACGCAGCAAAATTCTTTCCAAAGGCCCAACAGCGACCCGACCGGGTACCACTTCGGATACCAACTCCGAACGCTGCTCCAGACGCTGACGAACCCGGTTTTTCAAAAGATGGGTATGCCTGCGTCGGAACCACAGCAACTGCACCAACACCGTCAGCACAGCAATAATGCCAAGCGTCTGTGCCATACCAAGCAGCTGCACCGCACTCATGGGTCGCTCCGATACAGGTAATCCAGATGATAGGGGTCCTGCTCGGTGGGAGTGAGAGCGACTACCTCACTGACCCGACGCCGGCCATCGGGCAAGCGCTGCAACTGGATAATGACATCCAGTGCCGAACCAATCAGTCGCGAAATGGCCTGCTCACTGGCGTCATAGCCACTCACCGCCAGCAAGGTTTCTATTCGCACCAACGCATCGCGGGTACTGTTTGAATGGATCGTACTCATGGAGCCTTCGTGACCGGTGTTCATGGCCTGTAACAGCTCAATGATTTCGCTGGAGCGCACCTCGCCCAGGATAATCCGGTCCGGGCGCATCCGTAAGGCATTTACTACCAACTCACGGGCACTGATGCGGCCCTTGCCCTCGGTGTTGGCTGGCCGGGTCTCCAGTCGCACCACATGGGGATGGTGCAGCACCAGTTCTGCCGAATCCTCAATCGTCAGGATCCGTTCTTCCCGGGGGATATGCTGGCTGATCAGATTCAACATGGTGGTTTTACCGGTACCGGTACCACCACTGACAATGATATTTCGACGTGACTCTACCGCTTTGATCAAGGTGTCCAGGCAAGCTTGTGTCAGCGAACCACTCTCGATCAAAGCATCAGCACTAAGATGATTTCGGGTAAATTTGCGAATACTGATACTCGGGCCATCAAGAGCCAGCGGCGGAATGATGGCATTGACCCGGGAACCATCAGGTAGCCGGGCATCCACCATCGGACTGGACTCATCCAGACGCCGCCCCAGGGGAGCAAGCATGCGGCGAATGACTCGAATCACATGATCATCGTTGATAAACCTTACTGGCGCTTTTTGAAGAACTCCGGCCACCTCAATAAACACACTATCAGGACCGTTCACCAGAATATCGTTGATTTTGGGATCAGCCAGCAATGGTTCCAGTGGGCCAAAGCCGATCACTTCATCCAGAGTGTCTCGCGACAGCTGGTTGAGATCCTGAGTCGAGAGCGGCACCCGATTCAGGGCAATATGCTGCCCCACCGCATTGCGTACAAACTCAACCAGCACATCGTTATTGGCTTCGTTAACCTCAACACCATCTTCGTCCAGACGCTCCACAACCCAGCGGTGGGTACGGTCCTTGAGTTGTTGGTATTCTGCGTCTATCCGCCCAGCCACATCCGACTCCTGTCGTCTCTCGCGCTGTTAACGCTTGCCCCGCAATCGCTGCCACCAGGACTGTTCAACCACTTCATCCTGGCTTAGCTCCAATTTGCCCACCAGCGTCTGCAGCGAACGCGCATAGTGACAACGCGGCGCCTGTTCCTGTACCGGCAACCCGGTATTCATCGCCAGCAACCGGTGACGCCAATCCATAGGCAACCCCGCCAGCACCGGCATGCCTGCAGTCTCGGCCAACTCATCCAGCGATGGAGGCACGTGTGTATCAATGCCATCAACGACAAGACTGACACGGCTTTCTTTGCCCAGGTGCGCTCGCCACTCGCTTCCCAGGCTGCGCACCACATGGGCCTGATCTACCAGTGGATGCATGGCAATCAAAAGGTGACGCGCATGAATGCCCAGCGCGCGCACCCAATGGCGGCTTTGCAAGGTACCCACGTTGATGACAATGCGATCAAACATTTGCATCAGGTGATTCAGTGCGATGAAAAGATCCGCACTGCGGTCACCTTCCAGCTCATCGCGGCGCAAGCCACCAGCCAACAGTCGCAGTCCCGGACGATACTCTTCCAACGCAGTACCAATCAGGGTTTCATCCAGGGTCTCCGGACTGGCGAGCAGGTTCTCCAGGGTGTACTCGTTATGGATATCCAGATAAAAAATGCTGCGCCCACTGGGTTGCGTGTCGATGGCCAGACAGCGCTGGTCCGGAAACAACTGGTTCAGACCCAGCGCCACATTTTGCGCCAGAAAACGGGTGTCTACGGTATCGCTGGCAGACGCGACCAGCACAAGGTTGCTGTGAGTGGCACGCACCTGATCATCATAATGCCCAACCCGCAGCAACTGGTGTCGCCGCAAACGCTCACGGATATCAGAGGCATCGCTTCCTGCGACAAAGCAATCCCGGGCACCCGCGCGCATGGCCTGCAACAGCAGGTCCTGATTGGCACGACCGCATACCGTGATGACCGTCACCCAGGGGCGGGCGCTGGTCAGGGCGGTAATGATGGCCAGCGACTGGTCCATATCGGCTTCGGAAATCTCCACCATCACCACATGGGCCGTGGTCGCTTCCAATAACCGCAAGACACGCGTCAGGTCTGTCCGGCTCACCTGCTCAAGACGAAACGGCTCTTCTACCACCCGCTCCAGCCAGGTTTCCAGGCCGTTGTCATCCACCACGGACAGAACAATATCGTGGTCACTCATGGCATCACCAGCTCAGACCATGACGGATCGGTTGCGACCCGCGGCGACTTTCTGTGGCCATGTCCAGCCACCCCATGCTGCTGTTGTGATAGCCCGCTCCCGGCAAGGTCACCGGCGGCTCAGTGCTGTTCTGCGGTGTTACCAGGTGCGGCGTTACCACCATCACCAACTCCTTGTCATTCTTCTCAATGCGAGAGGAGCGGAAGAAGGCGCCCAGCAACGGGATGTTGCCAATGCCTGGCAGGCGGTCGCTATTGTTGATGGTGTTGCGGCTAACCAAACCACTAATGATGAAGGTTTCACCGGGCGCCAGCGAAACGGTAGTTTCGGCACGCCGCACCCGCAGCCCGGGCACTGCGACCCCGCCTGTTTCCACCCCGGCGGAAAAATCCAGCTCGGACACTTCCGGCGCGACCTTAAGAATAATTTGCGATTCGTCAATCACCGTGGGGGTCAGGCTCAGGCCAATCCCGAACTCCTTGAACTCAATCTGCACCCCGTCTGTGGTACTGCGCGTTGGCACCGGAAACTCCCCGCCTGAGAGAAAACTGGCGCTCTGGCCCGACAGACTGGTGAGTGAGGGCTCCGCCAGAGTGTAGGCAAAACCGCCGGCTTCCAGCGCATTGATCGCCACCACTGAGTTGGAACCAAACTTGAACAGATTGAAGCCTTCTGAATTGATCGGCACCGGTGCCACCCCGGGCGTTTGGAACCCGCCCCCCGGTACCGCAATCCCGGCACCGGATGCCCCGCCATCCCACACATTGCTATAGCTGATACCCATCTGGTTCAACTCAGAGCGACTGACTTCCAGCACACGGATATCAGTTTGCACCTGAGTACCGAAAGGCAACGACGACCCCAGCGTTGTCGCCACTACAACCGTGCTGCGCAATGGCTTGCTTTCGCCACGAAGCCAAATCGACAGCACAGCAGAACCTTCTTCCTTGGCGGTCAGCAATAACTCCTGGCTGCCCGTCACCGTTAACGCGGCCACCGCCGGATCAGATGTAGCTACTTTTGCCACTGCCGCGGGGAACGACAGGACTTTCTGGTCTCCCGGGGCCACCCGCATGGAGCCACTGAAACCCTCCGCCCAGCTCACCACACTGACACAACCCGCCAGCAGCAGCACCAGCGCCCGACTCCATGCTTTAACGTACATAGGTGCTCCTTGAATCCGATCCTTCGTAAACTTCTACCCGTTGCCCCGGGGCAGCCTTGGGAGCCGACTTCGTGCCCGCCGGGAACAGATCCCGGAAGTAAACCGGCTTGCCCGCCCTGGACGTGTCGGCCACGGCTTTGTCTTCACTGGCCACCACCGCCAGACGCAGCACACCCTCTTCTGCTGCCAGCAACAATGCCGGCACCTTTTCCCCAGGCACAGCGAGTACCACAGTGTGATTGCGGCGCTGAGCCTCGCTGGCCGCCTCGGTATCTGCTACCGCCATCGCGCCTTTCACCGCCAGTACCTGAACATGGTTGAGCAGCACCATCGCGGCCGGGTTATCGCGCTCCATGCCCTTGCGGAACGCCACAACCACATCCACGAGATCGCCCGGCTGCAGCAGCCCACCGGCCATCACCACATCATCAACGGCCACGGCTACCGCACGGAACCCGGCAGGCACGTTGCCCGGCAGCGTCCCCCCCGGTTCAAGATGATTGCGAGATAGCAGCTCACCCGGGCGGGCAAACTGGCGAAGGGCCTTGCCGACAACCTTTTCATCGGCATTCAGCACATTGGCGATAGGGGCAGGGGAAGACACCACCGCAAGCGATTCTTCCTCCAGGGTGTCGCCTACGTTCAGGCTTTCGGTCACGACCCAATATCGATAGGCAGGCGCCTGGGGCTGAGTTTCACGCTCACGTTGCTGATCTACCCCCAGAGAGGGAGCAGGGTCGCGGTTTAGCCCGGCGAGGGCGAGAATCAGAGCCACCAGCGCAACCACCAGCGCGGGCAACATGTACAACAATTTAGAACCCATGTTCGCTCCGGAACATCCCTGTCTGTTCTGTTTGTTATGCCAGACCGCTCAGGGCTTTACTCAGAAAGCCGCCCTGGCGTCCACATCCAGCTGCGCAGGCAGCGGCGGAAACTCCCCCAGCATGCCAAAATCCAATGCGGGCACGACCGGGTTGGTTTGATAATTCGGATACACCAACCGGCAATGCAACATTTCCACCCCCCCCACCGTTTCCAGTGCACAAGCGGCACTGGTATCCAGATCACGGAGGCTCGGTGGCAACTGCGCCACCAACGCAGCCAATGCTGTGTTTGCGCGTGTCGTCACTGCGCTACCCAGATTGTCTGAAAACCGGGAGCGGTCGAGGTAGAGCGCGGTCTCGACCGCGCCATCCACCGCGCTCTGCATACGATACTGTGCGAAAAAGGTCAGGCCGTATACCGCCGAACCGTAGAGCATGGCTACCACGAACGGAAACAGCATAAGGAATTCGAGCGCAACCGCGCCGGATTCAGGGTAACGACCTTTCACGTGAAGATGCCCTTCAAGATACCGGGATCAGGTCCCGCCGCCGCCATTTGAGGCATCGGAAAACAGGTCGGAAAATGCGCTATTCAGGGCGTCCTGTACCGTGGTGTTGGTTGCCAGTACGCCAATGATGGTGATCAGGGCGGCTGCCAGCACGATATATTCCAGTGCACTGGCTCCACGCTGGTGCCGTGCCGTGCCGGAAACCCCACCATACAACCGCATCAAAACGGCGTGGTAGAACTGCTTGATACTGCTCATGGGTACTCTCCCTTCATTTCCCTATGTTATGCGCTTCATATGCGCAAATATGAATCCAATACTGAAATGCTATTCGCGTCTTGTGAAAGCTACAAGCAACAGTCCGTTGGCTTTATGTAGCTGAATCAATAACACGCCTTGGCGGCCGCAATCTCAAGGGGCACGTGCGATCCGGCGCTAATTGGAGTCATCTTGGCGACAAGCGGTATCACTTTCAAAATGTGACACATGTCTCAATTTGCATCAAGACGTCACTCCTGCCCGCAAACCGTCGACGCCCACCCTGACGGCAACAACAATCCTGGCGAAACAGACAAATGTCGCCCATAAAAAAACCCGGGCGCTGCCCGGGTTTTTCCGTCCGTATTGCCAGGTGGAACCCTATCGATCAAATTACTTGATCTTGGCTTCCTTGTAGGCAACGTGCTTGCGCACAACCGGATCGTACTTCTTGGTTTCCATCTTTTCGGGATGGAGACGCTTGTTCTTGGTGGTGGTGTAGAAATGGCCAGTGCCCGCAGAGGACACCAGACGAATCTTTTCGCGAATCGGACCAGCCATGGGTTAACTCCTTAATTCAGTCTTAAACGCGTTCGCCGCGGGCACGGATTTCCGCCAGAACGGAATCGATGCCTTTCTTGTCGATAATGCGCATACCCTTGGAGCTGACGCGCAGGCGAACGAAACGCTTCTCGGACTCAACCCAGAAACGGTGATGATGCAGATTCGGCTCAAAACGACGCTTGGTTTTGATGTGCGAATGCGAAATGTTGTTGCCCGTTACAGGGCGCTTACCGGTCACCTGGCAAACTTTGGACATTGTCTTGCTCCGTAAATCTTCTTGCGGGGGACGGTAGAGCCCCGGAAAAGGCGCGTTTTATACCAGTA
The DNA here is from genome assembly GCF_000475295.1 of Alcanivorax sp. P2S70. Classification (NCBI taxonomy): domain Bacteria; kingdom Pseudomonadati; phylum Pseudomonadota; class Gammaproteobacteria; order Oceanospirillales; family Alcanivoracaceae; genus Alcanivorax; species Alcanivorax sp. P2S70. The sequence goes on from NZ_AXBZ01000034.1 coordinate 89,925, forward strand.
CGCTGGTCAGGATTCAAGCGCTATCTTGGATCCACGCCCGGATTCACCAACATTCAATGGGTTACGATGGCTGCCACAAACCCCGCGGAGATCGACCTTCGCCGAAAACCCAAACGCAGATCAGCCGAAGGGGTGAGCGCAACGAGCCATTTCCGCCACTCAGCCCCTGGTTAAAGCGCCCCACGGGAGGCCAACGAGACCCAGCCTCCGTCACCGATCACCAGGTGGTCCAGCACACGGATATCCACCAGCCCCAGAGCCTCCACCAGTCGCCGGGTAATCGCGTGGTCCGCCTGGCTCGGTTCGGCAACCCCGGAAGGGTGATTATGGGACAGGATCACCGCCGCGGCGTTGAGCTCCATCGCACGCCGTACCACTTCACGGGGATACACCGCCGCCGCATCAATGGTGCCCTGAAACAGCTTTTCGAAAGCAATCAGCCGATGCTTGTTGTCGAGAAACAGGCAGGCAAACACCTCATAGGGCAAACCGCGCAGGCGGGCCGTCAGTAATTGCCCGGCCTTGTCTGGATTATCCAGGGGCATGCCACGCTCCAGTGGTTCCGCCAGATAGCGCCGCCCCAGCTCCAGCGCCGCCAGCAACAATGCACGGCGGGCCATCCCCATCCCCGGCAGCCGCGCCATCACCTCCGGGCTGCTGTCCAACATCGCCCGCAACCCCCCGCCAGCAGCCAGCTGCTGGCGGGCCAGGTCCACTGCCGTGGCACCTCGCAGACCAGTGCGCAAGAAGATCGCCAGCAGCTCTGCATCACTGAGTGATTCGGCCCCACGGCTTAGCAGCTTTTCCCTGGGCCGCTCATCCACGGGCCAGTCAGTAATCGCCATTACGCTCCCCTGAAGTGATCAAAACGCCCCTTTATGCACCAGCAGTGGGCGGCAATGGCGCGCCAAAAAGGCCCGCTTTATCGCTGTCAGCCACCAACTCATTGATTTTCATAGCAACACACCACTGGCCCAGTCCTTGCTCCACCCCTGTCGTCAACGCCCGCACAAACAACAACAGCATGAGATACGACCATGAAACGCCTGCTCCTTCCGCTTGTTGCCCTGCTCCTGCCTCTGCTTATCCCGACTCCGGTCATGGCTATCAATGATGCCGAAGCCGTCAACATTTCAGGGCGCCAGCGCATGCTCACCCAGCGAATGATGAAGAATCACTTGCTGATTGGCGCAGAAATCCAGACCGATAAAGCCCAGCGGCAACTGGACGAAGCCGTCGCTCTGTTTGAAGAACAGCTGCTGATGCTGCGCGACTACAGCCCCACGGCTGCCATCGACAGCAAACTGGATACCGTAGAGGCCCTGTGGTTTCCGCACCGGCTACGCATCATCAGCGCCCCCAGCAAGACCGGCGCCTCCCTGCTGATGGAGGACAACCTGGCGCTTCTGAAAGCCTGTGATGACGTGGTCAAAGCCATCGAAGCCCACTCCGGGATCGACAGTGCCCGGCTCGTTAACCTCTCCGGCCGCCAGCGCATGCTCTCGCAGAAGATCGCCAAGGTGTACGTGGCACGCGCCTGGCGGGTCCGCTCCGACAGCCTGAAGCAGGAACTGGATGATGCCATCACCCTGTTCGACCGCTCCCTCAATGAACTGGAACGCTATCCCAGCAACACCGACGAGCTACGTGACGCCCTGCAACGGGTACGCAATCAATGGGACTTCTCACGCACCGGCTTCCAGCTGGAAGACAGTGGCCGCTACGTCCCCACGGTAATCGCCGTGACCACCGATTCCATCCTCTCGCGCATGGATGCCATTACCTTCCAGTACCAGAATCTCATGCAGCAGAACGTGCATTAAGGTACTGGATTGGCGGGGAGTCCCTTAGCACTCCCCTTAGTGCTACCCTATGCGCCTGAATTATTCGCCGTTCGCGGGCTCCGTGGCAGGAGAGATTTGCCATGATTGCCGTCAGCCATTAAGGGTTTTTGCATGCAACGTCTGGTCAACAAGCGCATCCTCCTGGGAGTCACCGGTGGCATCGCCGCCTATAAGGCCGCCGATCTGGTCCGCCGCCTTCAGGACGCGGGAGCTCAGGTCCGGGTCGTGATGACCCAGGGCGCCTGCGAGTTCATTACCCCATTGACCATGCAGGCGCTATCCGGCCACCCGGTTCATACCACCCTGCTGGACCCGGCTGCCGAGGCCGCCATGGGCCACATTGAACTGGCTCGCTGGGCCGACCTGGTGTTAATTGCTCCAGCATCTGCCAATTTCATGGCGCGCCTGGCCCATGGGCACGGCAACGATTTGCTCTCCACCCTGTGTCTGGCAACGGGCGCCCCCATTGCCATCGCGCCGGCCATGAACCAGCAAATGTGGGCGGACACCAGCACCCAGAAGAACCTGCTTATCCTGCAAGAGAAAGGCATTCATGTTTTCGGCCCCGGTTCCGGAAGCCAGGCCTGCGGCGATGTGGGCGCAGGGCGCATGCTGGAACCCCTGGAGATCATCCAGCAGGCCGCCGAAGTGTTCGATTACTCCCTGCTCACCGGCAAACATGTGGTCATCACCGCCGGCCCCACCCGGGAAGCCATCGACCCGGTGCGCTACATCACCAACAAGAGCTCCGGGAAAATGGGCTTTGCGCTGGCAGAGGCCGCCGCCGAAGCTGGCGCTCGCGTCACCCTGATTGCCGGACCGGTGAATCTGCCCACGCCCAACCGGGTGGATCGGATTGATGTGGTGCGCGCAGTGGATATGTACGAGACCTGTATGGAGGTAGTCGAAACAGGCTGTGACGTCTTTATCGCCACCGCTGCCGTAGCCGACTATCGCCCCACCGTGACAGCCGATCACAAGATCAAGAAGTCCACCGAAGAAATCCATCTGACACTGGTGAAAAACCCCGACATCGTTGCCTCTGTAGCTGAACACAACAAGCGGCCCTTCACTGTCGGTTTTGCCGCCGAGACCCAGGATGTCATGGCCTATGCCCAGGGCAAGCTGGTCAACAAGAAACTGGACATGATTGCCACCAACGACGTCTCGGGCAGTAACGTGGGATTCAACAGCGACAACAATGCCCTCACCGTGATTTGGCCTGGCGGCCACAAGGTGCTGCCACTGGCATCCAAGACACAAATCGCCAAACAGCTTATTGAACTGATTGCGATCCGGTATAAAGACTGAATCCAACCACAAGGACACACCGATGAAACTGCAGTACCGGGTTCTGGACCCCCGCCTTGGCGACAGCATCCCTTTGCCCCACTACGCGACCGATGGCTCTGCGGGACTGGATCTGCGCGCCATGGTCAAGGAACCCCTCACCCTTGCTCCCGGTGACACCCAGTTACTACCCACAGGCATGTCTATCCATATTAGCGATCCCGGCTTCGCCGGCATGATCCTGCCCCGCTCCGGGCTGGGCCACAAACACGGCATTGTGCTCGGCAATCTGGTGGGGCTGATCGACTCCGATTACCAGGGAGAGCTGATGGTATCCTGCTGGAATCGCGGCCAGCAGCCCTTCACCATCGAAGCCGGCGAGCGCATTGCCCAATTGGTGATTGTCCCGGTCATGCAGGTAGAACTCGAACAGGTCGACAACTTCAGCGCCAGCGAAAGGGGAAGCGGGGGCTTTGGTCACAGCGGCCGCCATTAATAATAACGTCCTTAAGAGACGGGTTTCTGGAGGGGATAATGGGAAAGAACAAGAACAACGGCGACAAGCCCATGACGGTCAGCGCCATGAAGCAAATCCTGCCATTAATGGTCACTGGCATCGCGGCTATTGTATTGAGTATTGGCGGCCTGTTTGTCTACCAGAGCAACCATGAAAAGGTCGCGCTTGAACAAAGCCAGGCCAAGGCACTGGCTTCCGCCATAGCCAATCAGGTACGGGGCCTGATTCACGAGGCCAGCACCCAACTCGACCTGCTGGCCGATCGCCCCGAAGTGGAAAATGCTCTCGCCAACAACACCCTGACACAGTTCAATGCCTCCCCCCATTTATGGCAACCCGACTCAACCCTGATCCTGGTGCCCCGCCGTGGCGCGGACACCAGCCAGTTCAGTTACACGGCCCAGGAATTATTGAAAGAAGTCCGACTGGGCCAACAACCCAAACCGGTTGTGATTGCCGGAAAGCCCCCTGAACTGGTGATTGCGCGCGCCACCAAAAACCAGAATGGCACCCTGCTCCTGACCCGCTCCCTTGCGTCCTTGTCAACGCTGGTCAATGCAGCCCTCCCCGATGGCGCCAAACTGGAAATCAAGTTTGGCAATGCCGGTATTTTTGCCAACGGACAGAGCGCCAATGGAGCAAAAAGCACGGCCTCTGCGGGCCCCGTCAAGGCCACTGTCGTCCTGCCCCGTGCCGACAGCCAACTCGTGGTACTGGCAACAGCGGCCATCGGGCTTTCGGTTGTCTTGCTGCTACTGGTCACTCTGGTCGTGAACCGCTTGCTGGCACGCGCCCTGCGCCAGGATGCCGCCGAGCTGATCCGCTACAGCGACGAGCTGGCACGACAGCCCGGCGTCACCGCCCGCAACCACTTTCACTTCGATATTTTCCAGACTGTTAACACCGCCCACGCCAAGACCGTTGAGAAATTACGGGAGCGAGGCGGAGTGCGCAAAGCCCGCAAAACGCCGGAAGCCGCCCCCATGGAAATCGCCGAAGAAATGGATGACGGCATCCTGCTGACCGATGAGCAACAAACCGAGTCCCTGCCGGATGATATCTTCCGTGCTTACGACATTCGCGGCGTGGCTGGCGTGTCCCTTACCGCCCAGGCTGCCTACCTGCTAGGCCGGGCTATCGGCACCGAAGCCAGCGATGCCGGCCAGCAAACCGTACTGGTAGCCCGCGATGGTCGCCTGTCCAGCCCGGAGCTGACCCGCTCACTGATCAAGGGGTTGCTGGAAGCCGGTCGTGACGTCATCGACCTGGGACTGGTACCCAGCCCGGTGCTCTATTACGCCACCGAGGTGCTGGAAACCCAGACCGGCGTCATGGTCACCGGCAGTCACAACCCTCCGTCCCACAACGGCATGAAGATCGTCATCAATGGCGAGACCCTGTTTGGTGATCGTATTCAGTCGCTCAAGGAACGCATCAAGTCCCGGGACTTCTCCGAAGGCCGCGGCAGAGAAGAGCAACGCGACATTACCGACCGCTACCTGAACGACGTGGTCAACGACATCGTGCTGGCCCGCCCGCTGAAGATCGCTATCGATTGCGGTAATGGCGCCACCGGCGAGCTGGCGCCGCGCCTGTTCACCCAGCTGGGCTGCGAAGTCACACCGTTATACACCGATATCGACGGCAACTTCCCCAACCACGCCCCGGACCCGGGCAACCCGGACAACCTGCAAGACCTGGTGCGCATGGTTCAACAGGAACAGCTGGATCTCGGCCTGGCCTTCGATGGCGATGGCGACCGGGTTGCCGTGGTCACCAATCGGGGCGAAATTATCTGGCCTGACCGCCTGCTGATGTTGTTCGCCCGCGATTTGCTCGGCCGCACCCCCGGCGCCGACATCCTGTTCGACGTGAAATGCAGCCGCGCCCTTCCGGCTATCATCCGCAAGAGCGGCGGCCGTCCGATGATGTATAAAACCGGGCACTCCCTGATCAAGGCCAAGATGAAAGAAACCGGCGCCCCTCTGGCTGGCGAAATCAGTGGTCACATCTTTTTTGCGGATCGCTGGTTTGGCTGCGATGACGGCATGTATGCCGGCTGCCGCCTGCTGGAAATCCTGTCGCTACTCGATGATCCGGCCAGCCAGGTGTTTGCCGGCCTGAAGACCGGCATTACCACGCCCGCTCTCTACATTGAGGTAGCGGAAGACAAGAAGTTCCAGCTGGTGGATGCACTTAGCGCCCGCGCCGAGCAATTTGCCGGCGGCCGCCCCACGACCATTGACGGACTACGTGTGGACTTCCCGGATGGCTGGGGCCTGGTGCGGGCCTCCAACACCACCGCCTCACTGGTCGCCCGCTTTGAAGGTCGCGACGAGGAAGCCCTGCAACGGGTCAAGACCCAGTTCCGCAACCACCTGAAAGCCGTTGACGACAGCCTGGACGTGCCGTTCTAGAGGCACCGTTCCGGGCAACGCGAAACTGCGGTTTTTCCCGTATAATCCCGCTTCGCAGGGAGGCAATGGCACAGGCCATTGCCTCCCTGCCCGGAATTCACCGCCCACGTTCAGGAGACATGATGGACGCCAACAGTGCGCACGATACCGCCCGGATTCTGATTGAAGCGCTGCCTTATATTCAGCGTTTTACCGGCACCACCGTGGTCATCAAATATGGCGGTAACGCCATGGAAAACGACGAGCTGAAGAACAGCTTTGCCCGTGATGTGGTGATGATGAAACAGGTGGGCATCAACCCGGTGATCGTCCATGGCGGTGGCCCACAGATCGGCAGCCTGCTGGAGCGCCTGGGCAAGGAATCCAAATTCATTCAGGGCATGCGGGTGACCGACCGAGAGACCATGGACGTGGTACAGATGGTCCTCGGCGGGCTGGTCAACAAGGACATCGTCAACCTGATTCAGCACAACGGCGGTCAGGCCATCGGCCTGACAGGCAAGGACGGCCGACTGATCAAGGCGCGCAAGATGCTGCTCAAGGCCCAGGACGAAAACGACCCGGCCCTGAAGACCTCCGAGATCATCGACATCGGTCATGTGGGCGAAGTGCAGGGCATCGACACCCGCGTTATCGACCTGCTCTCCGGCAGTGATTTCATCCCGGTGATTGCCCCCATCGGGGTCGATAATGACGGCGTCAGCTACAACATCAACGCCGACCTGGTGGCCGGCAAGGTGGCCGAAGTCCTTCGCGCGGAAAAGCTGATCCTGCTGACTAACGTGGCCGGTCTCAAAGACAAGCAAGGCAAGGTCCTCACCGGTCTCAATGCGGACCGGGTGAACGACCTGATCAAGGACGGCACCATTCACGGCGGCATGCTGCCGAAAATCGGCTGCGCCCTGGAAGCAGTCCAGAACGGTGTGCATACCTCGCACATCATTGATGGCCGCGTCTCCCACGCCGTGCTGCTGGAGATCCTGACCGACAAAGGCATCGGCACCCTGATCAGCAAGGACTGAGCACAAACAACCCGAGCAAGGTGCCAGGGGGAAGGCACCTTGCCATCAGATGCATCGCTACAACAGAACAATCACTGGGGAACGACGATTCATGACAGACAAGAAACCGTCTCGCAAAGAGCAGATCCTGCAGTCGCTCGCCCACATGCTGGAAGCCGAACCCGGAGGGCGGATTACCACCGCCGGGCTGGCCCGCGAAGTGGGTGTCTCCGAGGCGGCCCTCTACCGGCATTTTCCCAGCAAGGCGAAAATGTTCGAAGGGCTGATCAGTTTTATTGAAGAAGCGATTTTCTCGCGGATCAATCGCATCACCGAAGACGGCAGCGCCGCCAGTCAGGTGGAGCAGATTCTCGCACTGATGCTGGCCTTCACCGAGCGCAACCCGGGCATTACCCGACTGCTCACCGGTGATGCCCTTACCGGTGAAAACGAGCGCCTGCACCAACGTATCCAGCAGTTCTACGACCGCGTGGAGACCCAGCTCAAACAGGTATTGCGCGACGCGGAATTCAAGGAAGGGCTACGCACCCAGGCCACCCCCACGATCACCGCCAACTTGCTGCTGGCCGTAGTAGAAGGCCGCATTGCCCAGTTTGTACGTTCCGGTTTCAAGCAGAAACCCAGCCAGGACTGGCCCGCTCAATGGGAGCTACTGGCCCCCACCCTGTTCCGCTGAACGCCGCCCGGCCTTGCCGGGCGAAATTCATCACGGGGCACACCGGCCCTCAGATGTCCCGGCTGACCTGCGCCTGACGCAGCAACTGCACAAACTCACTCCGATAACCATACGGATCTTCGCCGCGATTGTTCTGTGCCAATGCAATCGCCTCCTCCAGGGTCCAGTTGCCGCTGAACTTGCTGCCCTTGATGATCTGGGCAGCGCCCGCCACCGCCACAGCAAATTCCACCTCCTGGCGAGCCTCTGCAGAAAGGGCCGGCTGGCTCATGGCTACCGGTGTCTGTAGCAGTCGGGAACGGGATTCCCCCGGCCGCTTATAACGCAACTTGATGAACGCATACTCGTTGCTCTGCGCCCCTGCGGTCGCCGCATTCTCCCTGGCACCATAACGCGGGGGGTCGATTAACGGCGTCTTGTCTGCCGGGGTAATTTCGTAAAGCGCGGTGACGGTATGGCCAGCACCGATCTCCCCGGCGTCCACGCTGTCGTTATTGAAATCTTCACGCTCCAGCGCGCGGGTTTCGTAACCCAGCAAACGGTACTCCTGCACGGTGGCCGGGTTGAACTCCACCTGAATTTTCACGTCTTCAGCAATGGTGAACAGCGACGAGGTTGATTCTGTTACCAGCACCTTGCGCGCTTCATTGAGGTTATCGATATAGGCCGCCACCCCGTTGCCGTTCTGGGCCAGGGTCTGCATCAAATGATCGTTATAGTTGCCCTGGCCAAACCCCAGGACAGACAGGTAAATGCCCTTCTCGCGCTGGCGACTGACCAGCGCCTCCAGTGACCGCGGGTCTGTAACGCCAACATTGAAATCACCATCGGTGGCAAGAATCACTCGATTGATGGCCTTCTCATCAAAGTGTTGTTCTGCCAGCTGATACGCCAGCTGGATACCCTCCCCTCCAGCGGTAGAGCCGCCCGCCTGCAAGCGGCTCAGGGCCTGGGTAATCGCCGTACGGTCTTTCACGGCCGTGGGCGGCAGTACCACCCCGGAGGCCCCGGCATACACCACAATGGCCACGCTATCCTCGGGGTGCATGTCCTTGACCATCATCGATAACGATTGCTGTAGCAGTGGCAGCTTGTCCGGCGCGCCCATGCTGCCGGAGACGTCAAGCAGGAAAACCAGATTGGCGCGGGGACGGCTGGAGGCGTCCACCTGATAACCCTTGATGCCGATATGCACCAGCTTGTTGCCTGCAGTCCAGGGTGATTCCACCACTGTCACCCCGGTGCTGAACGGTGTATCCGGGCTGGCCGGGGCGGTGTAGTCATAATCGAAATAGTTGACCCACTCCTCCAGGCGCACTGCGTCCGGAGTCGGCAGCCGCCCCTCGTTGATCATCCGCCGGGAGAAGCTGTAGGACGCGGTATCCACATCAATGGAAAACGTCGACACCGGATCAACAGAAGCCTGCTTGACGGTGTTTTCTTCAACCGCCTCAAAGCGGTCACGGGACGGCTGCGGCAGGGGCTGCGGCGCCGGCATCGCCATCATTTTGGCCTGCGGCTGCATCCGCGCCGGTGAGGCCATGGCATCCACCAGCAGCTGCTCTCGTTGGGCCGGTTGGCCCGTCTGACTGTCCGCCAGCGTTTCCTGGCCGCCGTTTTGGCAACCCGCGCTCAACAGCGTCAGGACCCCCGTACACAAGCCCACAGCCAGTGGACCAGAGGGCATCAGGGAACGGTAACGTTGCAGCGTTGCAATGGGACGGGTAAGGCTCATGTCGATCTCCATCAAGGTCGGTTTCCTTAATGAGACGGACAGCCTGGACAATTGCTTCAGGAACTGTGACCCGTTTTCGAAGGAACCTGCGACAACAAGACGTTACCCTGCGATTGCTATTGCCCCACGGCCTGCCGTGCCATCTGTATCAGCTGTTCCCCCAGAGCACATGCGTCTGCGGTCAAGCCCGGCTCCAGCGGCGATAATGGGGCGGGATAATCCTGGCGGGACAGTGTAAGCCGTTGCAGAAACGTCTCCGCCGCCGCCACAGAACAGTCCTCTTGCTGCAAGTGCCGAAGCGATAGCGCCAATGCCTGGAAACGCCCCTCCGGGCTATCAGAAAGATGCGCCTGATCACCGGCATACACGGCCATGAACCCATTCCAATCCGGAACGGGCATCGCCAGAGCCGCCGCCGGGCGTTGTGGCGGCTCAGCCCTGTCTTCGAACGCGAACGACTGATCGGCAGACGATTGCTTGTGCATCGGGGCGTCCACCTGCGCCCTTGCCTGTGGGGCTTGGTGGGATTCTGCCATGGGCGACGCCGGCGGAGAGAACTCCTGGGGCGGGTCATTCACAAACACCAACACACCCGCCAGCAGCACACTGGCCGCCGCCCCGGCCATGGCGAAACGCCGCCAGACACCCTGTCGTGCCGCCACCGTCTCCCGGGACTCCAGCAAGGCCACCCACTGCTGCCGAAGTATATTGCTGTTGGCCAACGCAACCGTCAGCCACTCCTGCTGCGCCGACGTCAGCCGGCCGTCGGCATGAGCGGCGAGAATCTCATCCGTGGTGGCAAAGCCCTCAAACTCCGGCCTCGACAGCAGGGACGGCTGATCCTGATACCGCAATGCCCTGAACAGGCTTTTTTCTGTTTCAGGATTCAAGGTTCACCTCCCCGGCAGCGGTAGTGTCGGCCAGCCCCATCACACGCAGGGCCTGCTCAAGTTGATGGTGCAAGCCCGCCAGACGGCGCTGCACCGTTGCCGCACTGGTTTCCAGCAGCGTGGCAATCTTGCGACTGGAGAGGCCGTCTTCGTAACTGAGCGACAGCAACAAACGATCGTCTGCCGTCAAAGCCAAACGCCTGATCAGCTCGTTCAGCACGTCTTCTTCATCAGACGGACCCGACCCCACGGTTGCATCAGCAGGATTCAGCAAGCGACCCAACACGGCCAACGCGTGCTGATGTTGCGTACGGGCCAGTGCCTGATCCACGCTGTCTCCGGCGTCGTCAGGCAACTGCTCCAGCCCCAGCTCTGTCACACAACATTCCGAGAATCCCGGTTCACCACAGCGCGGAATACGCTGCTTGATCACCGCAATCGCCTCACGTACCAGCCCGTCGACAAACTCTTTACCCAACACCTGCATAAGGGTTTCCGGCCACTGACGCTCCAGGCACAGCATCCGCCATAACCGAACCCAGGCCTGCCCCTTCTCCTGCAGCCATTGCGGGGGCCGGGGCCGCCCAAAACGGCGACGGGCAAAATCTTCCATGGCTCGGCCAGCGACCGCATAGGCATACGTGGCCGGTGCGCTTTTTCCACCAAAAGCACGTAAACGCTGCCAATCCGTTTCGCTAAGCGCGTCCAGCATGGCCCCAGCGGCCTCTTCCGCCAGTGCCGGCTGGACAAACCGCTTTGCCGCCATACGGTCGAGCCCGGCAAGAAATGCCGGGTCCAGAATCACGGAAGACCAGTCCACCGGGATGTCGGACCTGTTTGCTGAAGTCATCAAGAGAAAGGAATCACGTTGCGATCAGTCACGTCGGGCTCCATTAAACCCGCGGCACCGCCAGCACCGCAAAGGTATCGCCAATATTTACCCGGGCAGGATGCCGACGCCCCAGCAGCATGGCGTCATAGGGAGCGCGATACTCCACCGGGGGTTGGCCGGTCCGCTCCAGCGAATACACCCGGGCAATCACCTCTCCCTGCTGCAGCCACTGGCCCAGCGTCACGGTGAATTCAAGAATGCCCGCATGCTCGCTGACCCGGTAGGCGTCGCCATCCGGAATTTCCAGCGCTTGCGAGACGGCCTCCACGGGCTCGCCAGGCAGGATCCCGGCAAAGCGCAGCACGTTGTCCACCCCCTGCTCCGCCAACGCGACCGTCTCCGGCGTGGTGGTGCCGCCGCCACGCAGTTCGGTACTGATAAACACCTTGCCCTGGGCTTCCACCACACTGTCGAACAGCACCTCCCCTTCCAGTTCGGCCATGAACAGGGTGAAGGGCGCACCGAAGGCCGTGGCCCCCGCCAAACAGCGCGCCTCAAAGGCCTTGTCGTCCATGCGATGGGTCGCCGCGAAAGGCAGCAGATCCAGGGTGCGGCCCCCGGAATGGATATCCAGCACCACATCCGCCAGCGGCACCAGATAACGGGTCAGGTAATCCGCCAGTTTTTCTGTCAGCGTCCCGGCGGGATTGCCGGGAAAACAGCGATTCAGGTTACCGCCATCCAGCGGCGAGGTGCGGCTACCATTGACCACCGCCGGATGATTGAGCATGGGAAGAATGATCACCCGGCCACGAATCTGCTCCGGCCGCAGACGATTGGCCAACTTGATCAGCGCGGTAATGCCCTCGTATTCATCACCGTGATTGCCCCCGGTCAACAGTGCGGTTGGCCCATCGCCATTGCGCACTACCGTGATGGGCGTCATCACATGCCCCCAGGCCGAGCCATCATGGGAATAGGGCAGTTTCAGAAAGCCGTGCTGAATGCCATCACGCTGGAATTCCACAGTGGCGCTGAGGGGACTGTTGCTCATGCAGAAGGACACCCGTTACTGGACAGTGTCGCCATATTGCGCCTTTCCATGTTTACTTTCACCGGGTTTGGCTGTCATCACGATGACGAAATCTGTATCCGCCAGCCGCCTTGAGACAGAAAAGTTGATCTGCATCAAAACTGGCAAGTTCTGCTTGATTAGCCTGAGGCGAATCAATGGAGGACACCCTATGCAGCCCCAGCCCAACAAGCCCATCCAACCGCGCAATCCCGCCCTTAACCAGGCCGTGACCAAAGAGGCGTTACACCAACAGCTGGAAATCATGACCCAGCGAGTGCTGGACCCGGACATCGGCCTCTACGGACCCGACTCCATGGCCTGGAAAATTCACGGCAATATCTCTGTGATGTTTGGGGCTGGCGCCGCCAACCTGTTGTAGCTGGCCCATCCCTGGGTCTCCCAAGCCATTGATCAGCATTCCCAGACCCAGACAGACCCCATGGGCCGACTGCAACGCACCTTTCTGAATGTGCACTCCATGGTCTTCGGCAATCTGGACCAGGTGCTGGACTCGGCCGTACGGGTACACAACATTCATGCAAAAATCACCGGCCAGATCTCCGAGTCCACCGGGCGCACCCAGAAACAAAGCCAGTACTTCGCCAACCAGGTAGAAGCGCTGTTGTGGGTGCACGCCACCCTGTGGATCGTCGCCCTGCGGGTCCACGAAATGTTCTATGGCGCGCTCAGCCAGGCCGAGCGGGAACAGTATTACGAGGAATCAAAACTGTTTGCCTTCCTGTTCGGCATTCCCGAACAGGCCATGCCGGAGAACTGGGATGCCTATGTGGCCTGGTTCAACGAGGTGGTGACGTCCGATCTTCTGGCGGTAGGTACGGTGGGCCGCGAATTGGTGGACTACCTTTTCAGCATGCGCCCCTGGCTAATGCCGTTCCTCAACCGCCATCGCATTCATACTGCCGTACTGCTGCCAGACTCCCTGCGCAGGCCTTTCGGCATGCCCGAGGTCACCCCCGAGGTGCAGAAAAAGTTCGACATGGATGTGCGCCTGATCCGAACGGCCATGAAGTGTGTGCCGGTACACCTGCGCTGGATTCCCTCACAGATCGAAGCGCGCCGCCGCATCCAGGGCAAAAAAGCGGATCTGATCACGCGACTGACCAACAAAATCGTCTACGGGCGCCCATTGCTGGTGTCGTAACCCCACCAGCGCGCTGCGCCGGAGGAACAGAACCTCGGGCGCAGCGGGTATGACGGGCCGCAACCTTCCCCCTATAATGCGCCTTTTACCGGGATCACAGGACACCGTCATCATGGCCGACAAAGGCACGCTCTATATCGTTTCCGCCCCCTCTGGCGCCGGCAAGACCAGCCTTGTCGCCGCCCTGGTGGAGAAGGTGCCACGGCTGCGCATTTCGGTGTCTCATACCACTCGCACCATGCGGCCGGGCGAGGAAGACGGGGTCAACTACCACTTCACTGACCGCGACAGCTTTGTCCGCCAGGTCGAACAAGGGCGCTTTCTGGAACACGCCGAAGTGTTCGGCAACCTGTACGGCACCAGCGCCGATTGGGTAAAGCAGACCCTTAACGGCGGCGAAGATGTGATCCTGGAAATCGACTGGCAGGGGGCCACCCAGATCCGCAAACAGCTGCCCGATGCCGTCAGCATCTTCATTCTGCCCCCCTCTCTGGACATCCTTGCCCAACGCCTGCGTGGTCGGGAGACCGACGATGATGCGGTAATCCAGCGCCGTCTGGACGGTGCTCAGGACGAAATGAGCCACTTCGCCGAGTTCGATTACCTGATCGTCAACGATGACTTTCAACGGGCCCTCTACGAGCTGGAAGCCATCGTCGAGGCTCGCCGTCTGGACACTCCCCGTCAGCAAGCGCGGCTGGCCAGCACCCTGGAAGACCTGCTCCGCGATCGTCGCCACTAAGGCTGCGGGCCTGCGAGACTGGACTGATCAAGCTTTCGCCATTAAAATCCCCGCCTTGCGAATTTGAGTTGGTGTTGCCCGGTGGTGGCACCCGCCTGTAGGAGAACAGCATGGCCCGTGTAACCGTTGAAGATTGCCTGGAACAACTCGATAACCGCTTCGAGCTGGTGCTGGTGGCAGGCAAACGCGCCCGCCAACTGCAGACCGGTGGCAAAGAGCCCCGCGTCGCCTGGGAAAACGACAAGCCCACCGTAGTGGCCCTGCGTGAAATTGCTGAAGGTCACGTCACGGCCGAATCCGTGGACAGCCCCATGGCTGACCGCAGCGCCGACGTGGACGAGCTGGCACTGCTGACCCAGTCTTTCGGCGAATAAGCGCGCCACCTTTGCCCTCCTGCGCACCCGCGCAGGAGCGGAAACCGGAAGGCACCTGCCTTCTCGTTGCCTGCATTTCCCTGATAGTTATTCCCTCTGCGGGTTATCACCCGTTGCATGTCTCCTTGTCATAGACAAAACCTGCCCTCAAATCTAAGCTAACAGGTACTTCTTACTTGCTACTCGCCAAGGGCGTGACGAGGCCTTTTGCCCACGATTCATAACCTGGAAAAACGGTTACGCAGTTATCTGGACGACGAGCAGATCGCCCAGGTCGTACGCGCCTACCATTTCGCCGAGCAGGCCCATGAAGGCCAGTACCGGCGCACCGGGGACCCTTACATCACCCACCCTCTGGCCGTGGCCAACATTCTCACGGACATGCACATGGACCATGCCTCGCTCATGGCGGCCATGCTGCACGATGTGATCGAAGATACCGGCATCAGCAAGGAACAACTGGCCGAGGAATTCAGCGAAGAAGTGGCCGAGCTGGTCGATGGCGTCTCCAAGATTGCCCAGATCAAGTTCGAATCGAAGGCCGAACAGCAAGCGGAAAACCTGCGCAAGATGATGCTGGCCATGACCCGGGATATCCGGGTCATTCTGATCAAGCTGGCCGATCGTCTGCACAACATGCGCACCCTGCATGTCATGCGTGCTGAAAAACGCCGCCGTATCGCCACAGAAACCCTGGAAATCTACGCCCCCATCGCCTTCCGGCTGGGCATGTACAACATGCGCGTGGAGTACGAGGACCTGGCGTTCCATGCCATTCACCCCATGCGCGCCAAGCTGATTGGCCAGGCGGTGAAGAAGGCCCGCGGCAATCGCAAGGAAATCCTTACCACCATCAAGACCAGCCTCGAGCACTGCCTGGAAGAAGAAGGCATCGAAGCCCGGGTACTGGGTCGCGAGAAGCACCTGTTCAGCATCTATTCGAAGATGAAAGAACAGCACAAACCGTTCGCGGACATCATGGATGTGTTCGGTTTCCGCATCATCGTCGACCGGGTAGACACCTGCTACCGGGTACTGGGGGCGGTGCACAATTACTTCACGCCGATCCCCGGCCGCTTCAAGGATTACATCGCCATCCCCAAGGCCAATGGCTATCAGAGCCTGCACACCACCCTCAAGGCGCGCTCCGGCATTCCACTGGAAATGCAGATCCGCACCGAGGAAATGGAGGCCATGGCCAACAACGGCATCGCCGCCCACTGGCTGTACAAGTCCGACGGCCAACCGGGCACGCCCACCCACAGCCGCACCCAGAGCTGGATGCAGCGCCTGCTGGAACTGCAGCAGAAGACCGGTAACTCCATGGAGTTTATCGAGAATGTGAAGGTGGACCTGTTCCCGGACGAAGCCTATATATTCACCCCCAAGGGGGACATCAAGGAGCTGCCCGGTGGCGCCACCGCAGTGGATTTTGCCTACGCCGTGCACACCAAGGTGGGCAACAAGTGCGTGGCTGCCCGTATCGACGGCAAGCTCGCCGCGCTGTCCACACCACTGGAATCGGGCCAGACCGTCAAGATCATCACCGCCCCCAATGCCACCCCCAACCCGGCCTGGCTCAACTTTGTCGTCACCGGCAAGGCGCGCACCAACATTCGCCACTTCCTCAAGCACCAGCAACGCGAAGATGCCGTGGAGCTGGGGCAGCGGCTACTGGAAAAAGCCCTGCACAGCTACGACATGGGCCTGGATGATCTGCCCATCGAACGGGTGGTTAGCGAACTGGCCGGCAACGGCTATGTGGAGCTGGACGACCTGCTGGAAGATATCGGTATCGGTAACCGACTGGCACCGCTGGTGGCCCGCAAGCTGGCGGGCGCCCGCGACGATGATGAACGCCAGCATGAAGACGATCGCCGCCCTCTCGCTATCCGCGGCAGCGAAGGCCTGATGGTCAGCTATGCCAAGTGCTGTTATCCACTGCCCGGCGACACCATTATCGGCCACCTCAGTGCAGGCCGGGGCATCGTGGTCCACCGCGACACCTGCAAGAACCTGCTGGCCGAAATGCGTAACGCCCCGGAAAAATGCATTGCGCTGAGCTGGGACAAGGACGTGGAGCAGGAATTCACGGCGGCGCTGCGCATCGAGCTGATCAACAAACGGGGGGTACTTGCCACCCTGGCCAACAGCGTGTCCGAACTGGGCTCCAACATCGACACCATCGACATGGCAGAAAAAGACCCCACCCTTACCACCCTGAACGTGTCCATGACGGTGAAAGACCGTATCCACCTGGCCCGCATCATCAAGAAACTGAGAACCCTGGACAGCATCGTCCGCATTCATCGCCTTTGAGGTCGCTGAATCCTGTGCCCCTGTGGGAGCTTGCCTGCAAGCGATTACGTTCTTGATCAAAGCCCAAATCGCTTGCAGGCAAGCTCCCACAGCATGGATGTTGGCGGTGTTGCGTGCCGGCGGGCGGCATGCCAGCATAGCCGCTTCCTTATTTCGCCTGACGGCCATGGCCGGGGCTCAACCGACGAAGAACGCATCATGTCCAACCATTCCGTCATCAGCACCGACAAGGCACCGCAAGCCATTGGCACCTATTCCCAGGCCATCAAGGCCGGCTCTACCGTTTATCTGTCTGGCCAGATTCCCCTGGTTCCAGACACCATGGAGCTGGTGGAAGGCGACATGGAAGCGCAGATCGAGCAGGTCTTCAGCAACCTGACGGCTGTCTGCGAAGCCGCTGGTGGCAACCTGCAGGACATCGTGAAACTGAATATCTTCCTCACCGATCTGGGCCACTTCGCCCTGGTGAACGAAGTTATGGCTCGCCATTTCAAACAGCCCTACCCAGCCCGTGCCGCCATCGGCGTCGCCGCGCTGCCCAAGGGCGCCCAGGTGGAAATGGACGGGATCATGGATATCGCCTGAGCCTTACCCGCACACACCGGAGTAAACGCCCGCTTCGCGCGGGCGTTGTTGTTTTCGGCCCACAGGATGAACGGCGTTCCTCCATTAAGACCAAAGCAGGGGAGGACAGGTCCGCTAAAAAAGCGCAATATCAATAACGCAATGCCAAGGACAGGAGTCCGCAGCAGCATTACAGCGTAATCACATCAAGCAAGGGAGAGCGATATGGATACCGCCACCCACGACCTCAACACCCTGTTTGCCCAGCTCGGGCTGGCCAACAGCGACGACGATATCGAAGACTTCATCCACCAACACGGTGGCCAGCTGGCTGACAGCATGCACCTTCATCAAGCCCCATTCTGGAACCCCTCCCAGTCGAAATTCCTGGCAGAGGCCGTGCGCGAAGATGCGGATTGGGCAGAAGTGGTGGACTCGCTCAGCGCCCTGTTAAGACATTGAAGGGGCAGCTTTGAGCTTTGAGCTTTGAGCTTTGAGCTTTGAGCTTTGAGCTTTGAGCTTTGAGCTTTGAGCTTTGAGCTTTCAAAAGCATCCCCGCTGTGGGAGCTTGCCTGCAAGCGATCCGAGCCTTGGCGAAGGTAAAGATTCCAGAAACGAGTGATGAGTAGCGGGTTTCGAAAGGCAGAACACTCGCAACTCAACTGCAAACCTCGCTATCGCTCGGATCGCTTGCAAGAAAGCTCCTACAGAGGCAGCCCCGAAGTGGGTGCGCGAGCACTGTCTTGTTTTGCGTGGCACAGCCTCAATTCGCGTTGCAGCTTGAAACTTGAAGCTTGTATCTACCCGATCGGCAGCAACAATAGAACTCTGTCGAAAAACAGGCAGTACAACGCAATAGGTATCGGTAACCCAATCAGGGTACCGACAAGATAGGGGCGCAGAGGCACACCGCTGAGCCCCAGGGTGTAATTCAACGCGGGCATGGTCTGAAGCAGGATCCGCAGCAGTGCCACGCTGCGAATCGGGTGGGTATCCAGCCGGGCCAGAATACTCTTCGCCCAGGGATTGTTGATTTCTCTCAGGGCATTACCACCAAGCCCACGCACCAGCGTGAAGGTGACCAGGCATGACGTAACCGCCGCCAGATAGGTAACCAGCCCCCCCATCACGGTACCCAGCGCAAGGATCGCCGCCACAAGGAAAATCCAGCCGGGCAGCTGAATCAGGTTACCGATCACAAACACCAGCACAAAGGCGAGCACACCCGTGACCGGATTGGCTTCAAGCTGGGCACGCAGAAAGGATACCGACATCTGCTCCCGCAGGCCGCTAAGCTCAACCGTGATCAGCACCAGTGCCACGATCATGACGAGCATGATCAATCGACGATAGCGCGTGAGCGTGAGTGAAGAGAGTGACATGGGCACGACAAGCATCCTGATTGCAGTCAGCCGTGAGTGTACCCCATTGGCCACGGGAGAGAATGTGAAGGCAGCATGACCCTGTCACTGACAGCGCCTCAGTCAGCCCCCGTCGCCTACAGGCAGGGCAACCTGCCCCCTGTGGGAGCTTGCCTGCAAGCGATTAAAGTGTTGAGCCAGCTGCCGCAAGGCAAAAGCCAGGCGATCAGCCCAGCCCCAGCTCGGAATCCAGGACCGCCTGATAGCCTTCCGGAAGCACGTCGGCCCAGGCATCCAGGCCCTTTCGTAACCCTTCCAGAGTACCCGCCACCAGGTTGGCATGGCCCACCTTGCGGCCCGGTCGCACGCTCTTGCCGTACCAGTGCACCACACCCGGGTGTTGCAACCAGGCGCTCTCGAAAGGCGTGCCGATCAGGTTAACCATGGCAGAGGGGCCATGGACGTTGAGCGCGTGCAGCGGCACACCGGCCAAGGCATGGACGTGCAGGTCGAACTGGGACCAGTCCGCGCCTTCGTGGGTCCAGTGGCCGGAGTTGTGCACCCGCGGGGCAATTTCGTTGACCATCAACTGGCCATCCACTTCGAAGAACTCCACCGCCATGACACCGGCGTAATCCAGTTCCTCCATGATGCCCTTGAGCATCTGTTCCGCCGGCTTTTGCAGATCGCTACAGGCATTGGCTGGCGCCAGACTCAGGCGCAGGATACCGTCCACATGCCAGTTACGGGTCAGTGGGTAGAACAGGGTTTCGCCACTGATACTGCGAGCCCCCACGATGGACAGTTCACGGCGGAAAGGAATCTTTTGCTCAATGATGGCTTTGCCGGCCAGCTCTGCCGCGGGCACGGAAGACAGATCGCCCCCTTCGCCCACAATCCAGGTGCCACGACCGTCATAGCCGCCGGTGCGGGCTTTCACCACCACACCCCCAAACTGCGCGACAGCCGCCTGCAGATCCTCTGCCTTGTCCAAGGTGACCCAGGGCGCGGTGGGGATGCCCAGCTTGTCGAGCATGGCTTTCTGGGTGAAGCGATCCGGGATCACCTGCAGGGCACCGCGGGCCACGCAGCGGTCGCTTCTGGCCAGGTCCGCCGACAGGCCCTCTTCCGGAAACGCTTCGCGCTCCACGGTAATCACCGGGTAACGCTCCTGGCATTCTTCCCAGCTGATCGGTACCGCCAGATCAGAGGTGCCTGGCAGCAGCAACGCTCGCTCCGGATCGTAACGGTCCACCACCAGCCCCAGCCGGGCTGCGGCCTCCGCCATCATCAGGCCAAGCTGGCCACCACCAAGAACGAGTACGCGATTCATAGCAGATCCGTTAGTCACAAGCAGGGGCGAATTGAGGGTCGGGCCTAGCCCTGGCCCAGCTCCGCGTTGGCCAGCACCTCGTCAGCACGCGAGGCTTTCCATTCAGCAATCTTGTTCAGCAGCTCTGGATTCTCCGCTGCCAGCATCTGCGACGCCAGCAGCCCGGCATTCCAGGCCCCGGCCGCGCCGATCGCCAGGGTACCCACCGCCACGCCCTTGGGCATCTGCACGATGGACAACAGGCTGTCCCAGCCAGACAGGGTCCGGCTTTTCACCGGCACACCGAGCACTGGCAGCGGGGTCAGGGCGGCGATCATGCCCGGCAGGTGAGCCGCACCACCGGCACCGGCGATGATGACCTTGTAGCCGTTTTCATGGGCACTTTTGGCGAAGTCGTACATGCGCTGGGGGGTGCGGTGGGCAGAGACCACCTCGGCTTTCCAGCCAACACCGAACTGGGTCAGGGCGTCACAGGCTTCTTTCATGGTTTCCCAATCGGATTGGGAGCCCATTACCACGGCAACCGGTGTACTCATGCACATCTCTCCATTGCGCCCACCACGGGCCTTTGCGGCGCTTCAGGAGGGTCTGGCACCGCCACGGATAAAATTTGAGGCGCACACTTTACTAATGCCAGCGCCGGAGGCAAGTCTGACGGCGAAAAAATGACCAACGAAACCGTCATTGCCCGACAGGAGGGCGATTTTAGCGTGAAAACGCCGGAAATGCGCTTCAAGAGCCGTTCAAGGGAACAAGGTGAACGTTAAAACGTGGGCCCGGCATGCAGCCAACAGCCTGATTGCCCATCCTGTGGGAGCTTGCCTGCAAGCGATTCAGGCCGGAAAGCTCAAAATCGCCGGCAGGCCGGCTCCCACATAGGGGGACACCACCAGCCCCTTTTGAACTTTCAACTTTAAACTTTCAACTATCCCTCTCCGCCAGCACCTGAGCATACCCTTCCCGGTAACCGGGATACTTGAGGGTGTAGTGACCTTGAGATATATACCGACTTCTAACCTGTTTGCCGGCGGGGGGGGCGTCGAGCGTATCGCCGGGAACCTCCAGGCTTAGCCCTTGCTGCTGTGCCAACCACTGCAACACATCCAGATTACGGCCACCCACCGAGTCCGTACCCACCACCAGCGGCGGCATCTCCTGCCCCTCCAGCCAGCCGCTCACCACACAGTGCAGCAGGCCCACGCAGTCATCGCGGTGGATACGGTTAGTCCACTGAGACGCCGGCAGGGCCTCTTCGCCCCTGGCCAACCGCGCCGCCTTGTCGATCTGGCGATAGCGGCCAGGCCCATAGATACCGGTGAAGCGTACCACCGTGGCCATGCTGCGGGCGCTGATTTCCTCTTCCGCGGCCAGCAATACCTTGCCGTTATAGCGGGACGGCCTGGGCGACGTTAGCTCATCCACCTCGCCGGCCAGTTCACCGAAGACGGCACTGCTGGACACAAACACCACTGGCGGCAGGGGTTGTTGTTGGGCCAGGGCATCCAGCAAGGTCAGCGGCGCCCGCACGAACGCCTTCAGGTAACCCGCTTCGCTGTACTCGGACGGCGTCATGATGATCACCAGCAGATCCACCTGATCCGGCGGCAACATGGCCGCGCCCTCAGTGAGATCCTGGCTATACAACTCCACCCCTGCCGGACACTGCTGCCCGCGGCGGATGGCACTGACCCGATGCCCTTCGGCCAGCAAGACTTGCGCCAGCCCCGAGCCCAGATCCCCGAGACCCGCAATCAGGATATGAGACATATCGCTCCAAATTAAAAACGCGTGTTTAACAACCGCTGGCCGCACGACATTCTGCAACCGCGGCACAACAGCCCAAAATCTGGTACCACACCCGCTCCGCGAGCTGTTAACTATTCACTGTTAACTGTTAACTGCCCGACCCTCTAGCATCGAGGTTCTACGAGGTGCACAATGGGCCATCATCGACTAAACATATCGACGCCATGACATTAACAGAACTTCGCTATCTAGTCGCCCTGGCCCGTGAACGCCATTTCGGCCACGCCGCCCAGGCCTGTAACGTCAGCCAGCCAACCCTCAGTGCCGCCATCAAGAAGCTGGAAGAACAGCTCGGCATGCCCCTGTTCGAGCGCCGTCCCCGAGAAGTGGTGGTGACCCCGCAGGCGGAGCCCATCGTCACCCAGGCACAGCGGGTACTGGAGCAAGCCGACCTGCTGTCGCAAATGGCCCTGAGTCAGCGTGACCAACTGGGTTCCCCCCTGCGTGTTGGCGCCATTTTTACTGTCGCCCCCTATCTGTTCCCGGCCATGGTGCCTCGAGTACGCAAGGCGGCCCCGGACATGCCTCTGTTTATCGAGGAAAACTACACCCACGTATTGCGTCGTAAACTGGAACACGGCGAGCTGGATG
This sequence comes from Alcanivorax sp. P2S70, assembly GCF_000475295.1. Taxonomy (NCBI): domain Bacteria; kingdom Pseudomonadati; phylum Pseudomonadota; class Gammaproteobacteria; order Oceanospirillales; family Alcanivoracaceae; genus Alcanivorax; species Alcanivorax sp. P2S70. The sequence continues at coordinate 112,475 of NZ_AXBZ01000034.1, forward strand.
CCATCATTGTGGCGCTGCCGTTCTCCGGTGGTGGTCTGGTGCGGGCACGCATGTACGAAGAGTCGTTCTCGGTATTGCTGCCCAAGGACCACGCCTGGTCCTCGCAAAAGAAAATCGCCCCGGAACAGCTGCTTAACGAAACCCTGCTGCTGCTGGGCGAAGGCCATTGTTTCCGGGACCAGGTGCTGGAGCTGTGCCCGGCCATCGATTCTCAAAGCCAGAAAAACCTGGTGCAGATCGAAGGTGGCTCCCTGGAAACCCTGCGCCACATGGTGGCCGGCGGTCTCGGGGTCACGGTGTTGCCCAACTCCGCGCTCTATCAGCACGGCTATGACAAAGACACCTTTACCGTTCGTCCCTTCGAGGAGCCGGTCCCGTCACGAACCATTGCGCTGGTCTGGCGTGACAGCTTCCCGCGTCCCAAGGCCATCGAGGTACTGCGCCAGGCCGTGCCCAAGGAAGGACTGTCGGGGTAAACGTGTCGACACACGAGTGACGGGTGACGAAGTGCAAAAGCGGTTTTGCCTTTCGACACTCGCTCCTCGCAACTCGCTGACGGAACGCATTATTGATGGCCAGTGATTCTCTCTCCAGCCTCCCACTGAATCGCCTCAAGGGCGTGGGACCGGCTGCGGCCGAGAAACTGACCAAGCTGGGGCTGCACAATCTGGAAGACCTGCTCTTCCATCTGCCCTTTCGCTACGAGGACCGCACCCGCATTACCCCCATTGGCAGCCTGCGACCGGAAACCGGGGTGGTCATTGAAGGGGAAGTCATGGCCGCCGATGTGGTCTTCGGCCGCCGCCGCTCCCTGCTCTGCAAGGTGGCAGACGGCACCGGCATGGTCACGCTGCGTTTTTATCACTTTACTGCCGCACAGAAGAACAACCTGGAACGGGGTCGGCCGATCCGGGTATACGGCGAACCCCGCCCGGGAGCCGCCGGCCTGGAGTTCTATCACCCCGAATACCAGATCGCCCATGGCCACCAGCCGCTACCGCCGCTGGAAAAAGCGCTGACACCGGTATATCCCACCACCGATGGCGTCAGCCAGAAAACCCTGCGCAACCTCACCACCCAGGCTCTGGCGTATTTGCAGGCACACCCGCCCCGCGAGCTGATTCCTTCCACCCTGCTGGATCAGAGCGGCCTGCCCAGCCTCACCGACGCCTTGACCAAGCTGCACAACCCGCGCCCGGATGACCCGGTCAATCTGCTGCTGGAAGGCCAGCACCCGGCAGTGCAGCGCCTGGTGATGGAAGAGATGGTGGCCCACCAACTCGGCATGCTGCAAAAACGGGCCGGGCAGAAAGCCTTTCATGCCCCCCGGCTCACCGGCACCACCCTGTTCGATCGCTTGCAAGCCAGCCTGCCCTTCGCTCTGACCGGGGCGCAACAACGGGTCATCGCCGAACTGATGAAAGACATGGGACAGCCTCATCCCATGTTACGGCTGGTGCAAGGGGACGTGGGCTCCGGCAAGACACTGGTGGCCGCCGCCGCCGCACTGGCCGCCATTGAGGCCGGCTACCAGGTGGCACTGATGGCCCCCACCGAACTGCTGGCCGAACAGCACCGTGACAACTTCCGCCAGTGGCTCGCGCCGCTGGGCATCGAGGTGCACTGGCTGGCCGGCAGCCTGGGGGCAAAGGCACGCCGCGAGACCAACGCCGCCCTGGCCGATGGCAGCGCCAATATCGTGGTCGGCACCCATGCCCTGTTTCAGGATGCCGTACAGTTTCATCGCCTGGGCCTGACCATCATTGATGAACAGCATCGCTTCGGCGTCCAGCAGCGTCTTGCCCTGCGGGAAAAAGGCCGCTTCGAGACCCGCCACGGGGTACAGGTGCCCCATCAGCTGGTACTCACGGCCACACCCATCCCCCGCACCCTGGCCATGAGTGTGTACGGGGACCTGGATACATCGGTGATCGACGAAATGCCGCCGGGGCGCAAACCCATCGATACGCTGGTGCTGCCGGAAGGGCGTCGCCCCCAGGTGATTGAACGCATCAATGATGCCTGTCAGGCCGGCACACAAGCGTATTGGGTTTGCACTCTGATCGAGGAATCCGAAGAACTGCAAGCCCAGGCCGCGGAGGCCACCTACGAGGAATTACAGGCGGCGCTGCCTGAGCTGACCGTGGAACTGGTGCACGGACGCATGAAGGCCAAGGAAAAGGCGGAACGCATGGCGCGCTTCTCCTCCGGCCAGGCCCAGTTACTGATCGCCACCACCGTGATCGAGGTCGGCGTGGATGTGCCCAACGCTACCCTGATGGTGATGGAAAATGCCGAACGGCTGGGACTGGCACAACTGCACCAGCTACGGGGCCGGGTAGGCCGGGGGGGCGAACAGAGTTACTGCCTTCTGCTCTACAAGAGCCCGCTATCGCTGACCGGCAAACAACGCCTGGCGGTCATGCGTGACACCACCGATGGCTTCGTGATTGCTGAAGAAGATTTGAAACTGCGAGGTCCCGGCGAGTGGCTGGGCACCCGCCAGACCGGTGACCTGGCGTTCCGGATTGCCGATCTGGTGCGTGACGAAGCGTTGATGGAACCGGCCCGCGACGTGGCTGACCGGCTACTGCAGGAGTGCCCCTCGCTGGTCGACCCACTCCTGCGGCGCTGGCTCAAGGGCGGCCAGGATTACGCGGATATTTGATGGCAAGCACGCGCCTATTCCCCCGCCAGAATTTTCACTGGCATCCACTTGTGCTTCAAGCGCATCAGCTCACCGTTGTTCATCCATAAGGTCAGCACGTCATCCACTTCTTTCTTCAATTGCACATTGTCCTGACGCAACACCCAGGCCAACGGCTCTTCCGTAAGCGGCTTGTAGAGCCCTAATAACGTTCCCTGATATTCACGACGGTTCGCCAGATTCCAGACTGTCGGCGCATCATGTACGTAGGCATCCACGCCACCATTCAACAACGCCATCATGGCCTCGTCATTGCTATCAAACCCGACGCCATTAACACTACGGGCATTGACCAGCGCTTCCCCGGTGGTGCCGTTCTTGAACCCGATACGAAAACCGCCCCTGAGTAGTACACCCGGGGCCGCCAGTTTGGCTGCGTCCTCCAGTCTGACCACGGCCATCTGACCGATATACGTATAAGGCAAACTGAACAGGTAATCACGTTGTCGCTCTTCCGTAATTGAAATACCCGACATGATCAAATCAATGTCGCCACGGTCCAGAGCATCAAACAAGCCGGAAAAGTCATACTCCATAAACTGGACCGGCCGACCCAACGCATCACCGAGCTGATGGGCAAAATCCACTTCCAGTCCCGCCAGCTCACCCTCCTGGTAAAAAACGATAGGTGGATAATCGGCCATCACTCCTACCCTGAGCGGATTCCCCGGAGTCTCATGGGTACTGGCGCACCCTGCCAGCACCACCCATACCACCAGCCACAATCGTCGTAAGATTCCCATGCACACTCCTTAACGCCAGATACCTGTTAACTGTAATCATCGTACTCATTCGAGAGTGCGAGCGATGCAATTATTTGAACCTTTTCCTGCCCATCGCGGCCATTCTCGTTCAGGATGTCGGGACCGGAGCCCGCCAAAAGGAATTTGTTCATGCGCACCAGCCTCAGCCCCATTGTGACACTTGCGTCCCTGCTGATTTCCGTCAACGCCCTGGCGGACAACCTGACCGGTGACGAAAAATTCTCCATTACCGCCGGGGGGTACCACGTGTTTCGCGCAGACACCACCCTTTCACTGGTCAGCCGCAATGCAGGCGCCGGCGCCGCACTACGGCCGGCCGACACCCTTGGCCTGGATCTGGAAAACACCGTTTTCAAGGTAAATGGTCGTTACCGGTTCAGCCCCAAATCCCAGGTGGTGCTGTCCTGGTACAAAGTAGACTCCAGTGCAACGCGCCACCTTGAATCCGATGTGGAATGGGTAAACCCGGATGGAGACGATATCACCATTTCCGCAGGAAGCCGGGTAAACAGTTCACTGCAATATGATATATCCAAAGCCAGTTACTACTGGTCTTTTTACCACAACGACAAGGTGGAGCTCATGGCAGGGGCCGGGTTGCATGTCTCCCGCTTCGCTATCGATCTGGATGTGCTCAACACCCCCCTGGGGACCCCGTCAAGCCAGCGCACAGAAAACGCCGCAACCACCCTTCCGCTACCCACCCTGGGCTTTGGCCTTAATTATCAGGTTAACCCCAAACTTTATTGGTACCTGCGTGGCGAGGGGTTCTATCTGGAGTACGACGACTGGCGCGGCATGTTTACCGATATTGAAGTGGGCATGGAATACCGGTTGTGGAAAGGGCTCGGGGCAGGTATCGGCCTGGCCACTGATAGTCTGGTCGTTACCGAAACCACCTCCGACTTCAAATTCCGCTACGACAACCGTTTAAGCGGGGCACATTTTTACCTGTCCTGGACACACTGATTTCGCTGGCACGGGGGGCGGGGCAAGCGTATGATCGCGCGCCCTCGCCAGACTGGCTGGCGGGCTTCATTCATCTTCAGGAGGTACTCCCCATGGCCAAAGGCCCGAAACCCCTGCGCAACTGGGCGGCAATGGACCCATTGATGCGCAAGGGGGGTGCCCATCAGGCACCCCGCGAACAACTGCGCCCGCGACTGGACTGGCGTCAGGCTCTGGACGAATTCGATGACTGGCAGGCTCCCCTGCACAGCGACGATATCGAAGGGCCGAAAGGCCCTTCGTGCGTTATGGGCCGCTGGCGGCGACTTTCATCAACTTGCTGACGGTTTTCGTCATTGTTGTCCGGCACGCTCACGCTATCCTGCTCAGAACCGACAAGTTCTGAGCAGGACCCTTTATGGCCAACAAACGCATTCTCGTCACCGGTGCCACCGGCGCCCAGGGTGGCGCGCTCATTCCCCTGCTGCTGGAGCAGGGTTTTGCCGTTCGCGCGCTCACCCGCAACCCGGACAAGCCCTCCGCCCGTGCGCTCTACCACCGGGGCGTGGAAGTGGTGGCCGGTGATCTCGACGACAGCGTTTCCCTGCAGCTGGCTTGCAAGGACTGTTATGGCGTCTTCGCCGTGCAGAATTTCTGGGAAAAGGGTGTGGGTTATGACCGCGAGATCGAGCAGGGCAAGCGCCTGGCCGATGCCGCAGCCGCCGCCGGTGTACAACATTTCCTGCAAACGTCCGTCGCCGGCTGCGAAGAAGCCGGCAACGTGCTGCACTTCGCCAGCAAGTGGGAAATCGAGCAGCACATCGAATCCCTGTCACTCCCCTTCACCATGCTCCGCGAAGTGTTCTTTATGGAGAACTTTTTCGAACCGGTGATGGGCAACAAGGGCAAAAAAGCCATAAACCCGGCCCTGGTGCTGGCCACCCTGGACGGCTGCCTGAACAAGGATGTGCCGTTTCACATGGTGACCGTGGAAGACATTGCCCGCGTCAGCGCGGCGATTTTCGCCGCGCCAGAGACCTGGCTTGGCCAGAAACTGGACCTGGCCAGTGATGTGCTGACCGTGGCGGACATGAAAGCGATCTACCGCCATGTAACCGGCAAGCGACCGCTGCCGATCAAGGTCCCGTTATGGGCCCTGCGCCTGAGTAACGCAGAAGCCGCACGGCAATATGTCTGGAATAACGAGGTACGCTGGCGCTTCCCGCTGGCGCCACTGCAACAGCAATTCCCGTTCCTGACCTCGTTCGAATCTTTCCTGCGCCAGCGCCTTAATACCCCGGCCTGAATTCATTACGGAGACCACCATGCCCGCCATTCATGCTGAACACTGCTACCCGCAGAGCGCCAACACCGTGTGGCAGCGCATCCACGATTTTGCCGATCTGCAGAGCTGGTTGCCCGGCGTTACCGGCTGCACTGTAGAAGGGGAAGGCGTCGGCGCGATCCGCACCGTGGCCACGGCCACCGGAGGTGAGGTGGTGGAGGAACTGGTGGGGTATGACGACGATGCACGGCAGTTTTCCTACCGTATCCTCAAGGCCCCGGGGGTCAGCGCCAGTGCCGACTTTGTCGCCACGGTCACGGTACTGGGCGCCGCCGGTGGTGGCTGCAAGGTGACTTGGCAGGCCGATTTTCGGGCCGGCAACAACGCCCCGGCAGACAAGGTAGAGAAAGCCCGCCAGGGCGCCGAGCAAATGTACCGTTTTTGCCTGTCACACCTGGCCGGCTTGCTGGACAGCGAGTAACCCTCATGGGGCGCCTGATTCAGCCCTCACAGATCCAGAGTTTGGCTGCGTCCAGCTGGTCGCGGGGAAACACCTGAACATCGATGCCCGGCAGCAGCTTGTCGGCCAACACGCCCAGCCGGCGCAGCCAGTCTGAATCGGTGACCACGGCCTCGCGCTCAAACTGCCTCCAGTGGCGAAGACCAAACTTCAAGTCTTCAAACAGGGCATCCATAGCCACACCACCAAAGGTTTCCATTTCTGCGTAAAAGCGCACCTTGTCGTGTTTTTCCAGCGCCGTCTCCAGTGCGGCAGCCACCGTTTCGAATTCCGGGCGGGTAATTTTTCCGGAAATCCGCGCACCTACCACCCGGCTATCGTCGAAGGGAATCAGCGTCAGCATACGTGCCTCCCCTGTATCACTGTCGTAGCTATCGTCCCATCAGGATTCGTTGCCTGCCGTCAGGGCCCGCCAGTTTTGTTTGGCTGCCGCCCAGCTTTCCTGAAATTGCTGTTTGGCTGCATCCCAGTTTTCCTTGCCGGCTTCCTGCATGGACTGATAGCGGGTTTCCAGCTCTTTCTGTTCCTGCTTCAATGCCGACAGGGCTTCCTGCTTTTGCAGTCTGGCATCCTGGGAAAGTTCCTGCCACCGGCTGTCGATATCCGCCTGCAGCAGGGTCATCTGCTGTTGCAGTTCATCCAGCGCATGGCGAGCCACCTGCATGGCTTCGTTTTTCTGCTCAACAGAATACTCGCGGATGTCCTCCATGGACTCTTCCATCTGGACTTCCACTTTCTCCGGTTCCGGCGTCTTGATGTTGGGCACACCTTCGGTACTGTCCGCCCAGGCAGCGGCGGTCGTCACCAGCATCAGGGTGGCAGCGGCCAGGATTTTGTGGGTCATGGGAGCTCTCCTTGATTCTTCGCTTGTCTTCACTGTGACAGACAAAAGGCGAAGATGACTCCCGGGAATTTGCAAAACCAGGTTAATTACCCGGTGCAACACCCCACAGACACCGGCCTGCGGGGGGCAACAGAAAGGCGAACGATCAGGCGTTAAGGATGTAGGCAAGCATCTCCACGACCTGCTCGGGTGTGCGGGCCACCGCATCCGCCGCGGCGTCCACTTCCTTGAGGGGGTGATCATGCTCTTCGTCATGCAGGATAATCATCGGGGTGCCCAAGGCGGCGGTGTAGCCTGCATCAAACGCCGCATTCCACTGCTTGTACTTGGGCCCAAAGCGCACTACCACCAGGTCCGCTTCATCAATCAGTTTGCGGGTGCGGATACCGTTGATACCTGCGCCCAACCGGTCTTCCCAGAAGCGCTTCTCTTCGGCGCCCAGGATATTCACCCCAACCTTGTCACTGGCTTCATGATCCGTCACCGGACTGCTGAATTCGATATCCAGCTCCTTGTCAGCACAGCCCTGAATGATACGCTCACGCCAGTCGGTATGAATTTCGCCGGAAAGATAAACAGTCCAGAAGCTCATCGCGGTGTCTCCCTTGGGTTTCAGTGCGTGGCAGCATAGTGACAGCGGAGCCGGGTTGCAAAAACGCCCCTTGAACCCGACCGTTGGCTGCCGTTAAATGCCTGCAGTTTTTCGGGTAGGAATGAAGGGTGTCCCATGCGTATGACAATTGTGTTCTTGCTAGGTGTAATACTGCTGGCAGGATGTGACAGCAATAACGACCCCTCGCCGACCGCCACAGGCGACACGGCAAGCCCCTCTACCGCCGCGAATTCTCCCGGCCAACTGGTGCGGGTACTGCACAACCTGGACCGTACCGACCCTCAGTGCGATGGTGAGCATTGTGCTCGAGTCAGCATCGAATGGATCACCTTCGAAGACCAGCCCGAGCTGAACCAGGCGATCGAAAACCGTTTGGCGGCCGTACTGGTACAACAGGAAGGCGACGCCACCCATGACGGGACCATTGAAGGACTGGCCGAGGCGTTCCTGGCCGATGCCGCCGACATGGCCATGGGCTCCCAGGGCTGGAGCCTGTCCGCCAGGCTAAGCAAGGAATCCCGACGTGGCAACCTGCTCACCCTGCGCATCGAAAGCCATGAATACACCGGCGGCGCCCACGGCAACCCGGCCGTGACCTTTTTCCACTGGGATCTGGCCCGCCAGCAACGGCTCGCCCTCGATGATCTGATCGTCCCCGGTCAGCAAGACACCTTCTGGGCACTGGCCCGTGACGCCCACACTCAATGGCTGGACCAACAGAAACTGGACCAGAACTTCCGCGACAGCTGGCCGTTTGACCAGACCGACCAGGCGTACTTCAGCGAACAGGGACTGGTGCTGCTCTATAACGTCTACCACATCGCGCCCTACGCCATGGGGCAACCGGAGCTGACGCTGCGCTACGACGCACTGGAAGGCGTGATCCGAGACACCTATCTGCCTTGACCTTGCCGGGTTCAGGACAAGAGCCAGCCGGTGGGAGCGGTGGTTCCACCGCGAAAAAAAGCCGGGCAAGGCCATCGCGGCTGGACGACCGCTCCCACTCTCATTGCCCCGCTTGTGGGCGTAGAATCACCTGCAAGGCGCCCTAGAATCGTCCTTCCTGGCCCTGCACCAGCATCAGCAGGAAAACCAGCTCTGACAGAATCACACTGGCGCCGAGCGCATCGCCGGTGTAACCGCCCAGGCTGCGACGCAACATGGCGCCCCACACCAGCACAACGGATACCACCGCCACCAGTGCTTCCAACGCTACGCCGGCCACCAGTGCCAGCGCCGCCACACCGGCCACCGCCACCCCCAGCCGCTGGCCACTGAAGCCTTCTGCCACAGGCTTGCTCTTGCTGGTGTCCGGGTCACTGACATAGACCAGCGCTCGCATCAGGCACAACGGCGTCAGGCGACTGATGGCCGGGGCCAGCAGCAGGGCAAGCCACACCGGCTGCATGTCGGTCAGCAAGGCGACTTTCAATGCCAGTGTCACCCCCAACGCCACCGCCCCGTAGGTGCCGATCCGGCTATCCTTCATGATCTCCAGGCGCCGCGCCACGGTATAGCCACCGCCCAGCCCATCAGCACAATCGGCCATGCCATCTTCATGGAAGGCGCCGGTAATCCACAGGTGAAAGCCCAACACCAGCAGCACACACACCTGCGGCGACCAGAACCCGGCCAGCAGCGTATAGAGCGCCGCATACAGCCCACCCAACAACAGCCCTACCAGCGGAAAATAGACACTGCACTGGTTCATCAACCGCTGACTGTAATCCACTGTCACCGGCACCGGGATCCGGGTAAGAAAGCCCATCGCCAACCAGAACGCCTGCCATTCCCGGCGCAGGCCTGCGGCCGTCGTTTGCTGCTCAGTCATTCATGAATCCTGCTGTCGAAAGGTATCCGGGCTAACACCGTACCAGCGACGAAATGCCTTACTGAAATTGCTGGCGTCGGAAAACCCCAATCGATGCGCCACCTCTGCCAGGCTGTCGCCACCGCGAACCAGTTGTGCTGCACGCTCGGCGCGCCAGCCATCCACCAACTGGCGGTAACCACTGCCCAACTCTGACAGACGCCGCCGCAAGGAACGCTCACTCATGGACACCGCCGCCGCCAGTGCCGCCAGGCCGGGCACGGCATCCCCCTGGGCCCGTAACAACCCTTGCAGGGTGAGGATCAGTGGCGGGGTGGCATCCAGCGCTTCCAGCTCCTTGCAGGCCAATTGTTCATGCTGGTGCCACAGGCCCGCATCCCCCAGCAGCAAAGGTTGCTGCAGACACTCCCGCGAGTGCCAGACGATATTCCCCTGCTGCTGGAACAGCACCGGGCAACCCAGCACCGCTTGCCAGGCAGCGGCGCTGGCAGGGGCAGTGCGCTGCAGCGTGACTTGAGAGACGCCGCCCTCGGGATAAAGCCGTCGCAGATTACCCACATGCGCTGCCACGAAAGCATCAATTGATGCGGGATGGAGAACCACATCCGGCAAGCAGCAGATTTCCAGCCCCACGGCCTCCGGCCGTTGCTGTAACCGCACGATCACGCCGGTGGAAATCAACCGCTGGTAACGCACCGCCACGTCCAGAATATGGCCAATGGTTGGCGCCGTCTGAATCAGCAACCCCATCACTCGCAGATGCATGGGCAACGATGTTTTGCCCACCTGCAACCCTATCGCCGGTTCGCCGCTGCGTTCGGCAGCCAATGTCCATAACCGGGTCATGGCGGCCGTGGGGACCCGGCCACCGGGGTTGGCCTTCAAGGCATCCAGATCCAGCCCCGCCTCCCTGATCAAGGCGACCCCGTCCACCCCATAGCCATTGAGGGTTTCCAGCACGGCCAAAGGCCAGGCGGCCACCGTGGTAGAGGCCATGGAATCAGTGGCCACGAAGCACCGCACTCTGGCCAGCCGGAACCTTTGCCAACGATCGAGTCGGCACTAGCCTGCGGGGATCATCCACAAGACAAGAGAACATCATGCGCTACCTGTTTGTTGTGTTTGCCGCCCTGTTGGCGGCGTGCGGCGAAGAGCCCTTGCCCACCAGTACGACCCAGCTCGCCCCGGAGGCACTCAAGGCCCATAGCGACCTGTTCCGAAAAGGCGTCGAAAAAGTCACCGACGGAGTCTATGTGGCCATCGGTTACGGGCTAGCCAATTCCATTATGCTGGAAGGGGACGATGGCATCATCATCGTCGACACCATGGAAACGGAAGAAGAAGCCCGTGAAGTGCTCGCCGCATTCCGTACCCTCACCGACAAGCCCGTCAAGGCCATCATCTACACCCATAACCATACCGACCATGTGTTCGGCGCAGCGGCGTTTGCCGAAGGAAATGACATCCCGGTCTATGCCCATGAGAGCACCAGTTATTACATCAACCGGGTGGTCAATCAGATCCGGCCGATTATCACCGCGCGTTCCATGCGCATGTTTGGCAACCACCTGCCTCACGGCGAACACATCAATGACGGTATCGGCCCCCATCTGGGCATAACCCCGGACAGCCAGCTCTATGCCTTGCCGCCCACGCACACCTTCAAGGACTCGCTGTCCGTCAACATCGCCGGCCTGCAGATCGAACTGGTCCACGCTCCCGGTGAAACCGAAGATCAACTGTTTGTCTGGCTGCCGGAAAAGCGTACCGTGCTGACCGGCGATAACATTTATCAGACCTTTCCCAATCTCTACACCATTCGCGGTACCTATTATCGGGACGTGAAGCAGTGGGCCAACAGTCTCGATACAATTCGCGAACTGGGTGCCGAGCACCTTGTGCCCAGCCACACCCGCCCGGTTCACGGCGCAGACAAGGTGGCACAGCTACTCACCGATTACAGCGACGCCATCAACTTTGTTCACGACCAGACCCTGCGCTACATGAATCTGGGATTGACCCCGGATCAGATTGTGGAAAAGGTGCACCTGCCCGAGCACCTGGCCAGCAACCCCTGGCTACAGGAGTTCTATGGCAAGGTCAGCTGGTCGGTGCGCTCGGTGTTCGACGGCTACCTGGGCTGGTTCAGCGGTAACCCCAGCGAACTGCAACCGCTGGCGGAAGAGGAACAAGCCCGACGCATGGCGGAGCTGGCCGGAGGCCGCGATGCCCTGCTGGACAAAGCCCGGCAGGCACTGGCGAATCAGGATGCCCAATGGGCGCTGGATCTCAGTGATCATCTGATGCTGCTCAAACCGGATGACAACGTCGTCAAAACCCTGCGTGCGGATGCGCTGCGCCAGCTCGGTGAAAAAGAAGCCAACCCCAATGCCCGCAACTATTACTTCACCGTTGCCCGTGAAGTCGCGGACGGATTGAATCCGGCTTTCCGCACACAAATGAGCGAGGACTTCCTGGCCACCCTGCCCATCGAGAATTTCCTCCAGGCCATGCCGGCACTGCTAAAGGCAGAAGACACACTCGACGAGAACGTAGCGCTGGGTTACGCCTTCCGTGACAGCAATAAGCAATTCACACTGCGTATTCGTCGTGGCGTGGCCAAGGTTCACACCGGCATTGATGACGATGTGGTCGCCACGCTCGACACCACCGAAGCCACCTGGAAGGCCATTGCTGCCGGCATCCAGAACCCCGCCACCGCCCTTGCCGGCGAGGCCCTGGATATCGACGGAAGCACTCTGTCCGCCATGAAAGTGCTGGGTTACTTCGAGAAGATCGACTGATTCAACCGTCGCGATCGAGGGTGAAATGTGCCGTGGGGTCGAGAAAGAACATCTTCTTCCACCCCTGCGGTGCGGCATCCCGGCGCCACGGCATCGGCAACAGGCTGAGCAGGGAATAGTGAAGGTGCGGCGGCTTCCCCGCCGCATTGCCACTGTCCCCCACCGAACCCACCGGCTCACCCGCTGCCAACCACACCCCACTGTCAGCAATGCTCTGCAAGTGGGCGTAGTAATGCAGGCGCCATTTCGGCCCCAGTATCAGCACTACCTTTCCGCCGCGGGACACGTCACCGCGATACAGCACCAGACCGCCACTGCTGGCGACCACCGGGGTACCCGCCGGGGCAAAGATATCCACGCCCTTGTGGACCCCGGATTTCCCCCAGGGGTGGTACCAGAAGGTTTGCGGATGCCAATCGTGGCGGCCCGCGCCCTGCACGGGAATATGCCGCCCCTCTGGCAGCAACAGCCCGATGATCAGCAAGGCCAGCAGCCCCCACAGGCCGCGCCGGCTTACCGTACGGAATCGCGACATAGTTCCAACCACCGTTCAATGCCCGGGCTACGGTATTTCTGCCGGTGCAGGACAAAGTAGAACTCCCGGCTGAAGTCCCGGTGCGGCACCGGCAACTCCACCAGCGAGCCCCGTTTAAACGCTTCCTTGAGGCAAACCCGCGACAGGCAGCTGACCCCCAGCCCGGCCTCCACCGCCCGTTTGATGGCCTCGGTATGCTCCAGCTCCAGGGCCAGATCCAGCTCTGGCACCAGCCCGTGCAGCGCCCGCTCGAAGGTCTGCCGGGTGCCGGAGCCGGATTCGCGCACAATCCAGTGGGCCGCCCTGAGGTCGTCGTCTGTAAGCGCTCCTTTACCCGCTAACGCATGCTCCGGGCTACAAAACACCACCAACTCATCATCACACCAGGGCAGCAATTCCAGATCCGGGTGATTCAACTCCCCCTCAATCAGGCCCAGATCCAGCTCGAAGGTAAGCACCCGGTCGACGATGGCGCGGGTATTGGCCACCTCCAGATGTACCCGTGCGCCCGGTTGCTCTGCCATGTATTCGGCCATGATGGCCACCGCCAGATAGTTACCGATCGTCAGGGTCGCCCCCACATTCAAGCGCCCCAAATCCCGGTGAGACTGCAAGTCCGACTCCAGTTCCCGGGCCTGGGCCAGCAGCGCCTCTGCCCGTGGCCAGAACTGGCGGCCCAGCTCATTGAGCTTGAGGCGCTTGCCGGCACGCTCGAAAAACTTCACCTCGTAGAGGCTTTCCAACTCCTTGAGCGCACCGGACGCCGCAGACTGGGACATATTCAGATGGCTGGCCGCATGGCTCACATTCTCAAAATGCGCAATGGCCAGAAACACTTCCAGCTGCCTGAGGGTGTAGCGCATGATTGCTTTCCGTGATTAAATGATAATCGTTATCGTTAATAGATATCGATTTTGTCGATATCAAATATCGGAACAACCCATTTTACCGATAAATCCATTTCGATTAAATTTCCACCAACTGGAATTTTGGAATAAGCGCTGATTTAACTATGTCTAATCTGAATACTGAAACCGTCACAAGCGTTCGTCACTGGAACGATACCCTGTTCAGCTTTACTACCAGCCGGGACCCGGGTTTCCGTTTCAAGAACGGGCATTTCACCATGATTGGTCTCGAGCAGGACAATGGCCGCCCGCTGCTGCGCGCCTACTCCATTGCCAGCGCCAACTATGAAGAAGAACTGGAGTTCTTCAGCATCAAGGTGCAGGACGGCCCACTGACGTCACAGCTGCAGAAAATTCAGCCGGGCGACAAGATCTATGTGAGCCGCAAGCCCACAGGCACCCTGGTGGCAGACCACCTGCTGCCCGGCAAGAACCTGTGGTTGCTGTCCACCGGCACCGGCCTGGCCCCGTTCATGAGCATCATCCGTGACCCGGAGATTTACGACCAGTTCGACCGGGTGATCCTGACCCACGGTGTGCGTCATGTCTCCGAACTGGCCTACCAGGACACCATCGAAAACGAACTGCCCAACAATGAGTTCTTTGGTGAATTCCTGAAAGGCAAGCTGCTGTACTACCCCACGGTCACCCGTGAGCCGTTCCGCAACCAGGGCCGCCTCACCGACCTGATGACCAGCGGCAAACTCTTCGAGGACCTGGGTCTGCCCAAGCCGAGCCTGGAAAACGACCGCTTCATGCTGTGCGGCAGCCCGGCCATGCTCAAGGACACCACCGCCATCCTCGACGACTGGGGGTTCAAGGAAACCCGTGGCGGCGAACTGGGTGAGTACGTGATCGAGCGGGCGTTTGTGGAGAAGTAGACAATACGCGTCACGACAACACGCCATAAAAAAAGGGCCGCATTGCGGCCCTTTTTGCTGGCGCCACCGGCCGCTGCAACGGGCCAGACTGTCGGCGAATCACCACCGTTTCCGCCAAGAATGTCAGAGAGCCCGGATATTCCCGCTGCTGCGGATACGTAAACCGGAGAGAGAAAAACAAGAAACGGGGGTGGGGATCACACCCTCCTGCGCGCAGCATGCAATGGCTGTTTATGTATACGCGGTGCACTATTGGTCATTGCTGGAACCTACCACTGCCCCAACACTGTGCCTATTCGCCGCCACTGCAGAGAAGCCGATCCATGGCAAGGCCAGGCAAAATCAGAACCCTGATCAAGCTGTTTGATGTCCGCTACTTCAACGGCTTCAACAGTCTGCGCAGCAGCCTGGGCTTTACCCGTACCCTGTTTCGACCTGCGCCCCGTGCCGTGCGGCTGGAACAGATATTTAACTACCTTCCAATCAGCTCCACGCTATCAAGCTCCGGGCAACCCACGGTGGCTCAGTTTACTCGCATCGCCGAAGCCGGCTTCGCCACCGTGATCAATCTTGCTCCCCACGGCGCAGAGAATGCCCTGGAAGATGAAGCGACCGTGGTCACCCGACTCGGCATGCGCTACGTACATATCCCGGTGGACTTCAAAAACCCGACGGAATGGGACTATCTGCGCTTCTGTTTTGCCATGAAAGAAGCAGGGACGTTGCCGGTGTGGGTACACTGCGCCGCCAACATGCGCGTGTCGGCTTTTCTTTATCGTTACCGGATCGAGAAGCTGGGAACGGGCAGGGAACAGGCTGCTGCCGACCTGGCCCGCATCTGGACCCCTTTCGGGGAATGGAAATCCTTCATCGAACGAACCGGTTCTACAGAGCGGAGTTCGGGCCGCTGATGAAGCACTATTTCTTGGGCGGCAACAGGGTGACCGGCCTGGCCAGGGCATCGGTCGCTTCAGGCGGCTTGGCATCCAGGTCCTTGCTGGCACCACAGGACACACACTCCATCCACTGGCGATCGTCTTCGATGACGCGCTGAATCTTGTCCTGCTGACCACACTCCGGGCACGTGGCCCCGGCAATAAACTGACGTTTCATGTTGCTCCCTCTCTTACACAGGGGCGGCGCAAGCGCCGCTCCTGCGGTGAGGCTCCCTAGCCGTTGATACCGGAATGACGCAGCAGCGGTTCCACACTGGGCTCGCGGCCCCGGAAGGCCTTGAACAGTTCCATGGGTTCGCGGCTGCCGCCCTTGGCAAGAATTTCGCTACGGAAAGCGCGGCCAGTTTGTTCGTTGAACTCACCGTCTTCTTCAAAGCGCGAGTAGGCATCGGCAGACAACACTTCCGCCCACTTGTAGCTGTAATACCCCGCCGCATAGCCGCCCGCAAAGATATGGCCAAAGCTGTTGGGGAAGCGGTTGAACGCCGGCGGCTGAATCACCGACACCTGTTCACGCACATCCTTCAACACGTCATACAGGTTCATGCCCGGCTGGTACTCGGCATGAATCCGCATGTCGAACAACGAAAACTCCAGCTGACGCACCATCTGCATGGCGCTCTGGAAATTTTTGGCGGCGAGCATTTTTTCCAGTTTTTCCTTCGGCAGCGGTTCACCGCTTTCAAAGTGACCGGAAATCAGGGCAATGCCTTCTTCGGTCCAGCACCAGTTCTCCAGAAACTGGCTGGGCAGTTCCACCGCATCCCAGGCGACACCATTGATACCGGAAATTCCTGACACATCCTGCTCGGTCAGCATGTGATGCAGCCCGTGACCGAATTCGTGAAACAGGGTGACCACTTCATCGTGCGTCAGCAGGCCTGGCTTGCCTCCCGCGGGCGGCGCAAAATTACAGGTCAGGTAGGCCACCGGCGTTTGTACCGTTCCATCCGCCAGGCGGCGGCGAATGCGCGCATCATCCATCCAGGCGCCACCGCGCTTGCCGGTGCGGGCGTACATGTCCAGATAGAAGGCCGCGCGAACACTGCCGTCATCGTCCACCAGCTCATAGAAACGCACATCGTCATGCCAGGTTTCCACGTCCTGGCGAGCCCGGAACTGGATGCCGAACAGTTTGCCGACAATCGCAAACATGCCGTTAATCACGGTATCTGCCGGGAACCACGGACGCAGTTCTTCTTCGGAAATACTGTAGCGTTCCTCTCGCAAACGCTCGCTCCAGAAACCGATATCCCAGGGCTGCAGGTCATCCGCCCCCTGCTCTGCGGCGTACGCTTTCAGTTCAGCCAGTTCCTGTTCTGCCTGCGGCTTGGCCCTTTCGGCCAGGTCTTCCAGGAAGGTCATGACTTCCTGTACATCGCGGGCCATTTTTGTCGCCAGGGATTTTTCGCCATAGTTGGCAAACCCCAGCAGCTGGGCCTGCTGATGACGCAGCGCCAGAATTTCATCCATGATCGCGGCATTGTCGAACTTGCCGGCATGAGGGCCCTGGTCCGACGCCTTGGTGGTCCAGGCGGTGTACATTTCTTCTCGCAACGCAGCGTTCCTGCAGTGGCTCATCACCGCGATGAACACCGGCGCATCCAGTGTCAGCAACCAGCCTTCCTTGCCTTCCGCGTTGGCTCGATCGGCCGCCCCGGCACGGGCGCTTTCGGGCAGCCCCTCCAGCTCGGCCTCATCGGTCACGTGCTTGCTCCAGGCCTGGGTGGCATCCAGCACGTTGTCTGAAAAGGTGCTGGTGAGCTCGGACAACCGTTTGGAATTGGCCATGTACTCGGCTTTCTTGTCTTCCGGCAGATCCACCCCGGACAAACGAAAATCCCGCAGGGTATTGTCGATATCTTTCTGCTGGGCCTCGGTCAGCGAATCCCATTGCGCACTGTCGCGCAGGGACTGATAGGCCGCGCACAAGGCCGCGTTCTGTCCCACTTCGGTGCCGTATTCGCTGAGCAGGGGCAGGCAACTATTGTAGGCATTACGCAGGGCCTCATTCTGGGCAACGGCGTTGAGGTGCCCGGCCGGGCCGAAGGCCTTGCCGAGACGGTCATCTTCCTCATCCAGCGCCTGCACCAGACTGGCGTAATCAAATTGTCCCGCCGCCAGCACCTGCTCAATACGGGCACGCCCCTGCGCGACCAGCTGCTCGACAGCGGGCAGCACATGCTCCGGCTTGATCTCGGAGAAGGGCGGAAGGTCGGTGTAATCAATCAGCGGATTGTTGTTGCTCATGGGGTCTCGGTCCTGCGTTGTCTGTACAACCTGAAGGTGGATAATGGACCTTCACGGTGTGTTGCACCGTAGGGCGGAAGTCGCCTCAGGCGATCTCCGCCGATTTGGCGTTTGATGGCGGAGATGGACTGGCCCCTTTCCGCCCTACAGTTATTCATTTGTTAATCCAGAGTGTATCAGTGATGGGGATTCGCCGCTTTGAAGACAAGGCCCCGCAGTTGGGTGAACGGGTATTTGTGGACAGGGATGCCACCGTCATCGGGGAGGTACACCTGGGCGATGACTGCTCGGTGTGGCCCAAGGCGGTGATCCGGGGCGACATGCATCGCATCGAAATTGGCGCGCGGGTCAGCATTCAGGATAACGCCGTGCTACACATCACCCATGCCTCCACCTTCAATCCCGGCGGCTACGGGCTGAAGATCGGCGACGATGTCACCATTGCCCATCAGGCCATGCTGCACGGCTGCACACTGGGTAACCGGGTCATGGTGGGCATGCAGGCAATCATCATGGATGGTGCTGTGGTGGAAGACGAGGTGATCGTGGCGGCCGGTTCTCTGGTAGGCCCGGGCAAGCGGCTGGAAAGTGGTTTTCTGTACCGCGGCCAGCCCGCCCGGCAGGCGCGCCCGTTGACCTCGGAAGAAAGGCAGTTCCTGACCTATGTGGCGGGGAATTATGTGCGCCTGAAGGATCGCTATCTGGAGGAAGGGGGGCATGTGTAACCCTTGGAAGCGCGCCGCCTTGAAGGAACCAGGTCTTGCAGGACAATCAGATCTGCCACATGAACGACATGTTGCCGAAGCTCAGCGGTTCATCGCTGTCACGCAGTGGTGAGCTGGAGCCTTGCAAGGTCAGGGTAAAAGAAAAGCGGTCCCAGCGAACGCCGCCGCCAATCACCAGACCGAGAATGCCGTCGCGGGTTTCTACCTGATAGGGCCCACTGTGCGCTTCCAGATAGGAATAGCCGATATATTCCCCAAACGTGGCAATAAAGGCTTCCCAGCCAAAACCGTGTCCATCGAACAACCCCACCAATGAACCCGCCGTGCCGATACCCGCATAATCCGGTATGAAATTACGCGGCAGGTTTCTGCCAAAGCGCAGGAACCCCCCCGCCGAGGCGGTGGCATGGAAATTATTGGCATCCACGCCAGCGGCATATCCCAACTCGGTCTGCCAGCCACTGTCTGAAACCCGCTGCCACGCCCGGCGTGCATGGATAACGTACGCACCACCAATCACATCCGGCCCAAGCTGGTATTCCCAGCCCTGCGGCTCGGTAGAACCGGTGATGCGATGCACCATTTTCTGACTTTGCTCCGCACCGGAGTCTTCCCCGACCACACCGATACGCACGCCATAACCGGTCAGACTGTCTGCCCCCCAGCTGAACAGGCCGGCTTCCAGGTTGCTGTAGCCGATGTAGGGCAGGTCCTGGTAATCCGGCGTAGTCCGGCTGATATCTGAAGGCGTGATCATGGCCTGCTCAAGGCTCAGGGTCATGGCATTCTGTCGATCTCTCACCCCCACTCCCGGCAAGGGGGAAAGCCCTTTTGCCAACGAGCAGGTCACAGAGCCTGCCTGGCCGCAATCATGCCCATCCCCCACCCAGCTGAGGCGAACGCCATTGGTATATTGCCCATCAGAACCGACGAACAGATCGTTATCCCAGGAAAAACCTAACGTCGATGCGGAGGCTGCTACAGGCAAAGCGATAATAAAGAGACCCAGGCTCGATGCACGGGCCAACAGCGGTGTGGACATACCTTTCTCTCAACAGATTATGTGGTTGCCCCCGAAAGGCCGCCCTGCAGCAATATCAGAAACGCCAGCGCCGCTGCATGACCAGGAAGGCAAACGATGCCGACCAGGTAATCAAAATCAATCCATTGAGAGCTTCCACCCCCGCCACTAGCCGCAAGGTGCCCATGGGATAGAGATCCCCGAGCCCCAATGAGGTATAGCAGGCTGCCGAAAAATACAGGTGATCCAGGAAACTGCCATCCACAGCGCCTCCCAGATTCATGGCGGTATCGTTATTGTCGATCCAGAAATAAATGAGGCCGTAGAGCGAAATTTCAACCATGTGCGCAGCGAACATGATGATCACCACCACAAGAATTTCACCCCGTACCCGCTGCTTCCAGCGCTTGAGCAATTCGGACAGCCCGGCCAGGGTCCAAAAATGCAGGGTGACAGTGACCAGCACCATGGCCAGCGAGACCACCGAAGCATAGATCACCTCATACATCACCCCACCTTCCATCATCGGCGCATCATCGCCATGACCGGGGCCGTATCGGGCCGCCAGCCCCGCCAGAGTGCAAAGGCTTCCGCAGCCTGTTCCACCAGCATGCCCAGTCCATCTGCGGTGGCCGCCGCGCCCTGCTGCTGCGCCCAGCGCATGAACGGCGTGGGTTCGCTGCCATAGACCATGTCGTAGGCCACGGCGCCCTCCGCCAAGAGCCCGTCGGGCAAGTCAGGCATGTCACCGTGCAGCCCCGCTGAAATGGCATTGATGACCAGATCAAACTGCCCCATGAGATTTTCCAGGCCACTGCCAAGCACCGGTGAGTTGCTGCCGTCCATAAACTGGCGGGCCAGAATTTCCGCTTTCTCTCGGGTGCGGTTGGCGACCCGCACCAGGGTCGGTTTTTCTGCCAGCAACGGCCCCATGACACCCCGCACCGCACCACCAGCACCCAGTACCAGCACGCGCTTGCCCTGAATCGCCCAGCCCAGATTCTCGCGGATGTCGGTGACCAGCCCGGCGCCATCGGTGTTGTCACCGTTCAGTTGATCCCCTTCCCACCACAAGGTGTTGACGGCCCCCGCAAGGTCAGCTCGCTCGGTGACTGCACCGCATAATTGATAGGCTTGTTCCTTGAACGGAACCGTGACATTGGCCCCCAGCCCGCCATCAGCGCGCAGCGCATTTACCGCTCCGGCAAAATCGTCCAACGGCGCTTCACGTTTTTCATAACGCAGGTCGTCACCCTGCTGGGCGGCAAAAGCATGGTGGATATCCGGCGAGCGAGAATGCGCCACCGGATTACCAAAAACACAGTACAAGGCGGTCATAGCCACTCCCGCTGGATCAGGAATTTGTCATACAGCTCGGCTTCAGCACTGCCGGGCTCCGGATGCCAATCGTAGTCCCAGCGCACCAGCGGCGGCAGCGACATGAGAATGGATTCCGTACGGCCACCGGATTGCAGACCAAAGATGGTGCCGCGGTCGAAGACCAGGTTGAACTCCACATAACGGCCACGGCGATAGAGCTGGAAATTGCGCTCGCGCTCACCGTACGCCAAGTCCTTGCGACGGGCCATGATCGGCCGGTACGCCTTCACATAGGCATCGCCGACACTGCGCATCAGGGCAAAACTGGTATCGAAATCGAAACGGTTCAGATCATCGAAAAACAGGCCGCCGACACCACGGGGCTCGTCCCGGTGCTTGAGATGAAAGTAGTCATCACACCAGCGTTTGAATTCCGGATAAATGTCATCGCCAAAAGGATCGCAGGCCGCCTTGGCGGTGCGATGCCATTGCGTTACATCCTCTTCAAAACCGTAGTAGGGCGTCAGATCGAAGCCACCGCCAAACCACCACACCGGTGCTTCGCCTTCCTTTTCGGCCACGAAAAAACGCACATTGGCATGACTGGTGGGGACATAGGGGTTTTTCGGGTGAATCACCAGAGACACCCCCATGGCCTGAAAACTGCGACCGGCCAGTTCAGGTCGTGCGGCGGTAGCCGACGGTGGCAACTGACTGCCAAATACGTGGGAAAAATTCACCCCGCCTTTCTCGATCACAGTGCCGTTTTCCATCACGCGACTGCGGCCACCGCCGCCCTGTTCGCGATCCCAGGCATCTTCACGGAACGCACCGCCGCCATCTTCGGCCGCCAGTTCCTCACAAATACGGTCCTGCAGGTCCAGCAGGTAGTCTTTTACCGCCTGCAGTGAAACGTCTGACATGCTTTTCTCCCCGGGAATGACAGAGGCCAGGCACACGCGTCAGGCGCGCAGGGTCTGGCCGCTTTCCAGATCGATAATGGTAGAGGGTTTGCTCGCGCGGTCACAGGCGCCGGACACAATAAAGTCCAGCCGATCCCCAAGCTGGCGCGCCACCTGAAACCGGTTTCGGGTAGACGGACGCCCGGACAGGTTGGCACTGGTAGAAATGATCGGGTGCCCGACCAGCCGACACAACTCCCGTGCCAGCGGGTGATCCGGCACCCGGATCGCCACCTTGCGATGCTTGCCGGTCACCCACGCTGGCACACTGGGCCCCGCCTCTACCAGATAGGTACGGGGCGCCGGCCATTCACGGCCCAGCTGCTCGTGCTGGCGTGCATCCAGTACCACATGGGGCGCCAGCTGCTCCAGATCCGCGCCGATCAGAATCAGCCCCTTGTGCTCCGGGCGCTGCTTGATCGCCAGCAGGCGCATGACTGCCGTCCGACTGAAAGGGTCACAACCGAGCCCGTAGACGGATTCGGTAGGGTAAGCCACCACACCGCCCGACTGGATGATGTGTGCGGCACTGAGAAGATGCTGATACATGACAGGTCCTGCGGGATTAGGGAGCCTCTGAATAACTCCTTGCGTACTCAGCGTGTCCCGGAGCGAGCAAGGAGTTACTCAGAGGCTCCCAAGGAAAAGCGCGAACTTACCCTGCCCGCAGGCCTGACTCAAGACGTATGGCTGGCAGAGCGCTTCAGGTATCCCCCTGAGACCCTTTCCACCCAGCCTTCCAACTCCAGATCCGACAGCTGCCCGGCCAACTCATTCATCGGCAGCCCACTACGCGCCTGTAACACATCCATGGAATTGAGCCCCGAGGTCAAATGCTGCAGCAACGCGGGCTGGGCGGCGTCTTCCCTGACGCCGCTGGATTCCACACAACGCCGGAAGTCACCGAATGCCTGGAAGATATCGTCCACCGATTCCAGCCAGTTAGCGCCGTCACGTAGCAACTGGTGACAGCCCTTACTGAGGGGATTGTGAATACTGCCCGGAATAGCGAAGACCTCTCGCCCCTGAGACAAGGCCGTGCGCGCCGTAATGAGAGAACCACTGCGCAACGCCGCTTCTACCACCAGAGTCCCGAGTGACAACCCGCTGATGATACGATTACGCAGGGGAAACTGGGACGGCAGCGGCGCTGAGCCCGGTGCGAATTCTGTCACCACAGCCCCCCCGCTATCGACAATCTGTCCGGCCAACATGGCGTTGCGAGGCGGGTAAATTCGGTCCGGACCACTGCCTAGAACCGCAACGGTGTTGCCAGTCGCCAGCGCCCCGCGATGAGCGGCAGCATCGACCCCCAGCGCCAGCCCGCTCACCACCACAAAGCCGGCAGCGGCCAGCTGGCGCGAAAAACGTCGACTGTTGTCGAGACCGTCCGCAGAGGCATTACGGGCTCCGACAATCGCCAATGCCGGCGCATGCAGGGTGTCCATTTGCCCGCGCACAGCCAGTACTCCGGGCGGATCCTGAATATCCGCCAGCAACGCGGGATACTCCTCATCACCCAGCGCAATCCATCGCCAGCCCTGCTCTCGTAGGTGTGCGTAATGGGCAGACAACGAGCCCGTATTATCCAGCAGACGCGCCCGCTCTTTTAGCCCGGCAGGCAACAAGGGGAGAAACTCGGATACTGGTGCGGAGGCGATCCGATGTTGTTTCAGTGCGCGGCCCAGAGCCGCGGATGACGGGGAAAACAACGCCTGCAACAGCAGGCGTTTGAATTGTCCGTCCATCGCCCACCTCCTTGTGTGCGTTGACGGTTTATCGGGACTGAAAGCTGGCGAGCGCAGACGCCGGGTCAGGGTCTCAGTAGCTTCCCACCGGGCTTTCAGCAGAGTCGTTCATGTAGATCGGGCGACTGGATTCCATGATCAAGCCGTAGCTGACTTTATCGAACACCCGGAAGATTACCAGCGACCCGGTCTTCTCGCGGGGCAACTGGACATTATCCCCCAACTGGCGGTCACGAACGATTTCACCGGCACCAAAGATATCCAGCACATTCCCTTCCTTCAGACCATCACGTAGCCCTTTATTCAGGACCACCACATCGTTGCGAGCCACACTGTTGATGCGGTCGAAGAAACGGATAATCTTGGCTTCTACCTTGGTATCCGGCGCAGAGGGATACAACACTGCCCGTACGCGACGATCCTCGGTGGAGAAAATCCGGTCATCAATGCGGATATCTTCTGTGGAACTGGTTACCCGCAGGCTGAGCATCTCGCCCTCATGGTTGGAGACTCGCCCCAGACCGATCTGACGGGCTTCGTAGCCCAGCACTTCCTTGGTTTCCGGGTCCACATATTGCTCCCCGGTACGATAGATGCCGTAGCCTTGCTCAAGGCCCTCCCACTGCGTGCGGGTGTCACGGGCGTACACCGTATCGCCCTCACCAAAGACCACACGACGATCGCGGCCGCCAACAAGATAGGGGGCCTCTTGGATTTCCTGACGGGTAACCACCAGGCCTTCCTTCAAATACGCCGCAATGGCACTGGCAGGGATCGCCGGGATGGCTTCATCGTTGGCAATTTCACGCACTTTCGGGGACAGCTTGACCACCCCGTTGTTCATGACTTGTTCCTGGACGCCACGCTCAACGCTCAGCCGGGGCTCGCCATTCACATAGGAAAGACGGATTTCATCACCGGGATAAATCAGATGAGGATTGCTGATTTCCTCATTGATCTGCCAGATTTCCGGCCACTGCCAGGGCTCTTCCAGAAAACGGCCACTGATATCCCACAGGGTGTCGCCGTTTTTCACGTAATATTTGCTGGGATGCCCGTCTTTCAGGGTGACGGCGGCGGAGGCCAGAGTGGCAACCGATAGCATCAACCCGACAGTGAAGGCGCGCTGGACCGATTTCATCATCATCGGATTCCTTTTATCATTATTGGACTCATCCCCAAGAGCTGCCGTGCGTCCTTGAGGCAGGCACGGTTTCTTTTGGATATTAGCAATGCGATCATATATTTAGCAACCAAATTTCGAGTGCTATCGCAACTGCCGAGAACGTACATGGCCAAACTGGAAATACTGGAATTCCCTGACCCCCGGCTACGAACCGTAGCAAAGCCGGTGGAAAAGGTGGATGACGAGCTTCGCAAACTGATCGACGACATGTTCGAAACCATGTACGACGCCCCCGGGATTGGCCTGGCCGCCACCCAGGTGAACGTACACAAGCGTGTCATCGTCATGGACCTGTCCGAAGACAAGTCCGAGCCACGGGTGTTCATCAACCCGGAGATCACTCCGCTCACCGACGATCTTGCCCCCTACGAGGAAGGCTGCCTGTCGGTCCCCGGCTTCTATGAGAAGGTCAAGCGCCCGGCACGGGTGAAGATCAAGGCGCTGGACCGGGACGGTAATGTTTTCGAGGAAGAGGCCGACGAGCTTCTGGCCACCTGTATCCAGCATGAAATTGATCACCTGGAAGGCAAGCTGTTCGTGGACTACGTCTCACGCCTGAAGCGCGACCGGATCAAGAAGAAGCTGGAGAAAGTGCACCGGCTGCAGGGGTGAAAAGCAGCTGACAGCTTCGAGCGACCAGCTGCGAGGCGCGATCGCACTCCTTGATTGATTCACCTCAGTGCCCGCGCCCAACCCGCAAACGCGGCTGATTCGCTTCAGCCTGCACACATCATCAATCGCGTAGAGGCTCGCAGCTCATAGCTCGTAGCTCACCGCTCCAAAGAGGTCGTTCATTGAAACCCCTACGTCTCGCCTTCGCCGGCACCCCGGATTTCGCCGCCGCCAGCCTGCAGGCCGTACTCGACAGCCCGCATGAAGTGGTAGCTGTACTCACCCAGCCGGACCGCGCTGCCGGCCGCGGCAAGAAGGTCCAGATGAGTCCGGTGAAACAGCTCGCTCTGGCCCATCACATAGACGTACTGCAACCGGAAAACCTCAAGGGCGAGGCCATTCGCCAGCAGCTGCGCGACCTGAATCTGGATGCCCTGGTGGTGGTCGCCTACGGCCTGATCATTCCCCAGGCCGTGCTCGACATCCCGCGGCTTGGCTGCCTGAACGTGCACGGCTCCCTGCTGCCCCGCTGGCGTGGGGCAGCGCCAATCCAGCGCGCCATCAGCGTGGGCGACACCGAGACCGGCAACACCATCATGCAGATGGAAGCCGGGCTTGATACCGGCCCCATGCTGCTCAGCGAAGCGCTACCCATCGGTGACAGCGAGACCGGCGGTGAGCTGCACGACCGGCTGGCTGCCCAGGGCGCTCGCCTGCTGGTCACCGTACTGAATGATCTGGAGCCGTATCTGGCCAACGCCACCGTGCAGCCTGACGACGGTGTCACCTACGCCCACAAACTCAGCAAGGCGGAAGGGCAGCTGGATTTCCGCCTGCCCACGCGCGCCCTGTATAACCGCATTCGTGCCTTCAACCCCTTTCCTGTCGCGTGGGTGCCTTTGAAAGGCCAACCCATGCGCGTCTGGAAAGCCAGCGAAAGCCCCCTGCCCGGCAAGGATGACGACGAACCCGGGCATATCCTCAACGTGGATGACAACGGCATTCAGGTGGCCACCGGTGATGGCATCCTGACGCTGGAAGAGCTGCAACTGCCCGGCAAACGGCGCATGGCCGTAGCGGACCTGTTGCGTGGCAACCCCGACCTGTTCCAGGTGGGCGAGCCTCTTGGTGATCCGCTGGATACAGACCGTGGCGACGCCTGACCCGCGGCTCAGCGCCGTGCGTGTCCTTGACCGGGTGATTCCCGGCAAGGGCGACGGGGAAAGCCTGCGCGAGGTGCTGAGGGACTTCCCCCTGGCAGGCAGCGACGGCGGCCTGATGCGCGACATCAGCTTTGGGGTCTGCCGCCATTTGCGCCCCCTCAACCACTGGCTCAACCAGCAATTATCCAAGCCCCTCAAAGCCAGCGCTCAACCCGTACGCCTGACCCTGCTGGCCGGACTGTACGAGCTGTGGTTCACCGAACGTCCGGCCCATGCCATCGTCAACGCGTACCCGGCCCTGTGCCGCAAGCTGAAGGCCCCCTGGGCCGCCGGGCTCAGCAACGCCGTGTTGCGTAAAGCCAGCCAGCTACGTGCTGAGCAAGCGCTTGCCGACGCCACCCCGAATATCCGCCTGAGCCTGCCGGACTGGCTGTACAAACGCTGGTGCCAGGACTGGCCGGATCAAGCCGACACTATCGCCCAGGCCAACCTGCACACGCCGCCCTTTACCTTGCGAGTCAATCGTCAGCAGCAACAGCGCGCCGGCGCCATTGCCGCCCTGGGTGAGGGCGCCCGCCCCGGTGAACTGTCCCCCTGGAGCATTTATGTGACGCCGGCCCGGCCGGTGTTCGATCTGCCCGGCTTTGAGCAAGGCGCCCTGTCGGTACAGGATGAAGCCGCCCAACTGCCCGCAGAATTACTGCAGGCACCGCCCACTGGCCGCATTCTCGATGCCTGCGCGGCCCCCGGCGGCAAGACTGGCCAGCTGCGCGAGAAATTCCCCAACGCCGAGCTGGTCGCGCTGGAGCTGGAAGGCAAACGGCTGCGCCGTATCGAAGAGAATCTGGCCCGCCTCAACGCCACCGCCACCCTGTTGCAGGGCGATGCCAGCCAGCCCGACAGCTGGTGGGACGGCAAGCCGTTCGATGCCATCCTGCTGGACGCTCCCTGTTCCGCCACCGGCATCCTGCGCCGCCAACCGGATGTAAAGTGGCACCGAAAGTCGTCGGACATTCCGGTACTGGCCGATTTACAAGCCCGCATGCTGGATGCACTATGGCCGCTGCTCAAACCCGGCGGCATGCTGGTGTATGCCACCTGCTCGGTACTGCGCGAAGAGAATGATCACCAGATCAGCGCCTTCCTGCAGCGCCAGCCACAAGCCCGGGATGTGACGCCGCGGCCGGAACAGGCCACAATGGTCGACGCGGGATGGCAGTTGTTTCCGCAGCAAGACGGACCGGATGGCTTTTATCTGGCTTGCCTGCGCAAGGGGGCTCAGCAGGATACATGAAGATCATTATTCTCGGTGCCGGTCAGGTGGGGGGCACCCTGGCGGAAAACCTGGCCAACGAGCGCAACGACATCACCGTCATCGACACCGATGCGGAGCGTCTGCGTGAGCTCGGCGACCGACTCGACATCGGCACCGTGCGCGGCATGGGCTGCTACCCTGCGGTATTGAAAGAGGCCGGCGCCGAAGACGCCGACATGCTGATCGCCGTAACCAACTCTGACGAGGTGAACATGATCGCCTGTCAGGTGGCTTACTCCCTGTTCCGCACCCCCTCCAAGATTGCCCGTATCCGCACCGCCCACTACACCAGCCGGTCGGAAAAGCTGTTCAACGAAAACGCCCTGCCCATCGATGTGATCATCAGCCCCGAGCAGGTAGTCACCGATTATATTCGTCGCCTGATTGAGCACCCCGGCGCCCTGCAGGTAGTGAACTTTGCCGGCGGCCGGGTACAGCTGGTGGCGGTGCGCGCCTATTATGGCGGCCCGCTGGTCGGCAACGAGCTGCGCGAACTGCGCAAGCACATGCCCAATGTGGACACCCGCGTGGCGGCCATCTTCCGTCGCGGCCGCCCCATCATTCCGGAAGGCAACACCGTTATCGAAGCCGATGACGAAGTGTTCTTTATTGCAGCCAAGAACGACATCCGCGCCGTCATGAGCGAACTGCGTCGTCTTGAGCACAACTACAAGCGCGTGGTCATCGCTGGCGGCGGCAACATCGGCTACCGTCTGGCCAAGACCATCCAGACTCGCTACAACGTCAAGGTGCTGGAGCGCAGTCCTGATCGCGCCGAGTGGCTCGGGGAAAAACTGCACCAGACCGTGGTGCTGCAAGGCCTCGCCACCGACCGTGACGAACTGCTCAAGGCCAACATCGAAAACACCGATGTGTTCTGCGCCCTGACCAACGACGACGAGGCCAACATCATGGCTTCGTTGCTGGCCAAGCGGCTGGGCGCACGTAAAGTCATGACACTGATTTCCAACCCGGCCTATGTGGATCTGGTGCAAGGGCACGACATCGATATCGCCATTTCGCCTCAACAGTCCACCATCGGCAGCCTGCTCAGCCACGTACGCCGCGGCGACGTGGTGAACGTCTACTCCCTGCGTCGCGGCGCCGCCGAAGCGATTGAAGCCATTGCCCACGGCGACGCCAAATCGTCCAAAGTGGTGGGCCGCGCCATTGAAGATATCGACCTGCCCGAAGGCACCACCATCGGCGCCATCGTGCGCGGAGAAAAAGTACTGATTGCCCATGATGACGTGATGATCGAACCTGACGATCACGTCATCCTGTTCCTGATCGACAAACGCCGCACCCGGGACGTAGAAAAACTGTTCCAGGTGGGCTTTACGTTCTTTTAGGAGATTCTGTGGTGGCTGGAGTGGCGGCAATGTTGGCAGTTTCGTTTGACCGGTCGGACGTCGGGCGTCGGACGTCGGACGCTTTTAACCTCGCATCACGTTTCAGTGTTTGCGCGTCAGATATCACACGTCCGACGTCCGACCAGGCCTCCTAACCATGCACTTCGCGTTGATCTCAAAGATCCTTGGCCTGCTACTGGTGGTATTCAGCTTTACCATGATGCCCCCCGTGGCCGTGTCATACTGGTATCAGGAAGGCAGCGAAGGGCCATTTTTGATTTCCTTTGTGATCACGCTACTGCTCGGGCTCGGGTTGTGGCTGCCGTTCTTCCGCAACAAGGCGGAATTGCAAACCCGTGACGGCTTTCTGGTCGTCACCCTGTTCTGGTCGGTGCTTGGGGTGATCGGGGCACTGCCGCTGATCATCAGCGATGATGTGCCCGTAGGTTTTACCGATGCGGTGTTTGAGTCGGTCTCCGGGCTTACCACCACCGGCGCCACCATTCTTTCCGGCATCGACTTTTTACCTAAATCAATTCTGTTCTACCGTCAGCAGCTGCAATGGCTCGGCGGCATGGGGGTGGTGGTCTTGGCAGTGGCGATTCTGCCCATGCTTGGGATCGGGGGCATGCAGCTGTACAAGGCCGAAATTCCCGGCCCCATGAAAGACGCCAAATTGACTCCCCGCATCGCGGAAACTGCCAAGGCCCTGTGGTTCCTTTACCTGTTTATTACCCTGGCCTGCGCGGCACTGTACTGGGCTTTCGGCATGAGTGTTTTCGACGCCATTTGCCACAGTTTCAGCACCGTTGCCACGGGCGGCTTTTCCACTCATGACGCCTCCATGGCGTACT
This sequence comes from Alcanivorax sp. P2S70, assembly GCF_000475295.1. Classification (NCBI taxonomy): domain Bacteria; kingdom Pseudomonadati; phylum Pseudomonadota; class Gammaproteobacteria; order Oceanospirillales; family Alcanivoracaceae; genus Alcanivorax; species Alcanivorax sp. P2S70. The sequence goes on from NZ_AXBZ01000034.1 coordinate 142,579, forward strand.
GGGACAACCCACTGATTGACTGGACCGCCACCATTTTTATCCTGATCGGCGGCCTGAACTTTGCGCTGCACTTTGCGGTATGGCGGGGCCGCTCCCTGTTCGCCTATCTTCGCGATCCGGAATTCCGCTTTTTTATTGGCCTGTTTCTGATGTACACCGCCATCATCACGGCAGGACTGTTATTCTTCCATTATGATTTTAATTTTGCGGATGCATTGCGGCATTCCGCCTTCCAGGTTGCATCGTTCAGCACCGGGACCGGGCTGACCAGCACCAATGCTGCCGCCTTCCCCGGCTTCATCCCCTACCTGTTGGTGTTCACCAGCTTTATTGGTGGCTGTGCCGGTTCCACCGGTGGCGGCATGAAAGCGGTCCGTGCGGCCCTGGTCTTCCATCACAGCATCCGGGAACTGCGCCGCCTGATTTACCCTAATGGCATTTTCGCGCTTCGCTTTGGTCGTCAATCCGTTCCGGATCGCGTACTGCAAGCAGTGTGGGGCTTTGTGGGCGTGTACATCACCATCTCGGTGATTTTTACCCTGCTGTTCACCATGACCGGCATGGATCTGACCACCGCGGTCAGCGCGGTTGCCGCCAGCCTGAACAATCTGGGCGTCGGCATCGGGCAGGTAGGGGGAGGCTTCATCAATATTACCGATAGCGCCAAATGGATGATGACCGTTCTGATGATTGCCGGGCGCCTGGAAATTTTCACCCTGCTGGTTCTCTTCACCCCCATGTTCTGGCGCCAATAAACGGCTTTCCCGCGCGCCAGCGCAACTCTGTGCCTGCGCGGACCGACTCACTTCACCTGACAACAAGGAAAAATCATGTCCTGGCTTTCGCAACTGCTTATGCAGCTGCCAGCATTTTTGATGGTATTAAGCGGGTTTGTACTCGCCGGCATTTTCTTTCAACGGGCGCGCACCGCGGCCATTCTTGTCATCCTCGCCAGTGTTCTGACGTTGCTGCAAAGTGCCTTTTCCATCTTTACTCATAAGGTATTGCTGGAACGCATGATTGATGGCCAGCTAAGCAATGATATTTACAGTCTGATTGCCGCGGGCAGCTACACTTTTTTCTATATCGCGATCAGTGCCCTGCTACTGGCCGCGGCGTTTACCGGCCGCCGACCAGAACCTTCGCCCACAGATCACGAGGTGGCGATTCCCGCTCCTCTCAACGAGGCAAGCCCGACCCTGGCGCATCGTGGCGCACTGGTACTCATCCTTGGCCTGCTGGGACTGCTGATGTTTGCCCCGCTCGGCATCGCTGCCTGGATCATCGGCAGCAAGGATCTTGCCGCCATTCGCGATGGCCGCATGGACAAAAGCGGTGAGGGCATGACCCTGGCAGGCAAGGTACTCGGCATCATTGCCACTGTCCTGATGCTGATTGGGGTACTGGTCCTGCTCGCCGTGATGGCTATCCTGGCTAGCGAATACAGCGGTTACTGAACGGCTAGCCGCGAGTTCGCCCCATCCGTGCCAGCGACTTTCGCAGCCCGCCCCTCAACAAAAAGCCCCGGCATGGCCGGGGCTTTTTGTTTCGCGGTTAGTGATTCATTGTTTTTCAGGCAATGTTGTTCACCCGCTTCGCCTCACGGAACAGCTGGTCCATTTCACCCTCGTAGTAGGCTTCCACTCGTGGGTTCATGACTTTCTTCCACAGCGGCGGGAACAGAGCCAGAACGTACATGGCGGCATAGCCACCCGGCAGTTGTGGGCTTTCTTCGTAGTGACGCAGAACCTGGTAACGACGCTTGGCGTAAGCGTGGTGGTCACTGTGTCGCTGCAGCTGGAACAGGGCAATATTGGTCAGCAGGTAGTTGGAGTTCCAGCTGTGCGCCGGGGTTACTCGCTCGAAACGCCCTTTGTCGTTCACACGACGGTGCAGACCGTAATGCTCGATGTAGTTGATGATCTCCAGCGCCAGGGCGGCGAAGAAGCTCTGCCCCAGGAAGAACACCACACCCTGCCAGCCCCACAGGGCACCAAAGGCCACCGCGAACAGGGCAGAAATGCTGTACCACCAGATCAGCTCGTTGGACAGGCTGATGTTTTTCTTACCCTTGCGCTCCAGGTACTGCTTTTCCAGTCTCCAGGCGTTGATGAAGTTACGCACGAACGCTTTCGGCAAAAAGTCATACAGACCCTGGTTGTACTGGCTGGACGAGGCATCATCCGGCGTCGACACGTGCACGTGGTGCCCACGCACATGCTCGACCTTGAAACCGGCATAGGTCACCGATGACAGCAGCAGGCCACCCATCCAGTTTTCAATTTTCGGATCCTTGTGGATCAGTTCGTGGCCCAGGTTAATGGCAATAATCCCACCCACGGTACCGATGGAGACGATCCAGCCGATCTTGCCAAGCAGACCGTAATCGTTGGTCATAAAGATATGGCCGGCATAGAACAGCACCGCGATCCACACAAAGCCCATCAAAATGGTGAACACCCGGTAGATCACTTCCTCGGTCAGGGAAGGCACCTGCACTTCTTCATCCGGGTTGGAGGGGTCCTTGCCGATGATGTAATCGGCCACCGGAATAATCCCGAAGATGACGAAGTACATAAACCAGGCCCAGTAATCCTGGGTCCCGCTCTCTACACCGATGTACGCGGAAAACGGCACCAGCGGCACCATGGTTCCCCAGAACACCACGTAGCTCCATTTTTTTATTGTCAGCATCCGGTCCGGATTCACATTCTCGAACATGGCCTTGTCCTCGCTAGTTCAAGCCAACAGTAACAGTCATCGATGACAACATTATGCCTCATTTCCTGAATTGTCAAACAACTCAATTCATGACATATTCACCCTCATGCCGGATAATGCCGCCATCAACGGAAAGGACCCGTCATGTCACTGAAAGCCGTCAGCCTGAGCGAACAGATCGCCTCCCATCTTGCCGAGCGCATCATCAAGGGGGAGCTGCCCCCGGGGGCCCGCCTGCCGGAAAATGAGCTGGCCAAAGAGCTTGATGTGAGTACCAACTCACTTCGGGAGTCTTTCAGGCTGCTGGAGAAGCAGCATCTGATTGAGCTGCAACCGCGCAAGGGCGCGCGGGTGTGTGAGGTGACCGATGACCAGGTGAAAGACCTGTACGAATTCCTGTTCCTGCTGCTGTCGCAGCTGGCAGAACGGGCCGCCATCGTCTGGCAACCGGGGCAAATTGAGGATTTGATGAACATGCTGCCGCAGCTGGAGCAGCATTTTATGAACGATGACCTGCCCGGCGCACACCAGCTGGCCTTCCGTTTTGTGGAAATCGCCACCGTCCGCTTTGCCGGCAACCGCTACCTGCAAACCGACATTCAGGACCTGATTCCCCTGCTGAAGCGGTTTTCCTACATGGCACTGCAGGAAGACACCTCGGAATTCGATGTCTCCCTGAAAATTTTCAAACGCCTTCTGGTCAACATCGTGGGACGACGCCAGAAAGACGCCGGTGCCGATATCCGCGAATACGGGGAAAATCAGTGCCAGATCGTCCTGCGCGCCATCGCCAAGCGCAACGCCGCATAAAGGACAGTGAACCGTTAATAGTGAGGAGCAGAGCGCCCAACGCCCCTCCGTAGGAGCGTCGGTTATTCGCTACGCTCACCCTTCGGGCCGCCCTGCGGGCGTTCCTTCGCTGCGCTCGGTCGCGGCGCGATAGCCACACTCAAAGCAAACGAGAGCGCTGGCGGTCCCCTTCGTGGAAGGCGGCGAGCAAAGACCACCCCAGAAATGCCGTACAGGTGGTGAGGTAATCGCGGATCAGGAATTGCAGCAACGCCACATCCAACGCGGCATCGAAAGGCTCAAAGCGGCACTCCACCACCTCTGGCGCATCCTTTGTCTTGCTGTCATCGCTGACCACAACCTGCAACCTGGCCGCATCGGCATTCCATTCACACAGCAGGTAGCGGGAATCATCGCGCACATTCCGGTCCAACAGGCTTACCGCTTTTTCCAGCGCCGCTTCCACGCCAGCCTTGATGGCGTCCTCGTCATTCCCGGCGCAGCTCAGGGTGTACAGCACGGTCCCCTCTTGCTGAGCCGGCTCATTCCATTGCAGTGTCATGCTTTCTCTCCTGACAACCCGGCCAGGCGCGCCCGCGCCGCGTGGAGTTTCTTGTAGCTGTCGATCAGGCGCAGATGCTTGTCCAGGCCCTCGAGCTGCATGTTGGTCGGAGTCAGCCCCGGGAAGCGCACACGGCCTTCCACCGCGCCGACCACCTGTTCCATGGTCTCGTCGCCAAACATGCGCTTCAGGTTATAGAGGTAGTCGTCCAGTTCCAGCTCCTCGTCCAGCACAATCTCCAGCACCGCATTCATGGCGCGATAGAACAGCACCCGCGCCACCGTGTTGTCGTTGTACTGCAGGAACATCTCCACCTGTTCGGCCGCCTCTTCCAAACGCCCCAGGGCCAGATACACCAGCAGCTTCAGCTCCAGCACGGTGAGCTGCCCCCAGACGGTGTTCTCATCAAACTCAATGCCGATGAGGGTGATAATGTCGGTGTAATTGTCGATCTGGCTGTCTTCCAGACGCGCCACCAACGCGCCCAGCGCATCGTCGTCCAGGCGATGCAGGTTGAGGATATCCTCACGGTAATCCAGCGCCTTGTTAGTGTTATCCCAGATCAGGTCTTCCACGGGATACACCTCGGAAAAATCTGGCACCAGGATCCGGCAGGCCGGGGCGCCCAGCTGGTCATGCACGGCCACATACACTTCCTTTTCCTGCTCTTCGAGAATCGCGAACAGTTTCTCCGCTTCCTCCTCAGTGGTGCCGGAGAAATCCCAGTCCTCAAACTCGTAGTCCGCTGCCGCACTGAAGAAGCGCCAGGAAATCACTCCGGTGGAATCGATAAAGTGCTCAACGAAATTATTCGGCTCGGACACTTCCATGCTGTTAAAGGTGGGCGGCGGCACATCATTCAGACCTTCAAAGCTGCGCCCCTGCAGTAACTCGGTAAGGCTGCGCTCCAGCGCCACATGGAAGCTGGGGTGCGCGCCAAAGGACGCAAACACACCGCCGGTGCGCGGGTTCATCAGGGTCACACACATCACCGGAAATTCCCCGCCGAGAGAGGCGTCCTTCACCAGCACCGGAAAACCCTGGGCTTCCAGTGCCTTGATGCCTTCCACAATCTCCGGGTAACGGGCCAGCACCGCGTCAGGCACATCCGGCAACACGATCTCCTGCTCGATGATGTACTTCTTCACTGCCCGCTCAAAAATTTCCGACAGACACTGCACCTGCGCTTCGGCCAGGGTATTGCCGGCACTCATTCCATTGCTCAGAAACAGGTTCTCGATCAGGTTGCTCGGGAAGTACACCGTCTCGCCATCGGACTGACGCACAAACGGCAGCGAACAGATACCGCGATCCACACGCCCGGAATTGGTATCAATCAGATTGGAGGCGCCCAGCTCCCCGTCCGGGTCGTAAATCCCCCGGGTATGGGCGTCCAGGATCTCGGCAGGCAGCGCGTCATTCGGCCCCGGCTTGAACCACTTTTCATTGGGGTAATGCACGAATTCGCTGTTGGCGATCTCTTCCCCGAAGAACTGGTCATTGTAGAAAAAGTTGCAGCTCAGACGCTCAATGAATTCCCCCAGCGCGGAACACAGGGCGCTTTCCTTGGTGGCGCCCTTGCCGTTGGTGAAACACATGGGCGAAGCCGCATCACGGATATGCAACGACCAGACATGGGGAACGATATTGCGCCAGGACGACACCTCGATCTTCATCCCCAGCGTTTCGAGGATGCCACTCATGGTGGCGATGGTGTCCTCCAATGGCCGGTCCTTGCCCTCAATCAGCGTCCGGCCCGCCTGCTCCGGGTTCACCGTCAGCAGCGCCTGGGCATCTTCATCCAGGTTCTCTACCGCTTCAATCTGGAAGTCGGGACCGGTCTGCACCACCTTCTTCACCGTACACCGGTCAATGGCCCGCAAAATGCCTGTGCGATCCTTGTCGGAGAGGTTCTCGGGCAGCTCCACATGAATCCGGAAGATCTGGTTATAGCGGTCTTCCGGGTCGACAATATTGTTCTGCGACAGGCGGATATTATCCGTGGGGATATCCCGGGCCTTGCAGTACACCTTCACGAAATAAGCGGCACACAGGGCTGACGACGCCAGGAAGTAGTCAAACGGACTGGGGGCTGAGCCATCACCCTTATAACGGATGGGCTGGTCGGCAATCACCGTGAAGTCGTCGAATTTGGCTTCCAGACGCAGGTTGTCGAGAAAGTTGACCTTGATTTCCATGAGGGTACAGCCGAGGTTGGGAGGTGAGTGAATCCAGGAGCATTATCCCGGTTTTGACCCTCCCCGTCTTGCACCGCGGGCAACACGGCTTATCGTAGAAAACGGGCGACCGACCACGATCACCCTGGCGCGGAAATCGGCCCCGGCGAAGCCCCCCTTCTACCCGCCCCCGAGCCCGCCCGGAAACACTCATTCCGCAATCTGGCAAACGCCTTGCCCTGAGGCGTGAAGCGACCTGCAGAAGCCCGCCACATCCGGGTTCTCGAACTCACTGGAAATCAACTCACCCGGAATCAGCCCTTCATCCCAACGGGTGGTCATCAATAGATGGTGACCCGCCTCTTTATCCTCAAAAATCTCCACCACCGCATGGGTCTGGTGAATATAGAGGTCACGAAGATCCTTTCGACAACGTAGCTCGCTCCTTGAATCTTCACCGCAGTCATAGCCCGCCCCGGAAAAGTACTCCGTTGCCATCTGCAGAAGTTCCGGTGCCGCTAGAGTCTCTTCGGTCGTGATCACCCTGGCATGGTCTCCCGCCACATTGGTACAACCGGCTAACCCAACCCACATCCCAAAGACCACAACCCGCACAACACAATCCGACTTCATAGACTCGCCCTTCACAACGCCAAAACGTACGACTACCTATACCCTGCCTGCTGATAAAGCCGATCACGATAACGCCCCAACACTCTCTCAGGATCCGGTCTCACCATCATCTCACCATTCACATCGATCACCGGAAGCTGATAACGCCCGGTGGACAGCCCTGCTGCCTGCATACGCGAATGCAAACGCTCAGCAACTTGCCGATCATCAACGATAAAGTAACGGTAATTCACCCCATTACGCTCAAACACCTGCAACGCACGCTGCGTCCAACCACAGGTATCACGTCCATAAACCGCGATGTAAGAACGCGCCTCCAACGGAGCCACGCTGGTCTTTGGGGCAAACCTGTCCCAAGCCTGGTAGCCGGCGACAAGAAATAAAATGAGGATCAGCAGGTTCTTCAATGTATGCCTTTAGCGTCAACGTTGGGGGGGGGCATTGGTTAATTATAAGCTCAGAGTTTCCTTTTTGATCCCGGAGACTCGATCCTGAACCATACGCCTCAACATAACGCCGATGACAGGAGTAATTTCAGGCTGCCCCGTAGCTCAAACTAACAACCTGCCAAACGGCACCATCCCATTCCCAGACTTCCGAAAACGCCACTATCAACCCTTGGGAGTGACCAGAAACGGTATACCCTTGGCCTGTTATTGTGGTGCTGTTACCCGTACTCCGAATCCTTAGCGCTGTATCGTGCTTCCGCCCGCCTTGGGGAAACCAACGCCCATTACGTTTGGCTGACGAGATAGCGTCGATCTGGGATTTCCTGGATTGAATACCCCACTCTGTAGTAATGGTAAAATGGTTTGCCTGAACCCGGGCAAGGTGCTCAACATCACCTGCGAAAAAAGCTGAGTACCAGTTTTCTCGTACTTGTGTCAGATCTTCATGATGCATGAACAGACCGTGTCCCAAAAAGTGGTTACAGATCAGACTAATTGAGTGCAGCGAAATTTGATCCGCTGCAGTTTCTTGTTATGTGACATCAGCGCACCCTCTAGAGCTTTAGGTACGCTATATAGATAGCCAAGAGTGAAATAGATGTTGCTACCACCCATTTCCATTCCTTATTAAGGAACCCTCCCGTAGCTATCACAGCTCTTGCAAGCCACGGTCTCTTAAAGTGCCCCTCACCGGACTCGTTTTCGTCAAGGATGTGCTCCAGGGTCGAATCAACAAACTCACCAGTCCACCACCTTTTCATTCGATTAAACATTCAAGATCTCTTAGAGACACATAACAGCGTATTCAGTCGAACGAATCGACTTAACTCAATTCGACATATTTATTTTCGCTTTTGCGGTTTTACCCAAAAAAACTTCCGCACTAACAATTACTTAAGCCGTAGCTGAGAACTTCTCCCATCCGACAAAACTCGAATCGTTCGACATAATGCCGGGACGACCGTACTGTTCCGCCGATTTACCCCTCCAATAAAAGCACTCTATATCAATCACTTAGCCTTTTCTGTAAGCCATATCTTACACACCATGCCCTGCTATCCGTTGAGCACGGCTTATGCCACTAATTAGTGGCATCATTTTTCCGGGCCGGTTTCGGTTTTTCTTCCAACGATCCGGTTGCGCCTGCAGGCAGGCTCCCACGAAAGACCGCCCAAACCAATCCGGTTTTGACTTTGGCTTTCCTCATAGCTCAAAGCTCGTAGCTGATTTTCCCCAACCATAAAAAAACGCGACCGAAGCCGCGTTCTTGTTCGACATCCCCTGGGGGAATTACCGGCCGAGAATATCCCGGGAGATAATTTCTTTCATGATCTCGCTGGTACCGCCGTAGATACGCTGGATACGGGCGTCCACATAATCACGGGAGATCGGGTACTCCTGCATGTAGCCATAACCACCGAACAGTTGCAGACACTTGTCGGCGACCACGCCCTGCAACTCGGTGGTGGTGAGCTTGGCGATGGAGGCGTTGGTGGTGCTGAGTTCGCCTTTATCGTATTCGGTGGTGCACTGGCTGCAGAACGCTTTGTTGATCTGGGTCTGGGCGTGCAGGTCCGCCAGCACGTAGCGGGTGTTCTGGAACTTGCTGATCGGTTGACCGAAGGCCATGCGCTCCTGCGTGTATTCAATGGTGCGCTCGATCATGCCTTCACAGGCGGCCACAGCACCCAGGGCGAGGATCAGGCGCTCGCGGGGCAGCTCGTTCATCAGGTTGGCAAAGCCTTTGCCTTCGCCACCCAGAATCTGGTCGGCGCTGAGCGTGACGTCTTCAAAAAACAGCTCGGAGGTATCGGCCGCGTGGTGGCCCATTTTTTCCAGGTTACGGCCACGGGAAAAACCGGGCAGGGTGCAATCCACGGTGAACAGGGTCATGCCTTTGGAGCCGGCATTGGGGTCAGTCTTGGTGGCCAGTACGATCACGTCGCAGTGCTGACCGTTGGTGATGAAGGTCTTCTGACCATTGATCACGTAATTATCGCCGCTCTTGTCGGCACGGGTCTTCATACCCTGCAGGTCGGAACCGGCACCGGGCTCGGTCATGCCGATAGCGCCAACGGCTTCGCCGGAAACCATTTTCGGCAGCCAGGTCTGCTTCTGATCTTCTGAACCCAGGTGAAGAATGTAGGGGGCAACAATGTCGGAATGCACAGACAGGTTAGAGGCCAGGGCGCCGTAACCGGCACGCGAGCACTCTTCGATGATGACGGCCGACAGGGTGAAGGTGGCGCCGAAGCCGCCGTACTCTTCCGGTACGTCAACGCACAACAGGCCGTTTTCGCCCATTTTGTTCCACAATTCGCGGGGGAATTTTTCGTCTTTTTCCCACTGGTTGTAGTAGGGGGCCACTTCGTTTTCGAGGAATTTCTTGACGTTGTCGCGGAACAGTTCGATTTCGTTCTGATCAAGCATACTGGCTAGTCCTGTTGGTCAATAACGGGCACGGGCAAGGCCCTGCCGGCAAAATATGGCCAACATTCTAGCGACAAGCCGGGCGGCTCACATCCTCCCGGGGTGACCCTTCGGTCCGTTGTATACCCCGGCAGGATCACGCCCTGTCATTTACGCCGGTTCGACGACGATATCTGCGGTAAGCGAATTAGCCACAAAACAGTTGCGGTGTGCACTGTCGTGAAGCTTGCGCAGGGCCGGGCCATCCAGATCGGTTTCGTCGAAGACCACCCGCGGCCGCAGCACAATGCGGGTGATGGCCATGCGGCCGTCGGCGTTCTTTTCCACAACGCCCGAGGGCTGATCGATGTAACTGAGGACTTTGATGCCGCGCTTGGCGGCGATGGAAAGGAACGTGAGCATGTGACAACTGGCGGTAGCAGCGACAACCGCTTCGTCCGGGTTGACCCGATTGGTCTGGCCAAAAAAGTCTGGCGAGGCCGACGCCTGCACGACCTCCCCTCCCCCCAGGGTCCATTCGTGATCCCGGTTGAAGGATTCATAGTCGAACGGTGTGTTCGGCTTGAGATGCCAGGCTACCGTTGCACCATATTCATTCATGGTCGATCTCCCTTTCTCTACACGATGACTTTCACCATGAGCCGGTTGGCGCCGAAAGGCAACTCAACCAAGGTCGATCTTGATCACCGTCAAGGTTTGGTGGGTAGACGGCGGTTTTACCGTGAATGAAGGGCAACATAGCATCCGCCACCCTCAGCTCGCCGGGGCTTCAGGGTTACTCCGCACTCGGAACCGGTTTGAGCAGACAGCGCTCAACCTGATCCATCACCCGGGTGCTGTACAGCAACGCGCAGTGTCCCAGATAGGGCACATTGATGTTTTCTTCTGCCCCGTGCAGCACGGCGGTGGACACCGGCAGGACGAAGTTGTCCATGTTGGAGTAGATGGAAAAATAGCGGGCACTGCCAGGGCAGGGCTCCCCGGTAGCCAGTTCGCGAATGAACGGGCTTTGATAGCGCAGCTGCGCGGCGGCGCCCAGCGGCGGGAACAGGGCAGCAATACGCGAACCATAGTGTGGGCTGCCCAGCGTCACCACGCGGTCCACTTTACCGTCCAGCCCCAGATTTTTCATGGCGTAACGGGTCAGCGGGCCGCCCATGGAATGGCAGATCAGATGAGCTTTTTCTGCGCCGGTGGCATCGAGAATACGCTGAACGTGGTCGACCACCTGCTGCGAGAGTTTACGGGCATTGATGTGCGGCGGGGTGTAGCTCACTGAATAGACGTTGGACCAGCCACGCCATTTAAGTCGCCACTGCATGAACAGAAAGTTGGCGCTGTTACCGCCGTAGCCATGCACCAGAATCACCGGCACCTCACCATGATGGCGGGTACGCGCCGGTGACGCATCGTGGATCAGACGCAACGGATAACTGGCCACCAACAGGGTCAAGGCGGCAGCTTCCTTGACAATGCCGAGCACCACCGACAGCGGGCGCAACGGCTCTTCTCCCGGCAAAACCGCCTGCTCCGGGAAACTGCGGCGGTCGTAATACCAGCACAGGTAAAACGCCAGGGTGGTCAATACCGTGCCCAATACCAGCAACGCCAGCAACAACAGGATCACGCTCATAAACAGGCCGCCTCTTTCGAATTCTTTTTATCGACACTACCAGCCGGCACCGAGTGCCGGTACCAGCCGGTAAGACTGTCAGACAGGATGGCTACATGAGCCCTTTCGCCGAAAGCCACTCGGTGCAGTCACTCACAGCTTCAGCCATCTTGTCCTGCTGGCCGAAATAATAGTGGTTAGCGCCTTTCACTTCACGCAGCTCGGCCTGTCCCGGGGCAAAACTGTCATACAAACGGTGCGTGTGGCTGGGGGTACAGGCGTTGTCGGCGGTGTTGCCGATCACCAGCGCCGGTATGCGGATGCGTTTGGCGCAGGCCGGGCCATTGGCACGGGAATCATCAAAGCTCCACTGGCTGAGCCAGCCCCGCAAGGTGTTGAAACGGGCCAGCGCCACCGGGCCATTGTTGACGGTTTCCGGGTCACCGAGATAGCAGGTTCCGGGGGCGCGTTCATTGGGGTCTTGTTCCGGGTCCAGCCAGCGCACATCACACATGGTGCGATGTACCACGAAACCAAACTCTTCCGTGTTCTGGCCCTTGCTGCGGAAGTCTTCCAGCTTGCTTTTCACCCAGTCGGTAATGCGCCGGTTGCGGTCGATCTGTGCCTGGCGGAAGCGGGCCACAAACGCCTCGCTGTAGGGCGGCTGATTGGGGCAGTCCGGATGATAGATGTCCAGTTCCCGGTCTCGGTCGTCCGGGTTGTTCTCGTCCTTCACCGACGGGTCCAGCCATTCGGTCATGGTAATGGCACGGGACACATGGGCTGCCAGCAACAGGATGCCGTCGGCGGGAATCAACTTCTGGGACACCAGATCGTAGGGGTCGCCCGCGGGGGTCTCGGTAATCTGCGGGTCTTCCGCTTCGGCCTGGTACATCAGACTCAGGGAACCGCCGCCCGACCAACCACCCAGCACCACTTTCTCGTAACCCAGCTTTTCTTTGGCATAGCGCACACACGCGCCCAGATCCGCCACCACTTTTTCCATCAACAGGGCACTGTCGGCACCGCGATAGCGACTGTTGCAATAAATCACCGACAACCCGGCCCTGGCCAGCGCCGACACCATCGGCAGGTAGGCGCCACCGCCCACCGGGTGCATGAACACCACCACGGTCTTGCCGGGCCCCCTTTTCGGGGTCAGCAGGTGGGCTTCCAGGGTCACCAGGTCCATAGGGCCGGCATAGGTATCCTTGAAGCTGGATTGCTCGGTAAACGCGATCAGATGCGGGGTGCGGTCGTAGTGCTTGCTCATTCTGCCTGTTCCTTGTTCTTGTCTTTCTCGACCGCGGCTTTCACTTTGGAAAAATCGGTCTTGCTCATGTCGATGCCGCGCATGTCCAGGGCGGCGCCAAACAGCGCCTCTTTCTGGGCTCGGGTGTTTGCTGTCCACGCCTTGAGCGCATCGTGGGCCTGGGCGGCATCCGCTTCCACCACATGGTCGTAACTGGGATCACGCACCGTGATTTCCAGCGGAATGCCGTTGGGGTCGACAAAGTAGATGGAATGAATGAATTCATGGTCTACCGGGCCAAAGCAGGGGCGGCCGGCCTTGTTGATGCGACGGCGCCAGTCTTTCAGCTCTTCCATGGTGTCCACTTCGAAGGCCAGGTGGAGATCAAAGGCATGGCGCGGGCGAAACATCATCTCGTCGGCACTGTCCGGGGCATCAAAGAAGGCCACGAAGTTGCCATCCCCCATCTGGAAGAACAGATGCATGTAATCCACCTTGCGGCCGGTGCCGGGCTCTTCATCGAACACCATGGCCAGGGTCAGTGGCATGCCCAGCACATCCTCGTAAAACCAGCGGGTCTGTTCCGCATCGCGGCAGCGGTAGGCGCCGTGATGAACGTGTTTGAGCGTGGCACAGGGGGTCAGGCTGCTCATGGAGTCGCTCCTGTTTGTTATCGGTATCAGTGGCCCATTGTGGTCACAGGGGCGCGCCGAACTGAAAACCGAAACCACCAAGAACTTGTCAGTTCTGGCCACTCGCGCATGCCGTTGCACAGTGGCACACTGAGCGCCCAGTTAACGGGTAGGACAAAGGTATGAGCGACCAGGCCATCATCAATGAAGTGGGGCTGCGCGACGGGCTGCAGAACCAGCCGGTAACCGTCGACACCGACACCAAGGCACAGCTGGCCCGGTTGCTGGTAGACGCGGGCATGCGCTGCCTGGAACCAGTGAGCTTCGTGAGCCCGAAAGCCATTCCGCAAATGGCCGACGCCGCGGCGCTCACCCCCCTGCTACCCCACGACGAGGGCCTGCATTACACCGCGCTGGTGCCCAACCTGAAGGGCTACCAGCTGGCGCGGGACGCAGGCTACCCCACGGTGGCGCTGGTGCTGTCCACCACCGATACCTTTAACCAGCGCAACCTGAACATGAGCCTGGAACAGGCCGCCCAAAGCTGCGAGGCGATCATTGCCGCCGCAAAAGAGGACGGCATCGCCACCCGCACCTACATTGCCGGTTCATTCGCCTGCCCTTACGACGGCCCCATGCCAGTCACCCTGCCGCAGAAACTGGCCGCGCGCATGTTTGCCGCCGGTAGCGACGAAGTGGCCATCGCCGACACCATTGGCGCCGGCAACCCCCAGCAGATGAAGGACATCATGGCGCCGCTGATCCGGGAATTCGGGGCGGAGAAATTCTACGTACACCTGCACGACACCCGCGGGTTGGCTGCTGCCATGGCCTGGGCCGCCGCAGATCTGGGTGTGCGCCGTTTCGATGCCTCGGTGGGCGGCCTGGGCGGCTGCCCGTTTGCCCCCGGTGCCACCGGCAACATGGCCACGGAAGATCTGGTCTACCTGCTGGAAAGTGCCGGCCTGAAGACCGGTATTGATGTGGAAAGATTGCGCGCCGCGGTGGCGCTGGCGCAGCAAGCGACCCAGCGACCACTGGGTGGCCGCATCCTCAGCTGGATGGAATCCCAGGAGAACCAGGGCAAGACGCCCTGCCTGTGGTAATCGGCCAACAAAGAGGCCAACCCCCACCATCAATAACGCCGGGCAACCTCACTGCCCGGCGTTTCATTGTATGGCGTCTTATCGCCTGTCTATCCCGTTATCAGGGTGTGTAGGGATAACGGAACTCGCCAGACAAGGAAATGGCATCATCATTGTTGGGCAGGACCGGCCCCATATTCCTCGCCACCAGGGTTGCGATATACGTCCCTTCTACCACGCCATCGCTTACGCTGGTCACATTGATGGTACAGGAGGCGCCTTCAGACAGGTTTTGGGTGCCTGACTGGGTGTAGGTCGCGCCGTAGGGAATGTTGGCCGGCGTTGACAGTGACATGGTCGGCTTCAAGCCACCCACATCAGTGTTGCAGGTAAAGCTGCCCACCTGCATGGGAATGTTGGACCACACCATCCGCAGCTGATTGTTCGGCGATTCCAGATCACTGAACACCCTGGAGAAGTAACCGTTACTGCCGTTGGAGGAATACTCCGAGGCCAGCTGAAAGCGCTCCCCCTGGGTGAAATGCGTGTTGCCATCATCAATGGTCATGGAAATCCCCTGGGTTTCCTGACCCAGGGCGCCTTCATCACCGCCGTTGTCAGCATGGAAGGTCTGCGTGGTGAAGTTACGGAACTTGCCATGCACGACCAGGGTTCGCTCGGCCGCCGGCAATTCAATATCGCCTGTCCCCAACCCTGAGCCAAAGGCGGCACCGCCCCCATTACTCGGCCCCATCAAGGTAGCCGTATACGTGCCCACATATTTACGGCCGGCATTCTGTTCGACGGTAACCGTACAACTGCCCCCGTTGGCACTCTGGAACTTGAACAGCGGGTCACTGACCGTCACCCACCCCATCTTCAGAGTCACTTCCGTGTCCCCATCCTCGCAGCTGTACTCTCCAGCTTCCGGGTTATTGTTGCTGCCGGCCTGGATCTCGAATTTCAGCGTGTGGTCAGGATGTGAGCCATCCAGCAATGGCCTGCCACCCAGGAAATGGCCAGAGCGCATTTCGCGAGTACCGCTATCAATGGTCATGTCCCAACGGATTTCATCTGCCAGCGCCGGCGCCTCACCCTCTGTGCCCGTGTGAATGAAAATACGGAACTGGCCACCGCTCAGGGTGATTTGTTCATCATCCTTGTCGTTGCTTAGCGTGGCGCTGATGATGCGGCCTTCCGTGGCGCCATTGCTGAAGTGGTAATCCACGTACAGCTCGCACTCTGTAGCCGTCCAGGTTTTCTGCACCACTGGGCTGGCAGCGTAGTCTACCGTCAGCAGGGAGACACCCGTACTCTGGCCACACAGCTGGGTGCCCAGATTGCCGTGGGCCACGTTCACCTGAGCCCAGGCCAGATCATCGCCATTAAACGGCGTCGAATTAATGGTGTTGTAATCACTGTCATAGTTATGGGCACGAATCTGGCGCTTGGCCGTGCTGGCCATGAACGATTCGATAAACGGTTGCTCCAGGGCCCAGACCTTGCCATCGTGCACCACTGCGACACCATTGCGCATCTCCAGCAACTCCGCACCGGGCTCCGGTTCCGGGTCTGTGCTGTCTTCCTGAATCAGGGCACGCGTGGTTGCACCAGCCCCGTCATCATGAATGATTTCCATGACCTCCAGGTCTGCGTTGAGATACAACCGTACGCGCTCGTCGCTATCAGACTGGCCATAATTCACCGCGACACGACGGTCGGTGGCCACATTGGTACGGTCATAAATTTCAACAATGTCGGCAACGGTAAAACCGATGTCGGTGTCAAAATCGATATCACCCTGTGCCGAAATGATAACGGTGCCACGGGCATGGTTACGGGTGGCACTTCCACAACTCGCGCAGTAACCCGGGTCACCCTCGCCATTACCGATCACCGTGTAAGTACCGGCGTAATTCGTGAGTACGTTGAGGTTCGCGGGTAATTCCGGGTCAACCGGTTCTTCGTCTTCCGGCGCGTCCGGGAACTGGCCCAGGTTGCCGTCTTTCACCAGATTCAGCAGTGCGTTGTAATCAGCGATAGAGGGGTCGTCATCAATGGCTTCCTGGATCGCATCCAGCACCTGGTCCCAGGCATCGCCAACCGCCAGCGCGGTGCTGAACGGGTCGCCGCCGGGCAGGGTAAAACCGGCATTGGTCATGGCCGTAAGCAGCTCGGTTTTCTTGCTGGCAATGGTGCTGGCATCAGGCCAGTTGGCCGGGGTCGCAATCCAGCTGCCGTCGGCAAGGCCGGTAGCGAGGGCCAGCACCATGTCGGTGATCGGGGTGATATTGATCGTTCCTGCCTGACTGGCATAGCTGCGCAGGGTTACCGAGGGCGTGCCGCCGGTTACCGTCAACACACACGGCAAGGCAGTGCTGGTGATGTCGCCACTCCAGACCCCATCGGCATTGGTGGTAACGGTGGACGTGAAGCCACTGCCATCGGCACATTCTGCGGTAACGGTGCCGGTCTGGATGGCGGCACCGACGGCTGCAGTACCAGAAAGGCTTGACGCGGCCGGCGCAGACGGGCCACCGCCTCCGCCATTACCGCCCGAACTATCGCGACTGCTGTCGCCGCCACAACCTGCCACGGCCAGGATGACCCCCAGCAGTCCGGCACGAAACACGAACTTCCCTATTGTTGGCTGCATACCCGATCCCCACGCTGCCTGATTAAAATGGATACTGGCAGCATAGGAGTGGTGGGGAAATTTCAGCACCCCTTAAACAGGGGGGAGGAAACCGGTAAGCACGGGGGGCTCGTTCAGGAGGGATTCACCAGCCCCATATGGATCGCTTTCAGGGTCGCTTCCGCACGGGTATTGACCTGCAGCTTGGCGTAGACGTCTTTCATGTAACCGGCCGCCGTATAGTGGGAGATACCCAGCTTCTGGGCTGCATGCTTCACGCTCAATCCCTTGGCGATCAAGGTCAGGATTTCTTTTTCCCTTGGTGTCAGCGTAACTTCCTTTTCACCGAAAACAGGATGAAACTGCTCAAGAAGCCGTCGGGCGATAGACGCCGATAGCGGAGGACGCCCGGCAAGAATTCCCGAAAGCTGGTCACTGAATTCTGCTTCAGTATCATCTTTTAACAAGTAGCCATCAGCACCAGACCGCAAAGAGCCAAAAAGATGCTCGGCATCGTCGAAGATGGTGGTCACGACACACATGGCTTCACGGTTGGCTTCCTTGAAAGGGCGAATTAATTCCACCCCGCTTCCGTCAGGCAGCCCCAAATCAATCAGCGCCAGATCATAGGCCTGCTCGCGAATTTTTTCCTGGGCTTGCAACAGCGTGCTGGCCTGCTCTATGCGCTCAGGTGACAGTAAATTCATTACCTGATCGCGCAGCCATTGAGCCACATCTGGCAGATCCTCAACAATCAATACCTGCCTGATTGCATCCATGCTTGTGCTCCAAACTCGCGATAAACATAAAATGTGATTCAACACACACAAATCATATATTCTTCAACATGCCAAAAACAGATTGTTCGAAGAACGCTAGTAGTAATCGCTGACAACCCCAAGGATCAACCCCCCGAAAGCGGGGGTGGGACAATGTCTTTGCACACAGGGAACATGCATGCTTTCGCTGAAAACACGAATTATCACCGGGCTTTTCCTTGTCGCGCTTTATGGCCTGACGGCCATCGCCATCGCGCTGACCCTGCCCTCCAGCAACATGGTTTTTCAACAGAATAACGAACAACTTGTCGCCCACCTTCCGGATTCAGGAAAAGTGACGGTGGTTGCGTTCAGTAATGGCCAATCCACCCTTCCCGCCACGCCCACCCTGCTACTGGAAGAGCCGGATGTGCTGCCTTACTACAGCGATCTCAATCGTTTTTTCGACACACATAGCAAACTGTCCCAATGGCTTACCGAGGGCACGTTGCTGCTGGTAGATGACGCCGACAACCACTACCCCGTGCAGTCAAAGCAACGCCAGCTGACCCAGCTTCCCGGCCTTTTCTGGTTACAGCTGGTCTGCGGGCTAGCCGGAATGGTGATTTGTATACTTGTCTGGGTACCCGCCAAGCGCGAGCTTTCCATCCATTCATTCGCGGTAACAGGGCTGAGTTACGTCTTGTTCTCTTCGGCCGCGGCAATCTACAGCACCCGTGATTTTTTTATTTCCGGCTCACTGTTTACCTGGCTGTCCGGTCTGAATCATTTTGGCGCCTTGCTGTTTTCCGCATCGCTCGCCGCTTTCCTGTGGAACTACCCGCGCCGCTTCCCGTATCGCTGGCTTACCGCAGGGTTTTACCTCACGTTTGCCGTGGCCATCGTTATTGATCAAGGACAATGGGTTGCAAGCCCGGTTGACGGTTTTCATTCCTGGGTGATGGGGATCTTTCTGGCGGGGTTATTAGGTTCAGTCTGGCAGTGGCGGCAAACGCGACAACAGCAGGGCGACCGATCCGCGTTACGCTGGGTCGTCATTTCCATTGTTGCGGGCACCGCCTTTTTCGCCGGCGGCATGATTCTTCCTGCCATGCTCCAGGTCGCTCAACCGGCTTCTCAGGGTTTGCTTTTTACCACTTTCCTGCTGATGTATCTGGGCATGGCATTAGGCGTGGTAAGGCATCGCCTTTTCGCACTGGAGCCGTGGTGGTTTTCGTTATGGTCCTGGTTGTTGGGCGGCCTCTTTATCATGCTCACGGATCTGCTGCTGGCCATGATGCTCAGCCTCTCCGGGCCGGTCACGCTGACCCTGTCCGTCGCCCTGATTGGCTGGTTGTACTTCCCGTTACGCCAGTATCTGTGGAAAAAAATGTTCCTTCGCCATCGGCAGGAACTGGATGAGTGGTTGGCACAGGCTTTGCCCGCCATGCTCAAAGCCCAACAGGATACCCAGGCCAATGCCGGCATGAAGCAAGCGTTGAACGCGGTATTCCAGCCCCTTGCGATTGACGTGCAACCCATGATGGATAGTCACATTCACATTCCTGATAAGGGACAAACCCTGATTGTGCCTGAACCCCTGGAGCAACGTACCTGGAAGCTGCAGCACGCCCAACAAGGCGGGCGCATTTTCAATCGACAGGATACACAAGTAGCCAGCCTGGTATTGTCACTGCACCAGCTGGTGACTGAAGCCAGGATTGCACACGCCAAGGGAGTCAGAGAGGAGCGGCTTCGCATACGCAGGGATATGCACGATGACCTCGGCGCCAAACTGCTGCAGTTACTGCACCGTTCCTCCGACACCACCAAACCCCTGGTTCGCGAAGCCATTCACGACTTGCGGGATCTTCTCAAGGACATGGAAGGAGAATCACTCTCCCTGGAAGCCGCGACCCTCCAGTGGCAGGAAGAAACCCTGCAGCGCTGCAAAGATCATGGCGCAGAACTGGTTTGGCAAGCCCGCGCCAGTACAACGGTTTTAGGCGCCAGCGAGTTCAGTGAGCTAACCCGGATGCTGCGTGAAGCGGTGACCAATGCCCTCAAACATGCTTCAACCACCGTCTTGTCTGTCACCGTTGAACAACGCGGCTCGGTTTTAACACTGATAATCGAGAATGACGGCGTGAACGCAGATCATCCCGAGGGTCCGGTACGGGGTCTGAAAATCATGGACAGCCGGGCTCGCAAACTGGGAGGAGACTGCCAATACCGCAAGGTTCAGGGTCGCTGGCAGGTCAGGCTGGAAGTTCCTCTCTCCAGCACCATGGTCTGATACCACGGCGAAAAAAAGGGCCGCAATGCGGCCCTTTTTATCGCTTCGCCTTCAGCGCGAGGAGGCCGCTTTCACGGCAACCATGCCAACCAGCCCTTGGGCCAGAGTCTGTGTTTCTGCGTCATAGGACGCAGGAATCAGATTAACCTGGTAGCGGGTAATGTCTCTGGCTGTGGAATTGGACGTTCCACTCATGGCACTCAACAAACCCAGTCCCTTGCTGAGACCAGAAGTAAGCTTGTCCGTTGTGGTCGTGACATTCTCGATGCTGCTGTAGAACGCGTTGGGCGTAGCCAGCGCATTGCTGGTGCTGAATACCGGCATATGGGTTGTCTTGATCATGCACTCTTCCTTGCCAAAACGACTCCAGCATTTTTGCTGTGCCACCGGCTGGAAGCGAACATCTCCACGAGCGGTTAGCTGAATCGTGGCATCCACCTTGGCGGAGTCCTTGTTGGAAAGCCCGGCAAAAGTTTTATGGCCATCCGACTCCAGCTTGGCAAAGTCGATCAGGATATTGATGTTCACACCAGTGAGTCCAAGATCCTTGATCAGGCGACCTTCATGTTGTTGGGCAGAACTGCCCGCTGCAGCCTTGAACGCTTGGCCAAAACCGCTTGCCGTGCCGATGTAACGAGGATCAGAAATAGTCTCTCCCTCACGGCCCATCACCAGATAACGTGTGCCCCCTGTTCCCTTGTACTCAAAGGGGCTTTCCCGGCCTTCAGCATGCATGGCCTGGTAATGAGGGTTCGCCTTCAGGGTCTGATGCGGCACCACCTCAAACCCCGCTTTGGCCAGCTGCTGCTCAGCGTTATCACAGGCCTGGTTGGCAAGACGTTGCATCTCGGCTTCTTCTACCCCTTTGGCCGCATACGTTACGGTCACTTTGACATCGGAACGGCGGGTTGTACCCGTGGCGCGGGTGGCATCGGAACGGAAGCCGCCGCTGGTTGAGGCAGACGCTGCACTGTTGACACCAAACATGACGTTGCAGGACAACACCCCGATCTTGTCGACCCCTTCCATGTACTTTTCGTTTTCCGCTGCAATAAAGGTGTCCGCCTGGCTGGCGGCAGAACCCTTGGCATCATAGGTCGGTGCTTCGCTTGCGGTGGTTGCACAACCGGACACCAGTACGGTTAGCGCCATGGCTGGAACAGCCTTGTTCCCAAATGTCATTTTCATTGGTTTTCCCCGTGGATTTTTTTGATTTTTTCCCTGTTGGCAGCATACGGATTCATGACGCAAGTTCAGGCCATCGACCCAGCGGTATGCATCCAATCCTGACAACGGAATCAGGTGTTCACGGTGAGAAAAGCTGGTCAGAAATCCCGGCAAAGCGGGAGGGGAGAAAATGGAAAGTCATGTGTACGACTGGCAGAACGGGCATCCTTGCCGGCCAGGTACACGACCAACACATCCTTTGCCATGACCAACTTCCCTGCCATGAGAAGTTGGTCACATCCTACGGTGCTGCCGGTGAAGCGTGACCCCCCTGAACAGGGGGGTGCGGTGAAGGGGACGAACGCTTAGCGCGGCGCGATGATCATGCAGGTGCAGGTGGCATGGGCGTAGAGTTTCCCTTCGTCATCGACAATGCGGCCTTCCGATATCACCAGGTTACGACCCCGATTGATGACTTTGCCTTCGGCTTTCAGTGGAGTGTTGAACGGAACCGGACGGCACATTTTGATGTTCAGGTCGGTGGTGCCGTAACTCTCACCAGCGCCAAGCACGGTATGCGTGGCACAGCCGGTCACCGAATCCAGAACGGTGGCGGCAAAACCGCCATGCACCCCGCCAAGCGGGTTGGTGTGCCGCTCATCTGCGGTGGCAATGAACACCACTCGGCCTTCTTCTACCGTGTCGGGATCCATGGGGATCGTTTCGGAAATCGGGGCGCGGGGAATCTTGCCCGCCGCGAAAGCCTGCATGATTTGCAGGCCGGTCATGGACGCAGGGTTCATGGTGGAATCCTCTTGAAATGATGGACTCCATTCTAGGTTCCTTTTTGGAACTTACAATCCCATACAGGCCGTTTACCTGCGCGCCCTGCTACAGCGCCACTGCACGAACACAGTTACGCCCCTGCTCCTTGGCGGCATAGAGCGCCTGATCGGCTGCTCCAAGCAGGTCGTCCGCATCCGGGGGTTCTGTCCCGGTCTCCGGCACCAGGGTTGCAACGCCCACACTCAGGTGTATCTCGCGAGGCAGATCATTAATATCGGAAACGGCGGTGCGAAAACGGTCTGCCACAGCGCGGGCCTGGTTTATCCCTGCCCCCGGCAACAGGGCCACAAATTCTTCGCCCCCATAACGGGCCAGCATATCACTGCCACGGGTCACCCCCTGCAGCGCTTCTGCCACCGCCTGGAGCGCCACATCGCCCTCACGATGACCATATTCATCGTTAAATTCCTTGAAATAATCCACGTCCATGAACACCGCTGACAAAGGCTCACAGGAGCGCAAACTGGCGCTATGGGCCTGGCGCAGAAACTCCATCAATACCATGCGATTGTTTAACCCGGTCAGTGGGTCTGTGCGCGCCAGGTCTGCCAGCTCCTGATTGAGCTGGGCCAGCTCATCGCGCTGCTCTTTCAATTCCGTTTCTGCCCGCACCTGGGCAGTAATGTCTTCGATCTGTGACAGGAAGTACCGGGGTGAACCATCCCGATTCCGCACAATAGATACCGCCAGTAACACCCAGACAATATGCCCCTCTTTGTGGAAATAGCGTTTTTTCATCCAGTAGCTGTTTTTCTTGCCTTGCAGTAGCGCATTGACGAACTCCATGTCCGTGTCCAGATCTTCGGGGTGCGTGATGGTCTGGAAGTCAATCTCCAGCAAGGCCTCCTCGCTGTAACCGACCAGCTTGCACAAAGCCTTGTTCACTCGCAGCCACCGTCCTTCAGGCGAGACAATGGCCATACCGATGGCTGCAAAACGAAAGGCCCCCTCAAATAGCGCCACGCTGTGTTCCATCTCGACAATCGCTTTCTCCCGTTGACGGCGCAGATTGTCACGCTCTACCGCCTGGCCAATCGCCTGGGCCATGAGCTCGAGAAACTCGATTTCTTCAATGGTGAAAGGGTAAGCGCGGATGGCCGAGTCGCTAAAATTGAGGGTGCCGAATACCTGGCCCGCGACCTGTATCGGCGCAGCAATATAAGATTCCAGCGCCATCCCCTGATAAACCGGGTGGCTGCGCATTTCTTCCAGGGCACCCACGTGATGCAAGGCAACAGAGCCTTGTTTCTTGATCACTGTCGAGCAGTAGGTATCGCCCAATGTAAAGACATCCCCCACCTGTATGGTACGCGCCTCGTCTTCCACAGCCAGCACGGTATACTGCTGATCCTGGATACGGCTGACGATACCCACTGACACCCCCAGCAACTCACACCCCGTGCGCAGATAGGACTGATAGAGGCTGGGCAGATCCTGATAATCCTCCAATGCCAGCCGGTGCAGCTCCCGCAAGCTGCTAACACTGAAATCGCGGCGGTCATCCATCACACGCCTCTCCCTTCATTTTTTTGCTCATCGCTATTGTTCTTTATCCCACCGAATTGAGCGCAAGTAAAAAGCAGAAAGACAATAAATGCATATCACTGATCCTCAAATTTGGGCCGCCGAAACAAAAAAGGCGCCAACGGCGCCTTTTTGAGTCACATCACCCATATCTCAGTGAAGTTTGAACAGGATCTGCAGCAACTGGATCCCCAACAGCACCACCAGCGGGCTGAGATCAAACCCACCCATGGGCGGCAGCAATTTACGGACTGGCGCCATCACCGGCTCGGTGATTTGCACCACGATGCGTACCACCGGGTTGTAGGGATCCGGGGCCACCCAGCTGAGGATCACCCGCAACAGAACCGCCCAGAAAATGTAGTTAAGAATGACTGCGGCCAGCTCCCTCAGCGAATACAGGATCAGCTGCCCGCCAATACCCGAGGGGAACCCACCGACCTGAATCGACAGGATGGTGATGGCTTTCAGGATGATCAGCACTACCACCAGCACCAGTGACGCCACATCCAGGCCCCCATAACCAGGGACAACGCGCCGCAGAGGCTTCAGCAAGGGATTGGTGGCCTTGAGTACGAACTGGGAAATAGGGTTGTAAAAGTCAGCCCGGGCCAATTGCAGCACGAACCGGGTCAGCACAATGAAAATGTAGGCGCTGAAGGCAAAGTCCAGCAGGTAAATCAGGGCACCCTGGGGGTTCATGGATCACTCCGTTGGTCGCAACAGGGGGTAGAGTTTGGGGCAAGGGGGGCAGATTTCAAAGGGTGGACAAAAATCAGTAGCGAGAAGCAAGTAACGAGTTTCGAAAAGCAGAGCCGGTTTGGGGGTTCGCTTCTCGCAACTCGTTACTCGTGACTGCTTTATCCCGCCAGCTCTTCCGACCGTTCCCGCGCTGCCGCAACTGCCGCCTGGACCTGTTCGCGGAAGCCGGCTTCTTCGAACACGTTGAGGGCGGCGGCGGTGGTGCCACCAGGGCTGGTGACCTGCTGGCGCAGCACATCCGGACCGACTTCGCTGGTAATGGCCAGCTGAGCGGCTCCCCAGGCAGTCTGCAGCACCATCTGGCGAGCGGTGGCAGCATCCAGCCCCTGGGCTTTGGCCGCTTCGATCAGCGATTCCATCAGCAGGAAGAAATAGGCCGGCCCAGACCCGGAGACGGCCGTCACCGCATCCAGCTCTTTCTCTTCGGCAAACCAGAACGTCAGGCCCACAGAGCCGAGGATTTCCTTGGCCATGGCCTTTTGTTCGTCGCTGACACCCGCCGCCGCAAACAGTCCGGTGGCGCCCGCCTGCACCAGTGAGGGCGTGTTGGGCATGGAACGCACCACCGGGGTCTCGCCTAGCCAGCTTTTCAGGTTGGCCACGGTGATACCGGCAGCGATGGAGATCACCAGCGGCTGGCGATCAGCGATCAGATCACGCAGGTTCTCACACACCTCCTGCATCATCTGCGGTTTCACAGCCAGCACCAGCACATCCACACGGCTAAGCACATCCCGGTTGTCGGCGCTCACGTGTACCCGATGCAGCTGGGCCACTTCGTCCAGACGATCCTTTGAGGGGTCGCTCATCCAGATTCGGGCCGGGCGAATTCCTTTCGCCACCATGCCACCGGCCAGGCTGGTTGCCATGTTGCCGGCACCGATAAAACCGATCAGTTGCTGTGCCATAACTGCGTTGTCCTGTAGTTGTCGCGCAAGCGACACGCCGAAACTAGCGGGCCGGGCGGGGACCGAACAGGGCCGTACCCAGGCGAACCAGGGTAGCGCCTTCTTCAATGGCCACCCCGAAATCCGCACTCATGCCCATGGAGAGCGTGTCGAGGGCCGGCATTGTATTGCGCAATTGTGACAGTGTCATGGCGAGCTGTCGGAAAGCCGCCCGGTTGTGGTCATCACTGTCCGCCCGGGGAATCGCCATCAGGCCGCGCAGCGTAAGGTTCGGCAGGTCCACAATAGCCTTCGCGAGCTCGGCCACGCCCTCCAGGGGCACCCCGCTTTTGCTGGCTTCGTCGTCCACATTGACCTGTATACACACCTGCAGAGGGGGCAGCGTCTGCGGGCGCTGCTCGCTCAAACGGCGCGCCACCTTGAGCCGGTCCACGGAGTGCACCCAGTCAAACCGGGCGGCGATGTCACGCGTTTTGTTGGACTGTATCGGGCCGATGAAGTGCCATACCAACCCTCGCTCCGCCAGGGCATCCATCTTGTCGAGTGCCTCCTGGAGGTAGTTTTCACCGAAATGATGCTGCCCCTGATCCGCCAACGCCGCCACTTCATCGGCACTGCGGGTCTTGCTGACCGCCAGCAGGGTGACCGTTTCCGGGTCACGACTGGCCTGATGGCAGGCGGCAGCAATGGACTGGCGGAGGGTATTCAGGGGGCTGGCTGTCTCGGACATGGGCGGTTTTACCTGCTGATCTGTCGGTGTGGCTGCGCGGCGCCGCTTTCCCGCCGAAAGCGAATTCCCGGTGCAGTTCCTTGAACGCCTGAAAAGGTCAGGTTACTTTAGGGCGATTAGGACGATTTTCTGATGCCGTCGGTGCGCCGACGGTCGGTGAATAATAACGGAACCGGGCTCTCCATGCCCTTTTCCATAACGCACAATAACGCCAGAAGACACCATGGATATTACCGAGCTGCTCGCTTTCAGCGCCAAGAACGGCGCGTCTGACCTCCACCTGTCCGCAGGTCTGCCCCCCATGATCCGTGTTGACGGCGACGTACGTCGCATCAACCTTCCCGCCATGGAGCACAAGGAAGTCCACGCGCTGATCTACGACATCATGAATGACAAGCAGCGTAAGGACTTCGAGGAATTCTTCGAAACCGATTTTTCCTTCGAAGTCCCCGGTGTAGCCCGTTTCCGGGTCAACGCCTTTAACCACAACCGGGGGGCCGGTGCGGTATTCCGGACCATTCCGTCCAAGGTACTGACCATGGAAGACCTGGGAATGGGCAAGGTCTTCCAGAAGGTCTCCGAGTTCCCCCGTGGCATTGTGCTGGTCACCGGCCCCACCGGCTCCGGCAAGTCCACCACGCTGGCGGCCATGCTCGACTACATCAACAACACCCGTTACGAGCACATCCTCACCATCGAGGACCCCATCGAATTCGTACACGAATCCAAGAAATGCCTGGTGAACCAGCGGGAAGTGCACCGTGACACCCTGGGCTTCGCCGAAGCCCTGCGCTCGGCCCTGCGGGAAGACCCGGACATCATTCTGGTAGGGGAAATGCGGGATCTGGAAACCATCCGCCTGGCACTCACCGCGGCGGAAACCGGGCACCTGGTGTTCGGCACCCTGCACACCACCTCAGCCGCCAAGACCATTGACCGGGTTGTTGACGTTTTCCCCGCCGAAGAAAAGGCCATGGTGCGCTCCATGCTGTCCGAATCCCTGCAGGCGGTAGTGTCACAAACCCTGATGAAAAAGAACGGCGGTGGTCGGGTAGCCGCCCACGAAATCATGATCGGCACCCCCGCAATCCGTAACCTGATCCGTGAAGACAAGGTCGCGCAGATGTATTCCGCCATTCAGACCGGTGGCGCCCTGGGCATGCAAACCCTGGATCAGTGCCTGCAGGGGCTGGTGCAGAAGGGCCTGGTGGCCCGGGAAGTGGCCCGCGAAAAAGCCAAGAGCCCGGACTCGATCTAACGAGGAGATGTCACCATGGAATTCGAAGAGCTCCTCAAACTGATGGTCCAGAAAGGCGGTTCCGACCTGTTCATTACCGCCGGTGTGCCCCCCAGCATGAAAGTCCACGGCAAGATTCTGCCGGTGACCAAAAACGCCCTGACCCCGGACATGACCCGGGATATCGTGTTCGGCGTGATGACCGAAAAACAACGCAAGGATTTCGTTGAACACCACGAGTGTAACTTCGCCATCTCCGCCCGCGGCATTGGCCGTTTCCGGGTCTCGGCCTTTTACCAGCGCAACCTGGTCGGCATGGTGCTGCGGCGTATTGAAACCAAGATCCCCAATGTGGATGACCTGCGCTTACCGCCGGTGATCAAGGAACTGGCCATGACAAAGCGTGGCCTGGTGATTTTCGTGGGTGCCACCGGTACCGGTAAATCCACCTCGCTGGCGTCCATGATTGGCCACCGCAACAAGAATTCCAAGGGTCACATCATCACCATCGAGGACCCCATCGAATTCATTCACCAGCATCAGGGCTGCATCGTGACCCAGCGCGAAGTGGGCATCGACACCGACAGCTTTGAAGTGGCGTTGAAGAATACCCTGCGTCAGGCGCCTGATGTGATTCTGATTGGTGAGATCCGCACCCGGGAAACC
Source organism: Alcanivorax sp. P2S70 (assembly GCF_000475295.1). Classification (NCBI taxonomy): domain Bacteria; kingdom Pseudomonadati; phylum Pseudomonadota; class Gammaproteobacteria; order Oceanospirillales; family Alcanivoracaceae; genus Alcanivorax; species Alcanivorax sp. P2S70. The sequence continues at coordinate 170,450 of NZ_AXBZ01000034.1, forward strand.
ATGGACAAGGCCATCGCCTTCGCCGAAACCGGTCACCTGTGTCTGGCCACCCTGCACGCCAACAACGCCAACCAGGCGCTGGACCGGATCATTCACTTCTTCCCCGCCGATATGCACGACCAGCTGTGGATGGACCTGTCCCTGAACATGAAAGGCATTGTCGCCCAGCAGCTGATCCCCACCCCGGACGGCAAGGGTCGCCGCGCGGCCATTGAAGTTCTGCTCGGCACGCCGCTGGTGCAGGACCATATCCGCAAGGGTGAAGTGCACATGCTCAAGGAGCTGATGAGCAAATCCCGCGAACAGGGCATGCAGACCTTCGACCAGGCCTTGTACGACCTCTACTCCGCCGGGGAAATCACCTACGAAGACGCCATGCTCCACGCCGATTCGCCAAACGATCTGCGCCTGATGATCAAACTCGGCAACGAGACTGATGCCTCAAGCCTGGATGTCGCCACCCGCGGATTGAGCCTGGAAGATACCGAATAGCCTCTGCGGTTCCACCGGACAAGGATAACCTCCTTGTCCGCCCAGCCTCGCCGCAACATCGATCCCCCGGAGAAATCTCCCCTGCTGTCAGAATTTCCGTCGAACGGTATTCGCAGGCTGTGACCGGACACCGGTTTATTGCAAAATGATGTCATGAACCCTTTGCCATCAACCAGCGACGCCTTCGCCTGCGACACGGAACATTTCGTTTCCGGTGTCGGTCTTGCCCACTTGTACTATGGCGCACAGCGTTTGGGTTTGCCGGTCGAAGATGTTCTGCGTCGCGCCCGGCTTGATCCCGGCAGCGCACTGCAGCCCATGGCCCGGGTACCCACAGCCCAACTGGAAACGTTTGTTCAGGAGCTGCTGTTGGTCAGCCAGGACGAACTGCTGGGCATGCACATTGGCCAGCAAATGATGCCTGCCATATTCAACACGCTGACGTCTTTGGCCTTCAGCGCCACCAGCCTGCGCGAAGCGCTTCACTTCACGACCAAATATCAGGCCTTGATTGGTGGCAACTCCGGCGGCTTCCATGTGGAAGAACGCCCCAATGGCAACATGTTGCTGACCGCCTCCATGGTGACCCGCCACCCCGTACTACGCCGTCATCTCATGACCAACCTGATGCTGCTGGGCACGGCCATGGTACGTTTTATTACCGGACAACCTGCGCTGGCCCCACTGAACATGATGCTGGAGCACCCAGCCATCAATGACGAGGAACGCGAAACGTTTGAGGCTCTCACCGGCTGCCCGGTGATCTTTTCTGCTGGCAGCAACCAGGTAGAGCTGGACAGCCACACGCTGGATTAACCCATCAATGTGTTTAATGACCAACGCCAGGTACAGGCAGAAGCACTCGCGCGGGAACAGCTGGCTGCCGTAGAGCAACAACAGTCCTTTGTTGGGCAGGTACGATGGCTGGCTCGCGACCTCATGTTATCGGGCCTGCCACGGCGCAAGACCGTAGCCGACCGCCTCAACATTGGTCTTCGAACCCTCGACAGACGCATGGCCGAACAGGAGTTGTCATGGCAACAGTTGCTCGACGAGACTCGCGAACAACTGGCCTGTGACTATTTGAAGGTAACAGGAATGACCGTGGCCGAAATCAGCCAACGGCTAGGGTTCTCCAGCAGTCGCTCCTTTCAGCGACGCTTCCAGCAGTGGAGAGGCATGACTCCATCGCAATACCGCGAACACGGCTAACGGTTATTCGCAATCCACTTTCACCACAGGAATGCTATCGCCCCCACGTGATTGCTGCCGCACTTCCACCTTCAGTTCCCGCTCATCCAGCTGGCAATACTGTTGCGCCTGAGCAAGCGCATTGGCCAACCGAGGCATCGCTTGCGATGACAACGGCAACCCCAATGACTGAGCCCGCGCCAGCATCGCTGGCGGAATCTCTTGCTCCACCACAGGCCCTTGTCGCACCGAACCCGAACATCCCGCAAGCAGCATCATGACAATGCCCAATACCGTAATGTCTTTCATTGGAAGTTTCACCTCAAGGCTGATGATGCGCAAAGCGGGTAATCACGAAAGGTGACGATTCTTTTGCTTGCTGATCCAGGCGTTCATCCAGCCAAACAATAATGTCATTCCAGACCTGTTTTTTTTGTCCATCGTGCAACACACAATGGGAGCCGTCTTCATAAAGATGCCAACGCGAGTCGCTAGACGCGCTTTCCTCGACTAACCGCCGCGCCGCTTTTGGCGACACGAGATAATCCTCTGCTCCCTGCAAAACAATCATGGGCTTATCAATACGATCCAGATTGGCACGAATTTCGGCTGTCATCTTTTGCAAGTGCGTCACGTAGCTGGCAGCGATTGCCGAGTGCGTCATGTTCACTTCGCTGGCAACCCAGGACCTCGCCCACGGATCAAAGATCGCCTTGTTCCACATCCATTGCCCGCGCCGGCCCGCCATACTGAATACCGCAGCATTGGGAGCCATGCGGCCAACCAAGCCCGCATTCCAGGTCATGGCATTGGACAGCCAATCCGGTTGTCTCCAGGGGCCCACCTTCAGGTTCACAACCACTGGCGGGGCATTCAGAATCAAACCATGCCCCCTCTGATCTCCGCGAATATCCCATTGCAATGCAATGGCAGCCCCCAACGATTCTCCCTGCAGGTACACAGGCACCCCGGGATACCGGCGTGCCACTTCTTCAAATGCCAAGGCCAGATCCTCTACATACACCTCGGCATCACGGCTGAAGCCTGCACGGCCAAACCCCTGCGATTGCCCCCAGCCGCGCATGTCATAGGCGAACATCGCATAACCGTGTTCCACCAGATGGTTCGCCCATGGGGCATACACGCCAGTATGCGCCGCCGTGCCATGCAGCAACAAAATCACGGCCCGCGGTGCTTGCTGCTCAGGCGCCCACCACTGGCCATAAAGCTGTAGCCCATCTGCAGTTTGCAGAAGTCGGGTTTCCTGCACACCGGGATAGGCAAGATAAAATTCAGGCGCCGGGCTCGCGGGAGGAAGTCGCTGACACCCCGGCAAGAACAACAACAGCGACATCAATGTCAGAGACAACCGGATCATCACACTACCTGTCTTGTTTTTATTCAGGCCACTCAATGCGAGTGGAGACAGGCGCAGTCTAGGTCACGGACACAAGCGCCCCCACGGCATGGCTGCATTTGCCGCGTGAGTGTCAGGATATGTCTTCCCTGATGCGAATACTGGCACCCGGCGACGCGATTTGTCCCCTTCCTGACAACTTTTACCACTGCGTTTCTTATCGCCACAGGGCGCACCATTGGCGTTTCGTTCATTACGCCTCCGTGCGGAGCCGAGCATGTCCAGAATAATAATAAGCGGCTTGTTACTGTTCACCCTGGGAACAGCGCAGGCACACTTGCAACCTCTCAATGAGACGGAAATGTCGGCAGCTCACGGCGCGGGCATTGCCGTGGCACTGGACCAGTTCCGCTATGCCATGGCCCCTACCAGCTACTTCGAACAAACAGGAATCACTCCAGCCGGAGCCTGTACCGCAGCGGGTAACAGCAGTGGCAACGTAGGGTGCTGGCGACGCGGCGACCTGCGCTGGTACGGGGTTAATATTTCGGGAACCGGGGCGGGTGGCAGTCACTGGAATGAAAGCAGCTGCGATGCCTCCACGGCAGCATGTCCCCGTGGCGGCCAGATTGCCTGGTTCTCTCCCTTCGACAACCCGTACGTAATGCGCTCATGGTCACCCCAAGGCATGGCCTGGGACGGCAGCCTGATCAACCAGGACTCATCCAATCCTGACAAAACCATTTACGAGTTTCTGGCCCCTACCCGTCAGCCGGATTACACCTTTTCATTCTGGGGCGAGATTGAAGCAGGGGCCACTCGCGATACCGCCACCCAGGCCTTGCAAATGGGACAGGGGGCAAATAATCCCAGCGGCGGCGGACTACTGAAAAGCCAGACACTGATACGCGGTAATGCCGCCGGCAGTATTTTCCGCCTTTTCCAACATACCGAACCGGGCAATGAAACCTTCGGTATGTTTTATCACAGCTACCTTCAAGGGGATTTCCGTTTCAGCGTTGCTCAGGCTGCTGACAACGCCACCGACCAGATTGGGGAAGCACCAACGTTCGATCCGGATGAAGGCCTTTTCTTTCGTAATGTGGATGCCTTTCTCCCTTTCGGCCAGGTCTACTATCAGGCATTGGTGCTGGGGCCGGTTGGCAACAACGGTGACTTCTACCTTGAACTCACCCCTGTTCCTGATAATCCAGCGGTCTACAACCGATTCTACGGTCTCGACAGCGGCGATGTTCGCGGCTTCGAAACAGCACGAACAGCGACACGGGATTGGCAACAGGCCTGCGGCGAAAGTGACAGCGCCTGCCAGAACTACCGCTTATCACATGGCTATGTCCGCTACGGTGACTGGTATCCGGCCATGGCAGGCTGGAATGCCCTTGGCACACGTGAAACTGTGAATGCCAGCGACGACGGCATCGTGTTTCAGGCTCGCAATGGCAGCACCTTTAATGCGTTCGCCAAACGCCCGGTCCGCATCGACAAGCGTGGCGAAAATTCCAGCATGCAGCGCACCCAGAATTACCGCTGCGATCCCAACAGCCCCGGCGCGTGCTTTACGCCAACAGAAGGACCGGTCAGCAGCGGGCCCGGCAACAATAATCTTTACTACACCACCGATCGGGTAAGTCTGGGTTCTGCTCGTATTGAAGGGCTACTAATCAACCAGTTCTACATGGAAAGCTGCCGACCGGGGGTGTGCTGATGCAACGCTATGGTCTGCTTCTTCTGCTGATGTTTCCTGGTGCCTACGGTGACTCTCTTGCTCCACTTGCCGATAACGAAATGGCACTCATCGCCGGTCAGGCTGGCGAGGGTGTTCAACTGACCCTGCTACTGCGTAACAACGTCAACGCACAAGGCAATCCGATTGGTTGTAACAACGGCGGGCTCAACCCGTGCCGAATGGGGTTTGAGTTTTCAGATCGCGAAGGAATCTGGCTCATGCTCAAGGATTATTATGGCGAACTGCAGATCAATGACCTGCGAATTGACAGCGCCCCCTTGCCAACGATCAATACGCCCTATCTTGATCCTGAGCGTTTCGAATCTGTAGCTGGCGAATGCCTGATCGACAACTGCAATCCTGGCGGCATGCTCGCACTACGAACCTATTACCCATTCAACAAAGCTGTTGGCGCCTACAACGATCTTAACCTGTTCACCAACATCGGTCGCGTTGCCCTCGAATACGACGACACCGTTAATGCCATCCCGGGTTATATGCGCGATGCCGCCTCCGGCAGTGTGTTGGGATTTCGGGCCACAGACAGCAGGGCATTGAATGCTCCGGCCAACATGCGTTTTGAGGGTGTCTCCTATGTTTTCGGATTCTAAATCCCATAGCGGCAAGGGTATGTGGCGCGCACTGTCGCTGCTGGGATTCGCCTGCCTGTCTGCAACCGTACATGCGCAACTGGTACCCATGGAAGATGACGCACTGTCACAAGTACTGGCACAGGATGGCAGCCTTTTCCTGTCTGATCACATCGGTCCCAATGCGTTGGCCAATGCCCCCAGCGATGGTTCCGCCAACTTCGATTTCTATCGCATGGGTCTGGACGTCAAACTCAACCTGAATGCCAATATTGCAAAATTCCAGCTTGGCTGTGGCGGGGTAAACGATTTGCTGACGACGTCAGCCCCTTGCGACATTGATATTGATTACCTGAGCTTTATGGGAGTGAATAACGACGGGGATTTTCCATCCCTGGACGGTCCGGAAAGCGCCTTTGAACTGATCCGTCCTTATGTAGAGCTGGCAATAAAAAACGACAGCACCGCCACATTGCGTGAAGTTGCCGGTATCAAGATAGGCGGCCAGCGTATTAATGGTGCACTGTCAATTGGTCGTGATTATACCGGCTCGGGAAAACCTTCAGAAGGCTTCATCGGGCCGGGGCTGGAAAGCAACCTGATCAATCAGGAGCATGGTGGCGCATGCAACCCCTCTGCCACCACAGGTCAGGGTGTAGTCAACTGTCATTCCGGCATTAATAGTGTGTCTGGATTTCTGTCGCTGGAGCTTTCTGCCGCGATTCGTGCGAGAGCAAACCTGCTGAATTTTTTTGATGCTGACCTCAACACCTGTTTTGGTCGTATGAATCCAGCCCAGTATGGCTGTAACGCCAACTCAACACCGTTCTTTGTCGATGCCAGTGGTACACGTCTGCAAACCCTGCACGTGGCGGCCGCCAAACTCACGGTCGACGCTATCGATCTGAACTGTAATTTCTGGAATTTCGCGGTCTGTCTTCCCGCGCAAGGTGTAGCCAATCTGATCATTGATGAGGGCTATGGGCAACTTCGCATTGACATGCGCCAGGTGCATTACCTGCTCACACCAGATACAGAAAACTTTTTCCTTTCCATGCAACGCGAACGGGTTGCGTGGCCAAATTACAGCAAGGCACCACCACCCAATAACCAGGCTTTTGATGCCTGCAATCCTGCGTATGGGCAGATTCCTGCTAATGGCCGTTGCTCAAGTGCCTATGCCCCTACTGCCAATACGGGTTGGTGGCTGAACGCTCCCGGGGCAAAAATTCTGAACATCAATCCGCCTAACCGTATTGATGTGGGCTACGTGGACCTGGGCACGGCGGTTAGCCTGCTCGGTCCTGAAGGACAACTTTTGATTGATAATCCCAAGATCGATTTGCCAAGGGTATCCAATTGTTACGGCAGCGCGGTGTTCTGCTAAGGAGGCGATTATGAATCGACCAGGCCCGTTATGGATCCCTTTACTCTTTTTCACACCATACGCTCTTGCACTGCAGGCCATGAGCGATGACGCACTGTCATCTATTAACGGCGCAGATGGCGTATCAGTGACACTAAGCAGTCAAGCTCCACTGCGTCTCGATACCCTCAAGTGGATTACCGATGATAATTCGTTGAATAACGGTGCCTGCACCGGCGGACTGAATGGTCAGCATGCCTGCACCCTGGTTAAGGATATTGTTCTGGAGGGGCACGGTGGCAACCTTCAGCAGCAATGGCACCTGGACGCTGGCAGTGATGGCTCCGGGCAGCCCTACTTGAGCCTTTCCGGACAATGGTCAAACCAGCAATTGACCCTTGGATCCCTCTCTCTGCACACCGCCAATGACGATGCCAGTGACCGCTCACTTGGCAGTCTTGCATTATTGTCAGCCGGGCAATTTTCGCTCAGTAATCGAGGTGGCCCCTTTAATCTTGAGGATAATCTTGCTTCGCTGGATTTTTCACTTAACGGTGACGTGATATATCGCCAGGGGCCTGCTGGCAGTCCGGAACTCAGCTTTGCCAACCTGCAACTTGATACCCGTTTCAGTACCGGCGCGGCCAATGGACAATCCGCCGGACTTGGACGCGTTGGCATTGATTCCCGGGGCCTGCTTCTGCAAGCCCCCTATGCCGATGTAAATATCGGCTTTGACCTGGCGTTCAAGAATTCGCCGACCAACTTTGATGTAAGTGGTCGCAGTAACCTGCTGCGTTTTGGCTGGCGTGGTGGCTTGGTCAACCCTCAATGGCATCTACAAGCAGGGGGCGTTGGTTATAACACCTATGTCAACGGCCCCAATACCTTTCAGGATACTGATGGCAGCGTTACCGGTAGTCGCTCAGAAGGCATTAGCCTTTACACCGCCTGGGATTTTGACAGCGACTTCGCCCTGTCGCTGGGGGAGGCCGGTGGTAACGGAACCGTGGCCCGCTTTAGCCAATGGCAACGACTTGGTGCAGCACCCGGGCCGATGTTCGCCCTGCCCGTTGTATTCGATGTGATGCAAGGAGGGAGCGGGCCCTCAGGTTTGTGTGCCGGCGCTGCCACTTCAGGGGTGCTGGACCAGTCATCCTGCATGGCCACTGGAGGGGAGTGGTACAGTAATGACCTGCCCGGTAGCAACGAAAGTGCTTTCGCGATATTGATGCGTGATGCGCGATTACTTGCCTACAACACGCGCGTTGAAGTAGAAGATCCTCTTTCCGGTGGGACAGTTACGCCGCTTGACTGGGGCGCCGCCTTTACCTTCGGAAAGCTTGATGCCGATATTTTTCTCTATCCCTATGGTCGCGCATCGGGTGCCAGCGTAGTAACCACTGACTCGGGAATTCGTGCCGATATCACCCTGATAGCGCAATCTCCTGATGCCTGGCGTCGAGCCAACAGCAGCGATCCGGCAGTGCGTTCAACCGCAGGCGACGGCTGGCAAACCAACACCCATTTTATGTTGGTGGATACCCAGAGTCATCGCGGCGTAGGCTTCATGAATGGTGATATTTTTTACCGTGCACGGGACCTATTCTTGCGCGTAACCGATGGTGATTCTCGTTACCCCCAACTTCCCGGTGGGCTGTGGTTACAGACAGATAATCTGGCTCAGTACCGTTTTCGAGCACTATTTGGTGGTGGCAATATGAGCGACCTTAGCTACGATGCCCTCACCAGGGTTTCACTGATAGATGTGAATTTGCAAACCGATCAGTTCCTGTTTGTACTCAACCCGCTACCGGTCGACACCAACACCGGAGCGGCACCCATCGGCTTTAATGGTCTGCTGGATTTGGACAATAGCTATATTCGAGTCGGCGAGGTATCAAGCCCGCAATCCCGATTCTATATCGACGCCCTGTCCGGGCGAGTCGCATGGCGCAACGGCAGCCTGTCAATGGTTTCCGGTCAGCACACCGCTGATGGCTTGCCGCAACTGGCGATCAGTAACGATTTGGATATTGGCCAATCCGCACATTTTGGTGGCGCCGCAGGTGATCCACTGATTGGAACGGTCGGGTTTGGATCAGAAGATTTTGGGCGCATGGTCATTCCCGCAGGCACATGGCACAACGAGATCAGGCTGAAGATTCCCTGACGGATATCGCCGCCTGAAGATCAATAGTGTGGTGGAGGCGCATCTTCCACTTGTGTGGCAGCGAATGCCTCGCTCAGGTCTACCAATCGATCCACCATCTTGCGACATGCGGTTTCCAGCTCACGGATCTGGCTCTGTTGATCACTGACGATCTGATTGAGGGATTCGATCAGGTCTTCCTGGTAGGCCAGTTTGGTTTCGATATCAATCAAGCGGTCTTCGCTCATGGGAATCTCTCTATTGAGCTCCTGCGGAAATGGCTGGGGCAAGCAGCAAGACATCCCACCTGATCGCCTTGTCGCTTGCAGCTGTTCCCACCATTGTACTGGCCCTTTACCCACATTTCCGCTATGGTTTATTTCGTCTTGGGGGAGTAGTCGCTCGATCGCTTTCCACTGCCGTTTCACGGCACAAGCCTCAAGGTGGCCGTCAACATAGTTGCGCCTCATGCGCATGGCGTCCACGCCCGCACTGCCCTCCGGGCCACGCGGACTGACGAGACCTGAGACACGACTTGCATTCCGCTGGGGCGGGATTGGCAGGTGGTGTCTCATGTCAACGTTAATCCCGCCCCTCTGGAATAGCCTCAATGGAAGCCCTGTTCAGTTCCCTGTTGCTGGTTGCCCTTGGCGAAATCGGTGACAAGACTCAGCTACTGTCGCTGGCGCTGATCCTTAAATTCCGCAAGCCCTGGCCCATTCTGGCCGGCGTAGTCGTCGCCACCCTGTTGAATCACGGCGCCTCGGTCTGGTTTGGCGACTGGTTGGCGGACACCGTCCCGATGGACTGGATGCGCTGGATTCTCGGCATCAGTTTTATGGTCCTGGGCCTGTGGATGCTGATTCCCGATGGCGATGAAGAGATCAAGGAAGAGCCGAAATACGGGCCTTTCCTCACCGCTCTCGTGCTGTTCTTCATTGCCGAGATCGGCGACAAGACCCAGCTGGCGACGATTGCCCTGGCGGTACAGTTCCAGGACCAGTTCTGGCCGGTACTCAGTGGCTCGACCCTGGGCATGATCGCCGCCAATCTGCCAGTCATCTGGCTGGCCCACCAGTTTGGTGGCAAACAGTTCGAGCGCCGCGCACACCGGATTAGCGCCGCCCTGTTTTTCGGCTTCGGTATTCTCGCGCTGGTGACCTGACGGCCCCCCAGGCCTGCTACAATCCAACTTTGCGTATGTGCGTATTGCCAGCACCCCTGTTTGCGAGTGAAACCATGGCCCTGACTGCCACCATCTACAAAGCCGAGCTGACCATCTCGGATATGGACCGGGACTACTACGCCACCCATAACCTGACGGTGGCGCTACACCCTTCGGAAACCGAATCGCGGATGATGCTACGCCTGATGGCGTTTGCGCTCAGCGCCCACGAAGACCTGACCTTCACCAAAGGGCTGTCGAGCACCGATGAACCGGATCTGTGGCAACGCAACCCCGATGACACTCTGGAGCACTGGATCGAACTGGGCATGCCCGACGAAAAACGCCTTCGCAAAGCCTGCGGCCTGGCGCGTCAGGTCACCCTCTACTGCTATGGCCCCCGTGCTCCGCAGGTATGGTGGGACAGCATCAAGAACAAGGTTACCCGGTTCGATAACCTGCGCGTTATCCATGTGAGCGCAGACAGTGAAGCCGCCCTCGCCGAGAGCACCCAGCGCAGCATGCAGCTACAGGCCATGATTCAGGATGGTCAGGTGTGGTTCGGCAGCGCGGAGCACTCCGTAGAGATGGGGCTGGACCAATGGTACCCGGCCAACCCGCACTGAAGCAGGCAGGGCACCCATCACGTCGGTGCCCTGATTTTTGCGACTACATGCTTCGCTGATTCACCCGTGCCATAAGCTGTTCCGCGCTTTCCTTGCGCTCGGAATAGCGGTCCACGAGATAGTCGCTGCGGTCGCGGGTCAGGTAGGTGAACTTCACCAGCTCTTCCATCACATCGACAATACGGTCGTAGAACCCCGAGGGTTTCATGCGATCGTTGTCGTCGAACTCCAGAAAGGCTTTCGGCACCGATGACTGATTGGGTATCGTCACCATACGCATCCAGCGACCCAGCACGCGCAACTGGTTTACCGTGTTGAATGATTGCGACCCGCCACACACCTGCATCACCGCCAGGGTTTTTCCCTGAGTGGGACGCACTGCCCCCAGCGACAAAGGAATCCAGTCGATCTGCGCTTTCATGATGCCGGTCATGGCGCCGTGACGCTCCGGCGAACACCACACCATACCCTCACTCCAGGTCACCCGGTCACGCAGCTCTTTCACCTTGGGGTGATCGACCTCTTCGCTGTCGGGCAATGGCAACCCATCGGCATGAAAGATGGCTGTTTCCGCGCCCATGGCTTCCAGAATCCGGGCCGCCTCCATCACCACAAGCCGGCTAAACGACCGCGAACGCAGCGAACCATACAGCAACAAAATGCGAGGTTTGTGCGCCGACGGCGTGTCGCGAAACACGGCATCCGCGGTCGGAACCCGGAAACAGTTGTTATCAAGATTGGGGGTATCACTCATTTCTTCTTTCCATCCAACGAAAACCCAATATCAGAAATGATTACGACTTTCTTGATCCAGGTTTTTCGCTGTTAACTATTCACTATGAATTGCTTGTCTCGAACCAATGAGAAGTACGATTAACAATCGCCACCAGTGACAACATCACCGGAACCTCTACCAACACGCCCACGACCGTGGCCAGAGCCGCGCCGGAATGCAGACCGAACACACTGATTGCTACCGCCACCGCCAACTCGAAAAAGTTGCTGGTACCAATGAGGCAAGCGGGTCCTGCCACGTTATGTTTGAGACGCAGTTTTTTTGCCGCCCAATAGGCAATAACAAAAATGCCATAGGTCTGTATCAGCAACGGAATGGCAATCAACACAATAGCCATGGGTTTGGCCAAAATGGTCTCGGCCTGGAAGCCAAACAACAGCACCACTGTCGCCAACAGGCCCATCACGCTTACCGGTTTCAGCGCATGAACAAACTGCGCCACCCGCTCATCGCTGCCAAGCCACTGACGGGTAACAAAACCGGCAATCAGCGGCAATAACACATACAACACCACAGACAGCAACAACGTATCCCACGGCACCGTGATGTCACTGACGCCCAGCAACAAACCGGCAATCGGTGCAAACGCAAAGACCATGATGATGTCGTTAACGGACACCTGCACCAGGGTGTAATTGGCATCCCCGCGGGTAAGCTGGCTCCACACAAACACCATGGCCGTACAGGGCGCCACGCCCAGCAAGATCATGCCGGCGATGTATTCTGTTGCGGTTTGCGGGTCTACCCAGCCGGCGAAGAATACCTTGAAAAAAAGCCACCCCAGCGCAGCCATGGTGAATGGCTTGATCAGCCAGTTGACCACCAGTGTCAGTAACAGGCCCCGGGGGTTCTTGCCGACCTGTTTGATGGCGGTGAAATCAATCTGGATCATCATCGGGTAGACCATCACCCAGATAAAGACCGCTACCGCCAGGTTCACATGGGCGTACTCAAACCCGGCTACGGCTTCGAAGGCACCCGGCATGACCAACCCAAGCCCGACCCCCGCCGCAATGGCCAGGGCCACCCAGAGACTCAGATAACGTTCAAAAAACGGCATTACTCGCTACCCATCTCACGGTGGATTTTCTGTGCACAAGCGACAAGACCGAGCCCATTCATGCTCTCAAGGTCCAGCGATGCCAGCGCTTCAATCCGTGCGTGCAGTTCGTTATAGGTGGTCTCGAACGCAGCACGAATGGTGTCTTCGCTACCGGTAACGTGGGCCGGGTCTGCCAGCCCCCAATGCACCTTGGGCGTATCACCCAGCCACACCGGGCAGGATTCCCCGGCGGCGGCATCACACACGGTAATCACCAGATCAATCTGCTCACCCTCCAGAGCATCCATGGTCTTGGAGCTGGGGTTATTCACCTCGACACCGTGGCGCGCCAACACAGCCAGCGCGTTTTCATTAACGGTGCCAGTGGGCATGCTACCCGCGCTCAGGCCATGAAGCCGGCCTTGACCCAGATGATCGGCCAGCGCTTCGCCAATAATGGATCGGCAGGAATTGCCGGTGCACAAAAACAGAATTGTCAGGGGCGTATTCATATCCGTCTCTCAGAGTTAGCCGCAGCAAGCGGTGTTAGGAAGGGTAATGTTCAGGTCCTCACGGGCCGGAATCACCAGGGTGGCAATTACCTCGGCCGCCCATTGCGGCAATGCCGGGTTCAGCTGGTAATGCATCCAGGTGCCCTGACGGCGAGCCACTACCAGCTCGCATTGGCGCAGCTGGGCCAGATGCCGGGAAATGGTGGACTGCGGTGCCTGCAGGCTGTCTACCAGATCACACACACACACCTCACCCTGACCGTGCAGCAGGCAGATCAGGCTGAGACGGGTGTCATCACCCAGGCATTTGCACAATTGGGTCGGTGTCATCATGGCCGCTGGCATCCCTATATCTATATATCCGGAAATACGGATATTATAAGCTCCAAGTTACAAAAGACAAGTTTCAAAGGGGGAAGGCTTTGTGACAGCGGGCAGGCCCGTGGCCTCGTTTAAAAGTACAACCTTGCCGTAGGAGCGTCGCTCGCGGCGCGATTACCGAGCCTTGGCGAGGAGAAAGTTTCGAGTTACGAGACGCGAGTTTCGAAATGCAAAAGCTGGAGCGGCTCTGAATAACGGGAAAGGTTTTCGCAACTCGAAACTCGTTACTCGCTTTATGGTTCGGTAATCGCGCCGCGAGCGACGCTCCTACGGAAACCCAAACAAAAAACCCGACCTTGTCGGGCCGGGTTTTCCTTGTAGCTTGTAGCTTGAGGCTGCTCTACTTTTTCAACTTCGCTTCAATCTCGTCCACGCTGATGTGGCGTACATCCTTGCCTTCCACCAGATAGATCACCTGCTCGCCAATATTGCGGGCGTGATCACCAATGCGCTCCAGCGCGCGCAGCGACCAGATGATGTTCAGTACCCGGGAAATGGAACGGGGATCTTCCATCATGAACGTGACCAGCGAGCGCATGGCACTGCGGTATTCCAGGTCCACTTCCTTGTCTTCGGCAGCCACTTCCAGCGCTTTTTTGGCATCAAAGCGTGCAAAGGCATCCAGCGTATCGCGCAACATGTTACGCACGTGGTTACCGATATGACGCACTTCCACATAACCCCGTGGAGACTCACCCTCTTCCGCCAGCTGCTGCCCCATACGGGCAATCTTGGCGGATTCGTCACCGATGCGCTCCAGGTCTGACACCGCTTTGGTAACGGCGATAATCAACCGCAGATCCGACGCCGCCGGCTGGCGCAGCGCCAGCACCTTGGTGCACTCCTCGTCGATCAGCATTTCCAGCTTGTCGACCTTGTCCTCGGTTTCCATCACCTTTTCCGCAAGGGCGGAATCGGCCTGCAGCAATGCCTGCAACGCGTCCACCACCTGCTTTTCTACCAGGCCACCCATTTCCATCAGGTTGTTGCGGATGGACTCCAGCGCGTCGTTGAACTGGGATGAGCTGTGCTCACCAAAATGCATGCGATCCATGATCCTGCTCTCCTTGTGCCTTAACCGAAGCGGCCGGTGATGTAAGCTTCTGTCAGATCGTGTTCCGGCTTGGTGAACACGGTATCGGTATCATTCATTTCCACCAGACGCCCCAGATGGAAGTAAGCGGTGCGGTTGGAGACACGGGCCGCCTGCTGCATGGAGTGGGTCACGATGGCAATGGTATAGGACTCGCTCAGCTCAGCGATCAACTCTTCGATCTTGGCGGTGGCAATGGGGTCCAGCGCAGAACAGGGCTCATCCATCAGCACCACTTCCGGGCTTACGGCAATGGTACGGGCGATACACAGGCGCTGCTGCTGACCACCGGACAGGCCCGTGCCAGGGGAATGCAGACGGTCCTTTACTTCATTCCACAAACCCGCCTTTTGCAGGCTGGTTTCCACGATTTCGTCCAGGTCATATTTCTTGTTGGCCAGACCGTGAATCCGGGGACCATAGGCCACGTTGTCATAAATCGACTTGGGAAAAGGGTTCGGCTTCTGGAACACCATGCCCACCCGTGCACGCAGCTCCACCACATCGAGCTTGGGATCATAAAGATCCTGGTCTTCCAGGTGCAGGTTGCCCTTTACCTGACAGATATCGATGGTGTCATTCATGCGGTTCAGACAACGCAGGAAGGTGGATTTACCGCAACCGGAAGGACCGATCAGCGCCACCACTTCGTTCTTGCCGATATCCAGGCTGACGCCGTGGATGGCCTGCTTCTCGCCGTAGAACACCTCCACGTCGCGCATGCGCATCTTCGGGTTGTCCACATAAGGGGTTCCGACCGTCTGGTCCGGATAGCGGATTGTCTCGTCCATTGCCTGTTCACCTTCAATCTGGTCAGCCAGCTTCATGTTACCTGGCGCTTTGTCATCAAACTTTTCTGCAGTATCCATGATTCTTACCTCGTTACCAGCGCCGCTCAAGGCGCTTGCGCAGGAACACCGCCAGCGTATTCATGGCGATCAGGAAAGACAGCAGCACCATGATGGCCGCGGAGGTCAGGGCCACGAAGGACTGCTCCGGGCTATCGGCCCACAGGTAAATCTGCACGGGCAGCACGGTGGAGGGATCCAGCGGCCCACCCGGGACATCCACAATGAACGCCACCATACCGATCATCAGCAGCGGGGCCGTTTCGCCCAGTGCCTGGGCCATACCGATGATGGCGCCGGTCAGCATGCCAGGCAGGGCCAGCGGCAGCACATGATGCAGTACCACCTGCATTTTCGAGGCGCCCAGGCCCATGGCCGCTTCGCGGATGCTCGGCGGCACCGCCTTGATGGCAGCACGGCTGGAAATAATGATGGTGGGCAGCGTCATCAGGGTCAGAACGATACCCCCGACAACAGGTACCGAACGGGGCAACCCGAACAAACCGATAATCACCGCCAGACCCAACAGGCCGAAAATGATAGAGGGCACCGCCGCAAGGTTGTTGATGTTCACTTCAATGAAATCAGTGAACTTGTTCTTGGGCGCAAATTCTTCCAGGTAAATGGCCGCGGCCACCCCAATAGGGAAGCTCAGTATCAAGGTCACCAGCATAGTGAAGAACGAACCGGTCACCGCTCCCCAGATACCCGCCAGCTCCGGCTCGCGGGAATCCCCGTGGGTGAACAGGGACTGGTTCCACTGCAACTCCACACGGTCCTGCGCCTCCAGACTCTCGATCCAGCTCTTCTGGTTATCACTGAGACGGGACTCCAACCGGTCGTCCTGGGCAGATTTCACATATACGTCGACGTCGTCATCGGCGAGCAACCACAGGGTGATGCTCTTGCCCATCAAGGAAGGGTCATCCTTGAGCAAATCGCGCAGTTCATAGCCGGCCCCGGTGCTGATCAGGCTGTACAGCTCACGCTTTTCCTGGCGACCACTGGCCGACGGAAACTCTTCGCGCAGGGCGTTGCGAATAACACCATCATAATTGGCAAAATTGAGCTGCTCTTCATCACGAACATCACTGATATCCAGCGTGTCCTGATCGAAGGTCACCTCCATCTTCACGTAGGTTTCGAAGAACGCGCTATGGCCTTTGCCAATGATGTCCGTAAACAACAGCACCAGGGCCAGCAGGCCAAAACCAATGGCGCCCACACCAAAGGCCTTGAAACGACGCTCAGCACGGTAGCGTTTGGCCAGTGACTTGCGTACCTGTTCGGTGGTCTTGCTCATGTCGAATGCCTCCAGGCGCTAGTCGTACTGCTCGCGATACTTCTTCACAATGTGAAGCGCGATCACGTTGAGCAACAAGGTAGTGATAAAGAGCATCAGGCCAAGGGCGAAGGCCGCCAGGGTCTTGGCACTGTCAAACTCCTGGTCACCGGTCAGCAGGGTCACGATCTGCACCGTCACCGTAGTCACCGCATCCAGTGGATTTGCGGTGAGATTCGCCGCCAGTCCCGCCGCCATCACCACAATCATGGTTTCACCAATGGCCCGCGATGCCGCCAGCAGAATACCGCCCATGATGCCCGGCAGAGCCGCCGGAAAGATGACCTTCTTGATGGTTTCTGAACGGGTAGCCCCCAGCCCCAGTGACGCATCGCGCAGCGCCTGAGGCACCGCCGTGATCACGTCATCCGCCAGCGACGACACAAACGGGATAATCATCACGCCCATCACCAGGCCCGCCGCCAAGGCCGACTCCGAGGCCACATCCAGGCCGATGGATTCACCGATCTGACGAATCACCGGGGCCACGGTGAGTGCAGCAAAGAAGCCGTATACCACCGTCGGCACGCCTGCCAACACTTCCAGAGCGGGCTTGGCAAACGCGCGCACTCTGGCGGGAGCATATTCGGCCAGGTAGATGGCAGACATCAGCCCCACCGGCACCGCCACCAGCAAGGCGATGGCAGAAATCAGCAAGGTGCCGACAAACAGGGGAATAGCCCCAAAAGCCCCTTCAGAGGCAACCTGGTCAGCACGCAGAGCCGTCTGCGGACTCCAGTGAAGGCCGAACAGGAAATCCGTAGCCGGCACCTTGCCGAAGAAACGGATGGATTCGAACAGCACCGACATCAGAATGCCAACCGTGGTCAGGATGGCGATGGTGGCACTCAGCATGAACAGTGTTTGCAGGACTTTTTCGACCTGTTGCCGGGCACGCATTTGCGGCGAAATTTTCACCCAGCCCCAGGCCGTTCCCAGCATGGCCACCACGATCACAACAACCGTAATTGCCATGGTATTGAGCTGACGCAGGCTATTCAGTTTCTCCGCTGCCGCCGCAATTTCCGGTGATACCGAAGCCGGAGACAGGGCACCACTGGCCACATTGCTGATCTGGTTGAGCATCAGGTTCGCAGCGGAGCCATCCACCGGTTGACTGGCCGCCGGCAGGCTTCCCATCACCATGTTGCGAATCAGGGTGTCATCAAACGCCAGCCAGACCCCCAGCACGACCAGGGCCGGGATAGCACACCAGATTGCCGTACGCATGGCGTAATAGAACGGCAATGAGTGCAGGTGGCGAATGCCGCCCAGCGGTCGAGCCAGGGCAAAGGAACGGCGGTGCCCCATGTAATAGGCCCCGGCGATCATTACCACCAGCAGCAACAGCAGATTACCGGTTTGCATGGTGTTCTCCGTTTAGGTTTTTTCTCCAGTCAACGCAGCGACCTTGGTGCACCGTTGACTGCAAAAAAAATGTCATAAATTTGATCGCTGGTTAAAAAGCCCGACGGTGGTTCCACCGTCGGGCTGAAAGCATCCCTGCTTTTTCTTCTCTTCCAGAACTCAGCGCTTAGTGCAGCTCGGCATCGGTCATGGATACCAGGCCACGAGCCTGTTTCTGCATGTCACCGCGCAGGTCATCGGCCAGCGGGATCATGCCTTTCTCGGCCAGGTAACCCTCACCGCCCCAGGCTTTCTCGCTGGTGAATTCCTTCACGTAACCTTCGATGCCCGGTACCACACCTACGTGAGCTTTCTTCACGTAGAAGTACAGAGAGCGGGATACCGGGTAGTCGCCAGACGCAATGCTATCAAAAGTCGGGGCCACACCGCCTACTTTAGCGCCCTGTACCTTGCCACGGTTCTGATCCAGGAAGGAGAAACCGAACACGCCGAATGCGTTGGGGTTCTTTTCCAGCTTCTGAACGATCAGGTTGTCGTTCTCGCCCGCTTCTACGTAGGCGCCGTCTTCACGGATGCTGCGGCAGATCGCCTTGTACTTGGACTTGTCTTCGCCCTTGATGGCCTTCAGCCACGGGAAGGTCTTACAACCACCTTCGATAGCCAGCTCGTTGAACGCATCACGGGTACCGGAAGTCGGCGGCGGACCGAGAACCTCGATCTTGGTGTTCGGCAGCGCCGGGTTCACTTCTTTCCAGGTCTTGTAGGGGTTGGCGACCAGCTTCTCACCGCCTTTCGGATCCGGAACTTCCTTGGCCAGGGCCAGGAACAGATCACGCAAGGTAACGTCCATGTGCTTGCCTTTGGAAGAGTTGGCAAACACGATGCCGTCATAACCGATAACCACTTCGGTGATGTCCTTCACGCCATTTTCCTGGCACTGGGCAAACTCGGACTTCTTCATGCGACGGGACGCGTTGGTCACGTCAGGGTGCTGGGTCCCCACACCCGCACAGAACAGCTTCATGCCGCCGCCGGAACCGGTAGATTCGATTTTCGGGGTCGGGTTGGAAGAGCTGCGACCGAAACGCTCAGCGACGGTGGTCGCGAACGGGTACACAGTGGAAGAACCCACGATGGAAATGTAATCACGGGTGTCGGCAGTGGCCGGGGCGCTGGCGAAAGCCAGGGCAGCGGCGGCGCTCGCCAGGGTTGCTTTGATCTTGAAGTTCACAATAAGCCTCCAGTTACATGGCACCGGCGATGATTGTTTTGGTCCACCCCGGTCGTTCTAAATGTTGCAAGCCAGTTCATGTTTCAGCACAGCGCATCCTAGAGACGCTTTATGACAACCACATTACACCCATGTAGCAATTCGAATTTTTTCATTTGCTCACCCCTGACCAGAAACGAAAAACCCGCCAACCACGGGGCCTGACGGCTGAAAAGTCATGCCAAGCCCCGTATAATCCGCCCCCATACTGACTCGGACCCAACAATAACAAGGTGTCATGAAGCACACGTTCCTGCGCTGGCAGCATCGCCTGACCCGCCTGACCACGGCCGTTGGCCGCCTTTCCGCCTGGCTTGCCCTGTTTCTGGTGCTCGGCATGGTGCTGGTGGTGGCACTGCGCTACGCCTTTGGGATTGGCAATATTGCCCTGCAGGAATCGCTGACCTACCTGCATGGCGCCCTGTTTATGCTCGCTATTGCCTATACCCTGGCGGAAGACGAGCACGTTCGGGTGGACGTGCTCTATCAACGGTTTTCCCCGCGTACCCGAGCCTGGGTCAATTTGCTCGGTACCCTTTTCCTGCTGCTGCCAGTGTGTGCCGCCCTGTTCTGGCTGTCGCTGGACTATGTGGCCAGCAGCTGGCGAGAGCAGGAAGGTTCCGCCAACGGCGGCTTGCCCTTCGTCTATCTGCTCAAGTCCCTGTTGCTGGTGCTACCTGCCCTGTTGGGCATTCAGGGACTGGCCGACCTGCTGCGCCATACCCTGACCCTGCTGGGGACACCATTGGCCCCACCCAGCGCACACCCGGAGGACACCCTGTGATCGAGTGGATTCCGCTGATCATGTTCGTCGCGGTGTGCCTGGTGCTGCTCAGCGGCTACCCGGTAGCCTTTGCCCTGGGGGGCACCGCCCTGCTGTTCGCCGCGGGCGGCATGGCCACCGGCATCTTTAACCCCGCTGACCTTACCTTTGTGCCCAACCGCCTGTTCGGCATCATCGAGAACACCACCCTGATGGCGGTGCCACTGTTCGTGTTCATGGGGGTCATGCTGGAAAAATCCCGGGTGGCAGAAAACCTGTTATCCAGCATGGGCCGCCTGTTTGGCCCACTGCCGGGAGGCATGGGCCTGGCGATCATTCTGGTCGGTGCACTGCTGGCCGCCAGCACCGGTATCGTCGGTGCGACGGTGGTGACCATGGCCCTGTTGTCGCTGCCCACCATGTTGCGCCAGGGCTACCAGCCGCAACTTTCCACCGGACTGATCTGTGCTACCGGTACGCTGGGGCAGATTATCCCCCCGTCCATTGCCCTGGTGCTGTTGGGGGACGTGCTGTCCAACGCCTATCAGGAGGCTCAACTCAAACAGGGGTTGTGGTCACTGGACACGGTTTCGGTGGGTGACCTGTTCGTCGGTGCCCTGATCCCCGGGCTGATACTGGTGGGCCTGTACCTGCTGTATGTGCTGGTCATTAGCGGGTGGAAGCCCCATCTTGCCCCCGCCATGCCCCGCGACGAGGCAAATGACATCGGGTGGGGCGATATCCTGCGCGGACTGCTGCCGCCACTGCTGCTCATCGCAGCGGTACTGGGCTCTATTCTCACCGGTAAGGCGACCCCCACTGAGGCCGCCGGGGTCGGGGCCTTCGGCGCCCTGCTGCTGGCGGCTTTCAACCGGCACCTGAACCTGGCCATTGTTGGCGAAGTCGTCCGCAGCACCAGCCGGGTGACCGCCATGGTGTTTATGATCCTGATCGGGGCCAGCCTGTTTTCACTGGTGTTCCGGGGCTTTGGCGGCGAAGATGCCGTGCACAGCCTGTTCGAGGCCATGCCCGGAGGGGTGATTGGCGCCACCCTGATGGTCATGCTGCTGATCTTTCTGCTCGGCTTTATTCTCGACTTTATCGAGATCACCTTCGTGGTGGTGCCGATTGTCGGACCTGTGCTGCTGGCGATGGGGCTCGATCCGGTATGGTTGGGAGTGATGCTGGCCCTGAACTTGCAAACCTCGTTCCTGACCCCACCTTTCGGATTCGCACTGTTCTACCTGCGCGGGGTGGCCCCGGCGGAGGTACGCACCGCACAGATCTATCAGGGGGTAGTGCCTTTTATCGTTATTCAGCTTGTGATGCTGGGTATACTGGCACTGTTTCCGCAACTGGCCACCTGGTTGCCCGCCATGCTGTACCCCTGACATGGCTATTGGGCGCGGCAATCCCGGTCTCGCCTCGGCCGGATCGCCATGCGAGCATGGCTCCTGCAGGGTGCTCAGGCTGTTTAGTGGCGCCGAACTCAACGAGTTGGAGGTCTATTCCGTTATTCGGAAAGACAGACGAACACTTTCACGCACGGCCCCGGGCCCGCGACCAAAATGTGGATAACAACATGACCGATCACACCGATGACACCCCGCAACCGATTGGCACCCTGGCCATCCAGACCATTGCCATGCCCCAGGATTCCAACTGGAACGGCGACATTTTTGGCGGCTGGCTGGTGTCCCAGATGGACCTGGCCGGCGCCGTTACCGCCCGCAAAAAAGCCCGTGGCCGGGTCGCCACCGTGGCCATCGATTCCATGGCCTTCTTGCGCCCGGTCCCCATTGGCGCGGTGGTCAGCTGCTATACCCAGCTGCAGGATATCGGCCGCAGCTCCATGCAGATTCTGGTGGAAGTCTGGATTCGTGAAGACACCGGGACCCTCTCCAAGGTGACTGAAGGGCATTTCACCTTTGTGGCCATTGATGACACCGGGCGTACCCGGGTAGTGCCGCAAGACTAGTTTCGAGAAACGAGTTTCGAAGATTTGGACACAACCCCCATCCGGATAAGGGTTTTCACAACTCGAAACTCGTCACTCGCTTCCTTAACCCGTAGCGATCAGTCTTCCAGCTCGCTGCGAATATTCAGGTACGGTTGCTCGGCGATGGCCATGGTATTGATGGATTCATCGCGGAACTTGCGGTACGACTGATACACCTTGCGGGCATCCTTGTTATCTGCCACCAGTGCCTCGACCACTTCATCACTGGCCTCTTTCAAGGCTTTCAGCACATCATCCGGCAGGCGACGCAGTTTGGTGCCGTGCTTGTTGACCAGTTCGTCCAGGGCGGCGTTGTTGCGTGCGGTGTACTCATCCAGCATGTCCTGGTTTTCTGACTGGGCGGCATAGCGAATAATCGCCTGCAGGTCTGCCGGCAGGCTGTCCCAGACTTTCTTGTTGATGGTCAGTTCCAGCGTCGGGCCCGGCTCCTGCCAGCCCGGGTAGTAGTAGTACTCGGCCACCCGGTGCAAGCCAAAGGTCAGGTCATTGTAGGGGCCAACCCAGTCCGCCGCGTCAATGGCGCCGGTCTGCAGCGAGGTAAACACTTCAGCCCCCGGCAACTGCACCGGGATGGCGCCGACCTTGGCCAGTACTTCTCCGGCCAGGCCCGGCATGCGCATTTTCAGGCCCTTGAGATCGTCAACGCTGTTGATTTCCTTGTTGAACCAGCCCGCCATCTGGGTACCGGTATTGCCACAGGCAAACGGCTTGAGATTGAACTGGGCATACAGGTCATCCCACAGTTCCTGACCACCACCATGGTGCAGCCAGCCATTCATTTCCTGGGCGGTAAGTCCGAAGGGTACGGCGGTAAAGAACGGAGTGGCGGGGTGTTTACCTTTCCAATAGTAGGCGGCGCCGTGGCCCATTTCGGCACTGCCCTGGCGCACCGCATCAAACACCTCGAATGCCGGTACCAGCTCTTTGGCGCCGTACACCTTGATCTTGATTCGCCCGGCAGACATTTCTTCCACTCGCTTGGCAAACCGGTTGGCCCCGGCTCCCAGGCCCGGATAGTTCTTCGGCCAGGTGGTAACCATCTTCCATTCGTAAGTTTGCGGCTGCGGCTTCTTCTTTTCCGGCTCACCGGCGGCGGTCTGCTCGGCCGGCGGGCAGTCTTTCTGCTCGCACCCTGCCAGCGCCAGGCCACCCAAACCCAATCCGAGGGCAGAAACGAATTTACGACGGTCCAAGAGTCATCCTCCGTGGTTGGGCAGCAGTCATCGGCCACCCCATGGTTCTTGTCGACGGGTCGGACGTCTGACGTCAGACCTTCTTTAAATCACTTCCAGACGCGCGTACTGACTGACCAACCATTTGGTGCCGGCGCCGTCGAAATTGATCTGCAAGCGTGCATTGGGGCCCTGCCCCTCAAAGTGCAGCACCGTGCCTTCACCGAACTTGGGATGCAACACGCGCGCGCCCAGCACAATACCGTTGGCCTCGGTTTCCCGGATCGGCTTGCTGCCACCGCCCATGGGGCGGCTGAAACCGGCGCGGGCACGAATCTCTTCCATGGCCTCGGCGGGAATCTCGCGCAGGAAGCGGCTGGGCGGGTTGTAGTTTTCGTTGCCGTACAGGCGACGGCTTTCCGCATGGGTCAGGTACAGTTCACGCATGGCGCGGGTCAAACCCACGTAGCAAAGACGACGCTCTTCGGCCAGGCCACTGGGGTCCTCACTGGAACGCTGGTGAGGAAACAGGCCCTCTTCCATGCCACAAATGAACACCACCGGGAACTCCAGCCCCTTGGCCGAGTGCAGGGTCATCATCTGCACCGCGTCCTCATGGGCATCGGCCTGACCCTCGCCAGACTCCAGCGCCGCGTGATCGAGAAACG
This sequence comes from Alcanivorax sp. P2S70, assembly GCF_000475295.1. Classification (NCBI taxonomy): domain Bacteria; kingdom Pseudomonadati; phylum Pseudomonadota; class Gammaproteobacteria; order Oceanospirillales; family Alcanivoracaceae; genus Alcanivorax; species Alcanivorax sp. P2S70. The sequence goes on from NZ_AXBZ01000034.1 coordinate 194,411, forward strand.
CTGTCAGCGAGTCCATCTCGGAATCTTCATCTTCCTCACCGAACTCACGGGTGGCAGACACCAGCTCTCGCAGGTTTTCCTGGCGCTGCTGCCCCTTCTCGCCTTTTTCCTTGCCATGGAACGCCACCAGACCACTGGCCTCGATCACATGCTCGGCGGTTTCCCCCAGATTCAGCCCATCACACTGCAGTGCGAGCTGGTCGACCAGATTGAGGAAAACGGCCAGCGCATTGATCGCCCGGGCAGTTAGCAACTGCTCACTGACAATGGCCTGTCCGGCATCCCACAGCGAGCAACCGCGGGCCTGGGCCACTTCCCTCAACATTTCCAGGGTCTTGTTGCCAATGCCGCGAGTGGGCGTATTGACCGCCCGCTCAAAGGCGGCATCTGCATGACGGTTGCTGATCAGGCGCAGATACGCCAGAGCGTTCTTGATCTCGAGACGTTCGAAGAAACGCTGCCCCCCATAGATGCGGTAGGGAATACCGGCCTGCAGGAAGGCTTCTTCCAGCACCCGTGACTGGGCATTGGAGCGGTACAGCACTGCCATTTCCCGGCGCGCGGTCCCTTCCTGGAACAGCTTGTCCACCCGACCCGCCACGAAGCGGGCTTCGTCCACTTCGTTGAAGCCGGCATACAAGCGAATCGGATCGCCATCGCCACCTTCGGTCCAGAGTTCCTTGCCCAGACGATCGCTGTTGTTATCAATCACCGCGTTGGCCGCTTTCAGGATAGTGCCTGTGGAGCGGTAGTTCTGCTCCAGGCGGATGGTGCGGGTATCCGGGAAATCACGACTGAACTTGTGAATATTCTCGATCTTGGCGCCGCGCCAGCCGTAAATGGACTGGTCGTCATCGCCCACAATGGTCACCGCATTGCCCTCATAGGCCAACAACCGCAACCAGGCGTACTGGATGCTGTTGGTATCCTGGAATTCGTCTACCAGAATATGGCGGAAGCGGCGCTGGTAGTGGCCCCGCAGGCTGTCGTTGTCGCGGAATAGTTCCAGCACCCGCAACAGCATCTCATTGAAATCCACCAGCCCGCCGCGCTCGCAGGCCTCTTCATAGCCGTAGTAAATCTTCTGCATGGTCTGGGCGAACAGGTCGCCGTTCGCGTCCATGTGTTTGGCACGCAGGCCTTCATCCTTCTGGCTATTGATGAACCAGGTGGCCTGGCGGGCCGGCCAGCGCTGCTCATCCAGCCCCAGCTCCTTGATCACCCGCTTGATCAAGCGCTGCTGGTCATCGGCATCAATAATCTCGAAGCCCTGGGGCAAACCGGCCTCTTGCCAGTGCGAGCGCAGCAAACGGTGGGCAATGCTGTGGAAGGTGCCCACCCACATACCCTCGGCGGACATATCCAGCAGCTGCTCGATCCGGCCGCGCATCTCGGCGGCCGCCTTGTTGGTAAAGGTCACCGCCAAAATACCGAACGGCGAGGCCTGTTCGGTGGCAATCTGCCAGGCAATGCGGTGCACCAGCACCCGGGTCTTGCCCGAGCCGGCACCGGCCAATACCAGCAAATGGCGATCATCGGCGGCCACCGCATCGCGCTGGGCCGGGTTCAAACCATCGATAAGGGAAGTCACATCATCCATGGCGCGGGAGTTTAGCAGAATGTGGCCCCAAGAAACCCCTGCAGAAAGGGCGTGCTCCTGCAGCCACTGCAAAACCCCTTTCGATAGGCAAATAAAGGCGGTTCCCCTTCTTCCTGCCGATGGGTACACTGACAAACAAAAACACTCGGCATAAGCGCCAAAGGATAACAACCAAGGTGTCTTCGCAGTCTCCGAACAAAACAGTCCACGCCCCTTTCAAGGGCGTACTCTCTGAACAATGCCAACTGTTGTTCAGTGGTCTCCTCGCGCTGTTTGTGCTGGAGTCACTGAGCGCCGCGGCACTGGCCGGGGTGTACTGGAGCACCGAAATCTCACGCACCTTGCTGAGCGGTTGGTTGCTGGCTTTCGTCGTAGTTCAAATCCTTCGCCTTCCGCTGCTGTTTGTATGCCGCCAGCGGCTCTTACGCGACGAAATTACCCCCACCTGTCGGCTGAGGCTGTCCATTCTGGCCTTGAGCACCCCCCTGCTGATTGGCATGGCCGGCTATCTTTTCAATCCTGTGGAACTGCTTTTCCGCCCGGATTTGCTCAGTGTCCAGTTACTCTGCGCCAGCCTTGGCCTGGGCCTCAGCACCATGGCGCTGGCCGCCTACAGCAGCCATTTCCCAACGGTTTTCCTGTATCTGGCCATGTTGCTTGGCCCCACCATGTACCGGCTGTCCCAAACTCAGGCAGAGACGGAACTGTCCTTATTGGTGCTGCTGTCCGTGCTCGGGTTGTTCTTCCTGCTGGCCGCCCGCCGCATTCATAACACCGGGCACCAGGCGATGATGCTGCAAGCCAGTAACCGCTCCTTGATTGATTACCTGAACCGCGCCCGCAGCGACGCCGAAGCTCTCAACGAGAAACTGGCACAGGAAATCTACGAGCGGAAAGAAGCCCGCCAGCGCCTGCAGGAAACCAACGAGCGGCTGGAAACCATGGTGCAAGAACGTACCCAGGCGCTGGAGGAGAGCAACCAGGCCCTGGGCGCCACCGGCGAACGGCTGGAACTGGCACTGGAAGCCAGTAATATCGGCCTGTGGGACTGGATGCTGGACACCGGGCGCAACTACCACACCAATTTCGACCGCCTGCTGGGCTACGACAGCGCCTATTTCAAGAATTTCTTCGGTGACCTGGAAACCCTGGTGCATCCGGAAGACCTGACCCGTATCCGCCGGGCCATGGTGTCCCATTTCAAGGGCGACAGCGATCGCTACCACGCCGTCTACCGGCTTCGCCATGCCGATGGCAACTGGCGCTGGATCGAAGATGAGGGACGGGTGGTCAAGTGGTCCGAAAAAGGCCGCGCCACCCGCATGATCGGCACTCGCCGTGATATCACCGAAGACCGTCAGGCTCAGGAGCAACAACGCCTGGCCGCCACGGTCTTCGAAAACGCCCCCGAAGGGATCTTCATCCTCGACCACAAATTCCGCTTCCTGGCAGTGAACGCACGCTTTGAGCAAATCACCGGATATTCTGAATCCATGATGCTGGGCAAGCGGGTTCTCGACCATGAAGACACCGCCCCCAACCGCGAGACTTATCTGTCCATTACCGCCGCACTCAAGGAAAACGGCTTCTGGGAAGGGGAAATCAACGAACGGCGGCGTAACGGTGAAATGTTCCCTGAATGGTTGCAGGTCAGCGCCGTTCGCGATGAGCACAAACGGGTGATCCGCTACGTAGGGATGATGTCCGATCTCACCGCACGCAAGGAAACCGAGCAACAACTGCAGTTTCTGTCCAATTATGACCGCCTGACCGGACTGCCCAACCGGTCCCAGTTCCGCGAACACCTGCACAAGTCGCTCACCCTGGCACGCCTGAACCGGGAAAAAGTGGCCTTGCTGATGATCGATATGGATCGTTTCAAGCCCATCAACGAATCCCTCGGTCATGAGATCGGCGATCGTCTGCTCAAAGCGGCCGCAGAGCGCCTTGGCGAGCACGCCGGTGGAGTCGAGAACATGGCGCGGGTCGGCGGCGACGAGTTCACCCTGTTGCTGGAAAACCATGGCGGCGAAAATGTCATCACCCAGCAATGCCAGAAACTCATTAACGCCATGAAAAAGCCGTTCCTCATCGATGGCCATGAGTTACTGCTGGGAGCCAGTATCGGGATCAGCCTGTTCCCGGATACCGCCAAAGAAGCGCAAAGCATGATCAATCAGGCCGATATGGCGGTGTATCAGGCCAAGCGCAGTGGCGGCAACAACTACCAGTTCTATCGCAGTAACATGCGTGTGGCCTCGGTGGAACAACTGGCCCTGGAAACCAGCTTGCGCAAGGCCATTTTCAAGAACGAGTTTGTGGTTCATTACCAACCGAAAATGGACCTGGCCACCAACCGCATCAATTCTGTGGAAGCTTTGGTCCGCTGGCAGCATCCGACCATGGGCTTGCTGCCACCCGCCGAATTCATTCCGCTGGCCGAAGAAACCGGCCTGATCTCCGCCATTGGTGAGCTGGTACTGGAACGCTCCTGTCGCCAGGCCTACAAATGGCACAAGCAGGGGCTGGGCGACATCTGCGTCTCGGTGAACCTGTCCGCCCACCAGTTCCGCAAGGGGAATGTGGCCGATATTGTCGACCGGGTACTGTCCAGCACCGAGCTCCCCCCCCACCTGCTGGAACTGGAGCTCACCGAAAGCCTGATCATGGAAGACATGGAGCAGAACATCGAGCTGCTCCAGCAACTGCGCACCCGCGGTATCGAGCTGGCCCTGGACGATTTCGGCACCGGCTATTCCTCACTGAGCTACCTGAAGCGCTTCCCGGTAGACACCCTGAAAATCGACCGGTCCTTCATTATGGATCTGGACAAGAGCCCCGACGACGCCGCCATCACCCGCGCCATCATCGACATGGCTCACAGCCTGCAGATGAACGTGGTCGCCGAAGGCGTGGAAACCGAAGACCACCTCAGCATCCTGCGCGACATGGACTGCGACAGCATCCAGGGGTACCTGATCAGCAAGCCGGTGCCGGAAGGGGAGTTGGTGGAGTTGCTGCATACGCAGGCGTATAGAAAAGCCATCGACAGTTAATAGTTAACAGTGAAAAGTGAACAGCGGCGCGATCGGCGTCTGGCTGTGACTGGAAGCAAAGAGGCCGCGCCCATCACTGGGACGCGGCCTCTTGTGTTCAAGAACCGCACACGACGACACCGCGCGCTGTTCACTGTTAACTCTTCACTGTTCACTCAACAGCGCGAGCGTCTCCTCCGCCTCAAAATACCCCTTCAGATGACGACGAAGCCACTCCTCAAGCAGGCCTTCCGTGCGCAGCTTGTCGAGGATCGGCGGGGCGAAGCGGCGGGCGTCGTCGAGCATCATTTCGCGGGTGACGCCCATTTCCTCCAGCAGCTCGGTCAGGCTGGTGTCGCCGTATTTTTCAAAGAAGGCATTCACCCCGGACAACAGCAGACTGTTGAAATAGTCGGTATGACGTAGCTCCCGCCAATACTCGAAACCGATCACGAACAGCTCCTGGATATCCTCACTGGTGACCAGCCCACGCACCTCGGCCACCGGGCGCTGGGCAAACTCCTGCCAGGCCACCAACACCAGCTCGCGCAGCTCATCCAGATTCTCGTCCCGATAGAGATAGGGGTCGCTCAGCAGCTGCTCGGTTCGTCGCAGCAACCATTCCTGCAGGCGGGTTTCCACGCTGGACACCCAGCGTGCCGGCAACCGTTTGCCCAGCTGTTCGCGCAGCGGCGCGGGTAGCCCCTGGTGCAGCAAGGTCTTGAGTCCCATCTGGGCCCCCCCTGCCAGCAACGCGAGCAGCACCGGGTTACGCCCCAGCCATGCCATTCCCTGACGAGAGAGCGGAATCTCCAGCACCTTGTCCAACAAGGCCATCACCACATCTTCATCAACGACATCGGCCACCACCCGCTCACTATCCGCTGCCTGGTCATAGAATTTCTCGACCATATCGCCCACCAGCTCGGGAATCGCACCGCTGATGTGCATTTCCACGGCGTACTTGCGGGCGGTGTGATGGATCTGCTCCGCGCTGACCCACTCGGTCAGGGTGTAACGGCCAGCTTGTTCCAGCAGGTAATCCAGCTCTGATTCGATCAGGCCCTCCAGCTGGGCAGGCGCGAGTCGGGCCAGCAGATAATCCACCAACCCATCAAGTAAACGATTTGCCACTTCCTGTTTATTGTCTGTCATGTCCTGTTGCCTGGGCGGAAAAGTCCTTGATGGTTTGAGGGTTAATTGTATCATTAACCAATGTAACAGTTTTGGAGGCGCGCCATGAAAGCGATCTCGATTCTTCCGATTCGTCGCAACCTGAAGTTCAACCTCAATCCGGCCAAGGCCCTGACCTGGCATCGGGACGGGCTTAATGTCAGCCAGTTTCTGAATACCATGAGCCTGTTCTTTCCGGTAGGGGAGCGCTTTTTCATTGATAGCGTACGCAATTACCGCGATCAGATCACGGATCCCGAACTGAAAAAAGCCGTTACCGCGTTTATTGGTCAGGAAGCCATGCACGGCCGCGAGCACGACGAGTACAACAACTACGTGGCTGACAGCGGTATCCCGCTGCATGCGCAGGAAGAAGTTGTCACCCAGTTGCTCAATGCTGTTCAGGCCTACACTCCCAAAGCCTTCCAGCTGGCCGCTACCGTAGCACTGGAACACCTGACAGCGATTCTGGCAGGCGGCCTGCTGGACCTGCCGGAAATCATGGATGGGTCAGACCCGGGCTATCAGGCCATCTGGAACTGGCACGCGCTGGAAGAAACCGAGCACAAGGCCGTGGCCTTTGATGTTTACACCACTGTCATTGGTCGTGACAGCAACCCGGGCGCCTACGCCCTGCGCACCACAACACTGGTGGCGGCCACCGGGATCTTCTTTGCCCTGTTCATTCCTTTCTACCTGCACAACGTGCGCATCAAGGGCGGCCTGACCGACCTGAAAGGCTGGCGCGCCGTGGCCAAACACACCTGGGGCAAGAAAGGCATCTTCCGCAACATTACCCTGCCCTGGCTGGACTGGTTCAAGCCCGGCTTCCATCCGTGGGATCACGATAACCGCCAGCACCTCGAAAACTTCGAAGCGCTGCTTGGCGATATCCTGCGGGACGCCGCATAAGGTTTTTTATTCACCGAGCTCTCCCTTTCCGGTGATTCCAGGGTCGGCACCTTCTGCCGGCCCTTTTTTTTGCCTTCTGGCAAATCACCCCAAATCCCTCGATCCCCTGGCACACCGATAGCCATCACGCCCCTTGAGGAAGTCACCACACAAAAACGCCCGCACAGCAGTGCGGGCGTTGAGCCAGATACCGGCAAGGCTTACTTTCCGCTCTGGGTCGACACCACCCGGTCATCGGTCAATCGCACCGGGGCCGCAGGCGCCGTGCCATCCCGGTCTTCACCGAAATACAGGGTGGTATGCGGGAACGGGATTTCAATCCCCGCCTTGTCAAAGTAGATCTTCACCAGCCGGTTAAACGCCCTGCCCACGGCCCATTGGTTGCCCGGGGTAGTCTTGATGACCACACGAATATTCACCGAGCTGTCGGCAAGGGCCGTGACCCCCGCCACGGTCATGGGGGCAAGAATATTGTCCTTGTGCTCGCCGTCTTTCAGGGTCTCGAAGGCGGCCTCCAGCTGCACGATGGCGTCATCAATGCTTTCCCGGTAAGCAATGCCGTACTCGCCCACGTGGTTGCCATATTCACGGGTAAAGTTCGACACGGCATCCACCGAGGAGAACGGCACAATGTGGTAGGTACCATAAAGATCCCGCAACGCCACCGAACGGATACCCACGCGCTCCACGGTGCCGGAATGGCTGCCGACGCTAACAAAGTCGTTGGTGTTCATCGCGTTCTCAAGCTGAATAAACACCCCGGTAATCACATCCTGCACCAGTTTCTGCGCACCGAAGCCGATGGCCAGCCCCAACACCCCGGCGCCAGCAATCAGCGGCGCGATATCTACACCGATCTCGGACAGCACAATCATCACGGTCATGATGATAATGGTGATCGCCAGCGTGGTATGGAACAGCCCCATCAGCGTCTCACCCCGCGCAGCCTGTGCAGGGGTGCTGTTTTCACCGGGGCTGAGCTTGTGCTCGACCAGGCTGGCGAGAGCCACCCAGACCGCCGCCGCCAGCGCCAGAATAATCAGGATATCCAGCAACGCCGACACCGTCATGGCACCGGCCTCAGTGCCATACCAGGCGGCAAGGTCATATACCCTCCAGGCATCCAGACACACCACCAACACCAGCGCCAGGATCAAGGCACGAATCACTTTTAACCCGGTCGGCACATAGGTGTTCACCCTCGCCTGCAGCCGCGGCATGCTCGCATTGATACGCTCAGACAAGCGGATTTCCTTGCCGATCAGCTGTCCCAGTGCCACCGACACCAGTAATCCCGCCCCCACATACAACAGGGTTTGCAAGGTGGCCGCGGCCACGAAAGGCACCGCCGTTTCCGGATTCAACACCGTCACCGCAAACACCAGCAAGGCATAGGCCAGGGCCAGGCCGTGCCACACCCGTGACAAGCCCAGCAAGGCCAGGCGGGCCGGGCCATGGTGATGCTCGGCCCGTTGCGCCAGGGCGGTTCGCAGCACCGTCCGTTTACGCAAGATCACCAGGGCTGCATACACCAGGGCCAGCAACATAATGAGCGTACCCATCCCATTCCCCACCGACGGCGACACATTGAAGTTCAGCACCGGTACCAGTACCAGCATGCCATAGCCAATCAGCCCCGCCTCGCGGGCGAGAAAGCGATTGCAGTAACGCGCCTGCTCCGCCGCGACCGGAAGCAAGCGCAAACCTTCGTACCGGGAGGAGAACAACATCCTCAACCCCGCCTTCACCAGCTCAACCACCAGAAACGCATTCAGAAACAGCGCCAACCGAGTGGCATCTGCGGCCAGCTGTTCCGTCAACAAAGAGGCGATGAAACTCCCGGCCAGATAGGCCAGGGCTACCACCACAATATCCGCGACAGCCGCCATACCCACCGCAGCAGCCGTACGCAGGATCGCCAGCTTCTCTGACCCTCTGCCTGCCCAGCGACTCAACCGGATAAATGCCGACCCTGCGAGAGCCCGCAGGGCCCAGAACACCACAAAGGTAGCCACCACAAGCATCGCCAGATTCAACAGCGCGGCCCCCACCGTCTTCATGTCCAGCGCAGTCTCAGAGGCCCGGGCCACCCCGGCACCGCTATCGCTTTCAAACCAGCCGGTTACCACCCCGGTTATGGCTGCGAACTGCTGCCCCAGGTCCCCGGCAATATTGCCGGTTGCCGCGGCCATACGACGAGCAAAGGAGACCTGTTCTGCGGTCTGGCCACTGGGCGAGCTGGCCGCAATCTGCGCGGCGGGCACCTCACCCTCCATTCCCAACGGGGCGGGCTCCGCGGCACGCTCCAGGCCACGCAACTGCTCGATCAAGCGCTCACGACGACCGTCATCTTCCAGCGCATCGGCCAGTTCACCGTATTGGCTTTGCGCGGAGGATGGCGCCTGAGCCGACGCCGTTGGTACCCATAACGACAGCAACAGGCTCAATAGCAGAATGAGGTTTGGGGCTAACCGGACTTGATGCGACACGCTCCTCTCCTTTTCCCCGGACCCGCCGCTCGACCCAGCCCGGAGAAGCCAGAATTTGAATGGTATTCAAGGCCGCCACCCTAACAACTCAGGGCCAGCAAGATGTGAAGTTCACGCGAAGAAAATGTTCAAGTTTTGTAAGACCCGATTGGCCCTGGAGGAAAGCCCCCCGTGGTGCAAAGCCAACTCGGCCAGTTGACTGTTACATTGACGAGTGTAAGTATCGATAGCCATCTAACAACAACCCGGAGGCGCCATGACCGCGTTCTGGACCCCGGACCAGCAGGCGCTGGCCCCTTATCTCAAGGCGAAACATTACGCCGAGAAATGCGTGCAGATCATTGCCGGTTCACTGCAACCGGGCATGACCGTTGCCGACTGCGAACAACTCATGCGGGACTGGCTGCGGGCCCATCAGGTCTTCGATCCTGCCCGACCGCCCAGGGTACGTTTTTCCGGCCACAACCGCGCTCGCCCCTTTGGCCTCAACAGACCGGGCAAGCGCCGCTACCGTCAGGGTATGACTTATATACTGCGCTGCGATGCCGTGCTGAACGGCTATGCCGCCAAAGCCAGCCTGGCCGGCCCGTCCGAAGAACCGGCTCTGGTCGCCCTGCAGCACGAACTGGAGGAATGGCGGCAAGCCTTGCCGGCAACGCTGGCCCACGGGCACAGCCCACAGCAATTGGCGGCGCGGTTTCCGGACGTTCAGCAGCGCCACAGGCTGGCACCGATCACCGGCAATCTGCCGGAGGGCAACCGCATTGCCGAGGGGGCACTGATCCCGGGCCTGTGGCAATGGCAGTTCAGCCTCAGCCGCGATGGCCACACCGTGGCCGGCAATGAGTTTCTGGTGATGGATGATCATGGCCCACGCTGGCTGAGTCAGGGCGCCGACGCGCTGACCCTGGATCCCCCAACACTGACGCAATAACCGACGACAGAGTCGACAGACAGTACAACGAGGACACACAAGATGGTGCAATGGCGCGACAGCAAGGTACGCCGCGGTGACGTGGAACTGGCGGTCAGAACCTGGAGCGATGACAAGAGTCCCACCGTTGTGCTGGTGCACGGCTACCCGGATGCCAACCATGTGTGGGAAAAAGTCGCCGAACGACTGAGCCGCGACTTCAAGGTCGTCGCCTACGACGTACGCGGTGCCGGCGACTCTTCGGTGCCCAAAGGGCGCGCCGCCTACAAGCTGCGTGAACTGCGTAACGACTTGCACGCCGTGATGGATGCCGAATGTCCTGACGAAAAGGTTCACCTGGTGGCCCACGACTGGGGCTCCATCCAGACCTGGGAATCGGTCACCGACCCCGGCGCGGAACAGCGCATCGCCTCGTACACCACCTTGTCTGGCCCCTGCCTGGATCACGTGGGCCAGTGGATGAAGACCAACCTGAAGCAGAACCCGGCGGCGGTACTGAATCAACTGTCCCATTCCTGGTACATCGGCGCCTTCCAGCTGCCGGTACTGGCACCGGCCCTGTGGAAAGCCGGGCTGGCCAAGGCCTGGCCCGGAGTGCTCAAGCGCACCGAGAATCTCGACATCGAACCCAGCGCCAGCCAGTTGAAAGATGGTGTGCACGGTATCGAGCTGTACCGCGCCAATATGATTCCCTGCCTGCTCAAACCCCGCGAGCGCTACACCAAAGTCCCTGTGCAACTGATCGTGGCGCGGGAAGACAATTATGTGCGCCCGGCCATGCTCGAAGACCTGCCAAAATGGACCGACCAGCTCTGGCGCCGCGAGCTGGATACCGGCCACTGGGGGCCGCTGCAGCAATACCCCGATGTGACCGCCAAATGGGTACGTGAATTTATCCAGCATATCGAGGGCGGCCCGGCCAGCGCCCAATTGAAGCGCGCCAAAGTGGATGCCAACGCCCACCATGGACCCGATACAGGCAAAGTGGCACTGATCACCGGTGCCGGCTCCGGCATTGGACGCGAGACCGCGCTGGCCTTCGGCCGCCGCGGCGCCACCGTCTTGTGCACCGACATCAATGCCGATGCCGCAGCGGCCACCGCCAATGTGATTCTGGCAGAAGGCGGCACCGCCTTGAGCCGCAAGTGCGATGTCAGCAACACCCGATCCATGGAAACCCTGGCCACTTATGTTGAGAAGGAATTCGGCGCCCTGGACATCGTCGTCAACAATGCCGGCATCGGCCTGTCAGGCGGCCTGATGGAAACCAGTGTGAAAGACTGGCAGCAAGTGCTGGGAGTCAACCTCTGGGGCGTGATCCACGGCAGCCGCCTGTTCGCCCGACAGATGATCGATCAGGGCAAGGCCGGCCATATCATCAACGTGGCCTCCGCCGCTGCCTTCATGCCGTCGCGGGTACTGCCAGCCTATGCCACCAGCAAAAGTGCCGTTCTGATGTTCAGCGAATGTCTGCGCGCCGAACTGGCGGATCACCGCATCGGCGTCAGCGCCATCTGCCCCGGCATCGTCAACACGGCCATCGCCGGCAACACCCGTTTTGTGGGTGTCGATGAGGATGAACAGAGCCGCCGTCAGGAAAGCGCACAGAAGCTTTACCAGCGTCGCGCGTTTACCCCCGACCGGGTGGCTGCCGCCATTGTCCGCGCCGTGGAAACCAACCAGGCAGTGGTCCCTGTCAGCCCCGAAGCCGTGGGCATGCAATGGCTGGGACGCTTTACCCCAAGCCTGGCAAGAAACCTGGCCCAGGTAGAACTTTCACCGTAAGCCAAACCCGCTGGCCGCAGACCGACACTCCGCTCTGCGGCCAGCGAACCCTTCTGTCCCGAACCGGCACACACTCTGGCCTGCAGCCTGTAGCGCCTGTGCAAAAACCGGGCTATCATCGCGGCATGAAAACCAGTGACCGTAACCCCGCAGCCATCCTGCGCAGCCTGAAGAAATACACCCAGCCTGCCGCAGAGGACGCCCCGGCCGACGCCGGTACCCACAAGGAATACACCATCGACGAGCTGGCCCGCGAAGGCAGCTCGACGGTGCGGAACGTACGTGCCTATCAGGACCGCGGCATTCTGCCACCGCCTGAAAAGCGCGGCCGAACCGGCATCTACACCGATGTGCATCTGGCCCGCCTGAAAATCATCGGCGCCCTGCTGGAGCGCGGTTACACGCTCAATAACATTCGTGACCTGCTCAGCGCCTGGGAACAAGGCCGCGAACTCAATGACATCCTCGGCCTCGAGGTAGCGGTGACTTCCTGGCAGAACCCGGGCGTCCCCTCCTATCTGGACTACCAGGATCTGCTCGACGACTTCGGCGAGGACATCACCCCGGAAGTGATGACCAAAGCCGTAAAGCTCGGCTACATCATTCCTGAAGGCATGCGCCTGCGCATCCCCTATCCTCGCGTCTACAACGCAGGCAAGGAACTGAGCGAAGCCGGTGTTCCGCTGGATGCCGTCCTTACCCATGTCACCCTGGTTCGTGAAGAAGTCGACAAGCTGGCAGAACGCTTTATCGGCATGATCATTCACCATCTGGTGGACGAAAAGTACGGCGACGATGCCCTGCCCGAAGGGGAAGACGTGCCCAAACTGGCCGACTTCATCACCCGCATCCGCCCGCTGGCCGATGCCGTAGTCAGCGACGAACTCGGCCGGGTGCTGGAAAAGAGCATCAACAAGATTCTTGTCGACCGTCTGGCCAACGTGCTGGCGCATATCGAGAAGAACGGCTGAAAACAGCTGCAAGCCACAAGCTTCAAGCGACAAGGCGCGAGACAAGTTTTCTGTTCTGCACCTCAGTGCCCGCGCCATTACCCGGGAACGCGGGCACGGCCATTCAAGACCCACCAGCCTGATCCGCGTTGCAGCTTGAAGCTTGTAGCTGGCCCCTCACAGCTCACAGCTCACAGCTCACAGCTATTATCCCCCTTTATCTTCCCCAATGCGTCCCATGCATTTGTCTAATGCCGCTATCAGCGTTAGCGTTTCCTGCACATAAAAACTGATTTCCGGGAGAGCTACGCATGCGCGCAATCTTGTGCAAGGAACTGGGACCCGCCGACAAGCTGGTGATCGACGACATCCCGTCCCCCGAGGCCGGCAAGGGCCAGGTGAAGGTGAAAGTGAAGGCCGCCGGTCTCAACTTCCCTGACACCCTGATCATTGAAGGCAAATACCAGATCAAGCCGGAGCTGCCCTTTTCCCCCGGCGGCGAAATGGCCGGCGAAGTGATCGCTGTGGGTGAAGGCGTGCAGCGCTTCAAGCCCGGCCAGCGGGTCATGGGTCTCACTGGCTACGGCGCCTTTGCTGAAGAAATCCTGGTGCCGGAAACCAATCTGATTCCGGTACCAGACGGCATGGACGACCACACCGCCGCCGCCTTCTCCATGGTCTACGGCACCAGTTACCACGCCCTCAAGCAGCGCGCCAATATCCAGCCCGGGGAAACCCTGCTGGTGCTGGGTGCCAGCGGCGGCGTTGGCCTGGCGGCGGTAGAGCTGGGCAAAGCCATGGGCGCCACCGTCATTGCCTGCGCCAGCAGCGCAGACAAGCTGGCCGTGGCCAAGGAAGCCGGCGCCGACGACCTGATCAACTACGCCGAAGAAGACCTCAAGGACGCGCTCAAGCAGCGTTATCCGAAAGGGGTGGATGTGGTCTACGATCCGGTGGGCGACAAGTATACCGAAGCGGCGATCCGCAACATGGCCTGGAACGGGCGTCTGCTGGTGGTCGGTTTCGCCGCCGGTGACATCCCGAAAATCCCCGCCAATCTGGCCCTGCTAAAAGGCTGCGCCATTGTCGGCGTGTTCTGGGGCGCCTTCACCCAGAAAGAGCCGCAGACCAACGTGCAGAACATCATGGAACTGTTTCAGCTGTACGGTCAGGGCAAGCTCAAGCCGCGTATCAGTGAAGTGTTCGCGTTTGAAGAGTATGAACGCGCCCTGGCGGCGCTCACCTCTCGCACTGCCAAGGGCAAGGTGGTGCTAAACGTGGCGCCCGACTGAGACTCCGCTAGGCACGTCCACTTTGATCGATCACCACACCCGGTGCCCCGGCTTGCAGCAACTCACGCAGGTCAGCAGGCACCGGGGTTTTGGCAAACGGCTCGGTAGTCATCATCACGTACACCGCTTCGGAACGGGCGACCGCTCGCCCTTCATCCGCATGGCGAATATCGGCTTCCAGCGTGAACGAGGTATTGCCCATGTGCGTGAGCGACACAAAGATATCCAGTACATCGTCAAACCGCGCTGACGACTGCCATTCGGTTGTCAGTTTCACCACCTGGTTATCCAGCCCCTGAGCCAGCAGCTGGTTGTAATCCCGCCCCAACGCACGCATGAACTCCGTCATGGCGATGTCCACGTAATCGCCATAGCGGGCGTTGAACACCACCTGTTGGGCGTCGCATTCGTTATAGCGGACGCGAAAACGAAAGCAGAAAGGCTGGGTCATGGTATGTCCTTGTGTTGGGCTTGGGGAGCGGCGCGTGACCATAAGCAGTGCCACTCAGCATGCGTGGGTTACAGCATGCGCTCAATGGGCAATAACGACAGCAACCATGCCATCAGACGGCGCCACACGGTGACCCCCGGCTCATGGCGATACAGTGCCGGCTCCCCAGCGTCACCATCGCCTCCCCAGCGCAGTTTGCCCTTGTCGCTTTCCAGACGAAAACTGTTGGCCGGGGCCAAGCCTTCCTCAATGAAGGTTGCCACTTCCTGCCCAAGACTGTCCGAGACGACGTAATAGCCCATTTCGGTATTCAGATGCACCGACCGGGGGTCCATATTGAACGACCCCACAAACACTTCACGTCGGTCCAGCACCATGGCCTTGGTATGCAGACTGGCCCGCGAGCGACCGCGAAACAGTCTGACCTGACGGTGTAATGCCCGCGCATTGGGCTGCAATTCATGCAGTTCCACTCCGGCCTCGACCAACGCCTTGCGATAACGGGCATAAGCACCATGGGCGGCAATCACATCATTGGTGGCCAGGCTGTTGGTCAACACCGCCGCCCGGCCGTTTCGCTGCCGTAACCCGGATAACGCCGAGACGAAGTCCTCACCGGGAATAAAATAACTGGCTTCGATCAGCACCTCATGGTGATCATCCCGGGCCAGTAACCGCGCCAGCTGATTGCCCATCAATGCCTGCCGTGCACCCGCTGCCTTGGCGGGGCTATCGAACAACAACACAGGCTTTGCCACATGGCATTGCTGTTGTTGTCTGGTCAGATAGTCACGGAAAAATTGTTCATGTTGAGGGAAGAGGTAAGGGTAACCCTTCAGGCTTTGGCGCCAGCGCGATAACCACTGCCAGGCCCGCTCAGCCCGCTCCGGACCATAGCGACGCAGGGTCTTCATGGGCACCGCCAACTCGCTGTTCCAGTAGGCTTCGAACGCGTCACGAGTCTCGGCAGCAATGGGACCACTGGCGTACAGATCCAGATCACGAAAATTACTGGATGGGTTCACCCCGAAGTAGTGATCGGAGATATTGCGCCCGCCCACCAGGGCATGCTCACCATCCGCAATCCATGCCTTGTTATGCATGCGATGGTTCAGCAGTGGTGCGTGGTACAACCATTGAAGGAAATGTTTGAATCGCCCCCGAAACGGGTTGAACAGGCGCACATCAATATTGGGGTGCGCATCCAGCACGGCCCATTTCACATCCCGTCCCAACTGGTTGGCGTGATCCAGCAACATCCGCACTTTTACCCCACGGCGAGCCGCCTCCAGCACCCGGTAGATCAGCAGCTTTCCCGTGGTGTCGTCGTCCCAGATGTAGTACTGAAGATCCAGCGTTCGGGTGGCAAGACGCGCCAATGTCACACGTAACGTGAATGCCTGATCGCTGTCAGAAACCAGCGACAGGGAAGACGCAGCGGTTGCGGATTCCTGCACCGGTGAAGAAGGGTTGCGCATGCCATGTCCTGCTGCAACGTGTTGCTGAACACCATGCAGTAAAGTGCTTTTCGGAACAAGCCGGCAGCGCAGGTAGCGGGCCGCTAATTGACCGGTTCGTCCCTTCTTACCCGTAAAAAGCTGGCAAACCTTGGCAGACCCGTGGCCGTCAGTCCGTAATACTTGAACGTGACGGTACTGCCAATCGGCGGCGGATCGCGGCGCTCGGCGTCACTGAAACCTGTCCCTAAACGAAACCGACGGCCATCCGCCGTTTCCACCTGCAAGGCACCCAACATGCCAGCAAACTTGCCTTTGCCGCCCACATGTCCCGTCACCCTGGCTTCGGCATCCTGGTAGCTCTTTACCTTCAACACCGCATCACTGCGGCCCGCGTGATACACGCTATCGCCATGGTGAAGCATCAACCCTTCCCCACCGCGCGCCATGACCTTGTCCAGTTGCAGCATCAGCCTGTCGTGGTCGGTGGCCGGGGTTTGCGTAATCATCCCCAGCGTATAGGAAGATGACGCGACCACCAGCGCTCGCATCTCTTGCACCCGCACCGCAAAGGGCTGCCGCGATTCTGGCAAATCAAACAGCATCAAACGGATCTGTCGCCATTCCTGCGCCTGTGGGCGCAACCGGTGAACCGCCGCCGACACCTCGGCAAAGCGTCCCCGCCCCATCCATAATTCCCCTTCCATGGCCTGATCCGGATAACCGCGAGTAAACCATTCAGGCGCGGCAATTCGATTGCCGCCCTTGCTCCACAGCTGTGCGCCATCCCAGTAGGCCCTTACCCCGTCCAGTTTTTCACTGACCCAATAACCGTCGAGGGGCATGCCCGGCTGATACACCTTGGCCAGCTGCAACGCCGGCGGTTGTGCCTCTGCCAGCAACGCAATAGAGAACAGAAAAACGCACACACTTTTCAGAAAAACAGTCACCACATACTCCTGAACAACAGCCTCGCACCGGACTGTGCCAGAAGGCAGCACAAACCGGCGTAGGCCGAACTCAGGAAGACGTGTAGGAGATCAGACCGGGGAGGCCGAAGAGGATAGCCGTGGACGATTGACGACAATAGCCACGATGCCGGCCACCGCCAGCACCCAGCAGTAATGGATGCTGCCAATCAGCGCCAGCGGCGAAATGGCGGCAATGGAACAGGCCAACAGCACCTGGGCACCGTAGGGAATCAACCCTTGCACCACACAGGAAAAGATATCCAGCAGGCTGGCCGAACGACGCAGGTCGACGCCATGATCCGTGGCGATGTCGCGGGCCATGTCACCGGTGAGCACGATGGCCACGGTGTTGTTGGCGACAAACACATTGGCAAACACCACCAGCAAGGCAATACCTACCTCCCCCGCGCGCTGCAGAGGCAGCTTCAACCAGCGAGTCACTCCATGGATGCGTTCAATCACCCAGCGGGTGCCGCCCTGATCCGTCATCAGTTGTGACAGGCCACCGATCAACATGGACAACAGCATGATCTCGAACATGCCTTCAAAGCCCTTGTAGATCGCCCCGTTCATGCTGGGAAGGGTGTAATCCGGCATCAGCACCATACCGGTCACGCCCGCCGATACGATCCCGATGATCAGCACCGCCAGCACATTCAGGCCGCTCAACGCGAGCCCGAATACCAGCAGGTAAGGGACCACCAGCGCAAACGTGTACGGCTTTGCTTCCACCTGGTGTTCACCCTCGCCCAGTACGATCAATACCAGCACCGTCACCACCGCTGCTGGCAGGGCGATCCAGATATTGATCCGGAACTTGTCCTTCAGCGACACGCCCTGGCTTCGGGTCGAGGCAATGGTGGTGTCGGAAATCATCGACAGGTTATCGCCAAACATGGCGCCGCCCACCACCGCGCCCAGCGCCAATGGCAGAGGCAAGCCGGTGGCAGAAGCGAACCCCACCGCGATGGGCGCCGTCGCCGCGATGGTGCCCATGGACGTCCCCATAGCCGTGGCAATGAACGCGGAAATAAGAAACAGTGCGGGCAATACCCACTCGGCAGGAATAATCCGCAACCCCAACTGCACGGTTGCCTCTACACTGCCAATGCTGTCGCTGACACTGGCAAAGGCGCCGGCCAACAGGAACACCAGGCACATGAGAATAATATTGGGGTGGCCCATCCCTGCCAGCAAACGCTCCACACTGGCATTCAACCGCTGGCCCGCCACCCGCGCCATCACCATAAACAGCACGATGGCCGCCATGGCCACCACCGGCGCCTTGATCTGGTAAAACGCGAAATCGGTGTCAGTGGAGGTGTAGTAAAGGCCACTGCCGAGAAACACCACCAGAAAGAACAGCAGCGGTAGCAAAGGCCAGGCACGGGGCGTCGGAGCAGAGACAGTCATTCGGCGTCCTGATCAATCAATGATCACACCAGTGTAGAGATTTCGTCCGCAAGTCGGTAGCACGGGGCATGTGCCGTACTTTTGTAGGAGCGTCGCTGGCGGCGCGATTCCGGTGCCGGGTAAGGCCCTCTTCACCACGGAGCACACTGACCCGTGGGGAAACCGGTGTCTCAATCGCCGTGGCGTCGAGCTGCTGTGGTAAATCTTTCTTCCCGGCCTGGATTATCGCGCCGCCACCGAGCGTAGCGAATAACCGACGCTCCTACCGCGCGTTCAGAACGTATCCACAAACGGACGGCCGCCGTGGGTGCCGGTCTTGAAGCCGGACGCATTCAACCCGCGCAAGATCCACTGGCGACTCTCCACCGGATCAATCACCGCATCGATTTCCAGGAAGCTGGCCATGTTGAGCGCCTTGCCTTGCTGGTAGGCCTTGGCAACCAGCTTGTCGAACAGCCGTTGCTGGCGCTCGGGGGTGGGCTGCGCCGCCAGCTCCTTGGCAAAGCCCAACCGCACCGCCCCTTCCAGGCCCATGGCACCAAACTCGGCACTGGGCCAGGCAGCGGTGAACAAGGGCGAATGAAAACTGCCGGCGGCCATGGCCTGGGCCCCAAGGCCGTAGCCCTTGCGCAGCACCAGGGTAAAAAACGGAATAGTCAGGCTGGCGGCGGTAACGAACATGCGCGACACATGGCGCACCGTGGCCTGCTTTTCCGCCTCCGGCCCGACCATGAAGCCGGGGGTATCGCACAGGGAAATCATCGGCAGCCCGAACGCTTCGCACAGCTGCATGAAACGGGCAGCCTTGTCGCCACCCACGGCATCAATCGCGCCGCCCAAACAGGTCGGATCATTGGCAATCAGACCGAACGGTTTGCCTTCGATGCGCACCAGCGCCGTGATCATTCCCGGAGAAAATGCCTGGCGCAGCTCCAGCACGGAACCCGTATCGGCCAGGGTCTCAATCAGGGTGCGGATGTCGTACACGCGGGTGCGTTTTTCCGGAATGCGGTGGCGTAGTTCCCGCTGGTCTGCTGCCTGCCAGTCTGTCACCGAGCCCTGAAAATAGGACAGGTAGCGTTTGGCCACCGCCACGGCCTCGGCCTCGTCGCGCACACACACATCCACGACCCCGTTGGGGGCCTGCACGCTCACCGGGCCCACCTGTTCCGGGGTGAACCGGCCCAGGCCACCGCCTTCAATCATGGCCGGGCCGGCCATGCCGATAGTGGCATCCTCGGTGGCGATAATCACATCGCAACACCCCAGCAGAGCAGCATTGCCGGCAAAGCAACGGCCAGAGCCAATGCCCACCAGCGGCACCTGGCCGGACAACGTAGCCATAGCCGCAAAGGTGTGGCAATCCAGCCCGGCCACGCCGACAAAATCCGTATCGCCGGGGCGGCCACCACCGCCCTCGGCAAACAACACCAGCGGCATCTTCCACTGCCCGGCCAGCTGCAACAGCCGGTCGGTCTTCTTGTGGTTCATCATCCCCTGGGTGCCGGCAAACACGGTGTAGTCGTAGCTCATCGCCATGACCCGCGCGGCCGACTCACCAAACTGTTCGGCATTAACGGTGCCGGTGCCGCCAATCAAACCATCTGCCGGGCTCATGGCCTGCAATTCTTCACTGCTGCGGCGACGACGCTGGGCGGCCAGCGCCATGGCGCCGTATTCCTGGAAGCTGTCGGCATCCAGCAGGTCGTCCAGGTTTTCCCGTGCCGTGCGCTTGCCCTTGCGGTGGCGTTTCTCCACCGCCTTCGGCCGGCCCGCATCACTGATGGCCTGATGCCGATCCAGTACCTCGGCCAGGTCCTTGCGGATATGGTCCAGGTCCACGCTTTCTTCCGTGGCGATGGCATCGCCCTGCACCTCACCCGGCTCCACAAACAGCAATGGCGATGCTTCATTGAGGGCATCGCCCTCCCGGGCCGCCAGACTATGCACACGCCCCGCCACCGTGGCACGCACTTCGAATTCCATTTTCATGGCTTCCAGCACGGCCACCACCTGGCCCTCCTGCACGGTGGCGCCGGCCTTCACCAGTAACGACACCAACACGCCAGTGGTGGGGCTGAGCAGTGCTTCACAACCGGCCGGGGTAATGACGTTTTCAATCTGCGTTGTCGTTGTCACCGGCAGATCGGAAGCGACCTCTTCCGGCAGGGCCGCCAGCAACGGGTCAAGATGGGTTTCCACATACCGGGTGGTCACCGCGTTGGCCTGCACATCGTCACTGGCCAACAGCGCCTGCAGCAGCGGCAGGTTGCTGTTTACGCCCGCGATGCGCGTTTGCTTCAAGGCGCGACGGGCGCGCTGCAGCACAGCAGGATAATCCGCACCCGAGACAATCAGTTTGGTCAACAGGGAATCGTAGGCAGGGCTGACCGCATAACCGGCATAGCCGTAACCATCCACGCGAATCCCCGGCCCGCTGGCAGGCTCGTAGGCGGTGAGCGTGCCCGCCGCTGGCGTGGTGCCGCCATCTGGCTTGAGGGTTTCCAGATTCACCCGCAGCTGTACCGCCATACCGTCATACCCCGGCGGCGTCTCCAGTTGCAGATCCGCCAGGCTGGCACCGGCCGCCAGACGAATCTGGCTCTGCACCAGATCCACGCCGGTGATCTGCTCGGTCACTGTATGTTCCACCTGCACCCGCGGATTGGCTTCCATGAAGTAGAAGCGATCCTGTTCCGGTTCCACCAGAAACTCGAAGGTGCCAATGCCCTGGTATTTCACTTCCCGGGCCAGCGTCAGGGCGCTGTCGATAATGCGATCGCGCAGGGCCGGGTCCAGCCCCGGTGCCGGAGCAAATTCCACCAGCTTCTGGTGGCGGCGCTGCAGGGTGCAATCGCGCTCCCACAGATGACTCACCGCCCCACTGCCATCGCCCAGCACCTGCACTTCAATATGCCGGGCGGCGCTTACCAGCTGCTCCACATAGACGGCGTCATCACCAAAGGCGGCCTGCGCTTCCGACTGACAACGGGCATAGGCGGCGGCCAGATCGGCCGGGTCAGTAACCGCTCGCATACCGCGTCCGCCACCACCACTCAGGGCCTTGATCATCACGCCACTGCCATTCAACGCGGCCATGAAGGCCTGGGCCTGTTCCAGCGTCACTGCCTGATCAGTGCCCTGCACCAGCGGCACCTGGCAACGCGCCGCCAACGCCCGGGCTGCCGCCTTGTCGCCAAACAACCGCAGCGTGTCAGCCCCCGGCCCGATCAGCGTCAGCCCTGCCTCGGCACACGCCTCAGCAAAGGCCGCATTCTCGGCAAGAAACCCGTAACCGGGATGAATCGCCTCACAGCGGTGTTCACGGGCAATGGCAATCAGCTGCGCGCCGTTCAGGTACGCCGGCACGCCCCTGCCCGGCAGCGCGACGGCCTCATCCACCTGACGCACGTGCAGGGACGCCTGATCATCCTCGGCAAACACCCCCAGCGAACGGATACCCAGATCCGCACAGGCGTTGGCAATACGGATGGCGATCTCGCCTCGGTTGGCAATCAGGATGGCAGCAAAGGGGGCGGGCACGGCGAACTCCAGTCTTGGGCAAAAGCACAAAGACCACAGTGTAGCCAGAGCGGGGGAGTGATGACATTGATCCCTACGCATGGGGAAGCATGCATTGGGTTAATACCGCAAGACGGCGCTCAGGCCTGATAGTGGCTCAAAAATAACGCCGCCGTGCGCGACGCCAGATCGTGCCGCTCCTGGGCGCCAAGCAAAGGGGCAATCTGCATCAACTGCGGCCAGAAGCAGCTGCCCTTGATCAGGTTATGGAGTTGCTGGCTGGCGATCTCGTCATCCAGTTCTGCCAGGCGACCGTCGGCCACCGCGGCCCGAATCCAGCGGCGAGTGGCCGGCTCATGGGCAGACAGTTTTTCCACCTGTTCACGCAGCGCCTGCGGCTGATGCAGAAAATGGTCGAACGCCACCCGGTTGAGCTCGATGTATTCCTGACTGCAGATCACCTCGATTTCCGACTCGAGCAAATCACACAGTTGCGGATGCAGCGCCACACCGGGCTCGTAGTCGCGCCCTTCATGCAGGGTGGCCTGCTGCCACAGCTCGGTCATCAGCGCCATGATCAGCGCTTCCTTGCTGGCAAAGTGGTTATACACCGTGCGCTTGGACACCGACGCCAACGCGGCCAGCTCGTCCATGCTGGTGCTGTGCACCCCGCGCTCCTGAAACGCATCACGGGCCGCCTGCAGGATGGCCTGGCGCTTCAGTTCGCTTCGGGTCGGTTTGTGTTCGGTCATGGTCGATTCACTGTCCAGGCAATCCGGGTCGGAGCGCATTTTACACTAAGCAGTTTACTTTTCCCAAAACCCATATACACTACACCGTATAGTTTACTTTATTGGTGCGTCATGAAAATACGCTGGCTGGTATTTGCAGGAGTCCTCGTTATGGCAGTGAGTCTGTTCAAGGCCTGCTCCACACCGGAGCAGAAGTTCTATAACACCGGTATGGCCGGCAGCGCCGCCGCCAGCAACCTGTGGGAAATCGCCAAGATGTACCTGCGCACCGAGCGCAAGGCTCCCAGCCCCACCGCCCCGCTGCCACTGCGCCAGATCCCGGCGGGTGAACTGTCTGCGCCCGGCGACCAGGCCACCGTGTATCGGCTGGGCCACTCCAGCATTCTGATCCAGCTGGACGGCCACACCGTGCTGACCGATCCGGTCTTCAGTGACCGCGCCTCACCAGTGCAGTGGGCCGGCCCGAAACGGTTTCACCCCCTGCCCTTTGCGCTCGACGACCTGCCCGCCATTACCGCCGTGGTCATCAGCCACGACCACTATGATCACCTTGATCGCGACAGCTTGCTGGCGCTGGACAACAAGGTCGGCACCTATCTGGTACCGCTGAAAGTGGGCAATCACCTGCGCCGTTGGGGCATTGCCGACGACAAGATCGTCGAGCTGGACTGGTGGCAGTCCCACCGGATTGCCAGCCTGCAGTTTACCGCCACACCGGCCCAGCATTTTTCCGGCCGCGGCCTTTCCGACCGGGATGAAACCCTGTGGGCCAGCTGGGCGATCAAGGGACAGGGTGGCAACCTGTTCTTCAGTGGCGACAGCGGTTACTTCGGGGGCTTCCGGGAAATCGGCGAACGGCTGGGGCCCTTTGACCTGACCCTGATCGAAACCGGCGCCTATAACCTGTTGTGGAGCAAGGTGCATATGCTGCCGGAACAGAGCGTACAGGCGCATCTTGATCTCAAGGGCCGCGCCATGCTCCCCATCCACAACAGCACATTCGATCTGGCGCTGCATGACTGGTTTGAACCTCTGGAGCGAGCCGCCGCCGCAGCCTGGGAACGTAATGTCACCCTGCTGACCCCCATCATGGGCACCCAGGTGACCGTGCAACAGCCAGGCAAAACCGCTTTCTGGTGGCGCGACGAAGCGGAACCCGCCTTGCTGGAAGCCGCTCTCGCCGGGGCCGAACAGGACGCCGCCGCCCTCAAGGCCCGTCAGCGTTAATCACACGCTGCACAGGCCTCAGCGCGGCGCCAGCACCTGCTGTTCCAGCTCAGCGGCCAGCCCTGCGTCCAACGTCAGGGCAGAGGCGAGCTGGTCCAGCCAGGCGCGTTCCATGGGGTTCTGCTCGTCCACCATCACCACACTGACCAGATAGATTTCGCGAGCGGCCTGGGGAGAATCGGCCATGGCCGCCAGCGCACTGGCATCCAGGGGTGCATCGAACTGGGACTGTATCCAGGCATGCAGTTCGTCATCGGCGCCAAGTTGCTCGATTTCCCGAGTCAGCAGGGCACGTTCATTGGCATCAATGTGACCATCGGCACGGGCGGCCATGATCATCGCCTGCAGGATTTCCAGGCCCCGGCGCTCCTGATCTGCGCCTTGCAGCTGATCCAGCGGCTGACCCTGTTGTGCCGCGGCAGGCTGCCCCTGAGCCTGGCTGCCGGTCTGGTAATTCTGGTAGGCCTTCCAGGCCAACACACCGACACCGGCCAGGGCGCCATACTTCAGCGCCTTGCCACCCATCTTGCGGCCCCGTTTGGAGCCCAGCATCAGGCCCAGCGCGCCGCCACCGAGCAGGCTTTTCACATCAATACCGCTGCTACCCTGGCTACCCGACAGTTGATTACCCAGGTTGCCCAACATCTGGTTGATGTCTGTCCCGGATCCTCCGCCCTGGCGGGATTGCCCACCCTGCGACTGATTGAAGATCTGGTTAAGCACCGACATGGCGTTCATGGTCACGCTCCTTGGCAAATACAGGAATCCGGAATGTACACGGTCAACATGAATTCCTGCTTAACGGGTAGTCTGCCGCGCTTGAAAAGTTCCTTTTCGTGCTGCTCTCACCGGCTAGTCAGCCGGCACAATTCGCACCCCCGCATGCTCCGCCAGCCGCTCGACCAGCCGGCAGCCCATGGCAGTAGACGGGGTCCAGAAACCGCCGCCCACGTGGCCATTGTCGCTATCCGCCGCCAGGCACAGGGCCGACTCGCCGAGCATCTTCGAGGTCGCCCCATAGCCCGGGTCTTTCTCGCCATGGATATCGACACTCAGCGACTGACCATCACGGGTCGTGCCGGTGGCGCGCATGTGGAAGAACCCGTTTTCGATGGTCTTCAGGCTCGGACCCTTGCCCGGTTTGGGCAGCACCTTTTTCAATAGCGGGCGGGTAGGCTTCAAGGCGGCAAGCCCGATCAGGCTGCCCAAGGCCCCCGTGACACCCGCCGCCAGCGCCAGCCCCAGCGGGCCGCGGCCCGTGGCCATGGCTTCGTCATACACGAAATCGTCCCCCCAGGGCCGGCCCGCCAGTGCATGGCTGCGCTGCACTACGCGGGTATTGATCGGCCCCATCAGGAACGGGGCGCTCCACTGGCCCAACGTCTTGTCGTAACGGGGCAAGGTGCGATCTGTCTGCGGCCCCTCGCCACCGTCGTGACCCAGCCCGTAGGGATTGAGGGTCGAGGCCCGTACCTGTGCATCGTCACTGGCTTGCGCCACCATCTCAGAAAGGCTCGCCACCGTACCGCCACTAAACCCGCCGCTGGCCTTGAGCACGCGCATCTGCACGGTCTGGCAAGGCTGGCCGAAACGCGCTATCGCTTCCTGCTGCAAAACCCAGGTGCCCAGATCCGACGGAATGGAATCAAACCCGCAACTGTGTACGATGCGCGCGCCGCTGGCATGGGCAGCGGCGCCATGTTGCGCCACCATCCGTTGCATCCACGCAATTTCCGCGGTCAGGTCACAATAATCCGTGCCGGTTTGCGCACAGGCCGCCACCAGTGCCGAACCGTAACGGGCATAGGGGCCCACCGTGCTGGCGACCACCTTGGTACGCTGAGTCATCGCTTCCAGTGCATCACCGTCGGCAGCATCCGCCAGGATCACTGGCAGGTCTGCCATGCCCAGCGCGTGTTTTAGCGCCTGCAATTTGCGGTCACTGCGTCCGGCAAGAGCGATGCGCAACGTGGGGTCGTGTTGCTGACGTTCAAACAAATGCGCTGCGACAAAGCGGCCCACAAAACTGGTGGCCCCGTAGAGGACTACATCGAATTCGTGCTGGGATTTTTGGATCACGGCTTTACTCATTGAGAAGGTTTCGCGTTTTATTTCATCGGGGTTGCGGTCGGACGTCTGACGTCGGAAGTCTGACGCTAAAAGCAACACCCCTCGCTCTTTTCCGTTCCGGGTGTTGCGTCCGACGTCAGACCTCCGACATCCGACTCTTATTTAACAAACGACCTCGGGCTATACCCGCAGTGAAAACCAAAAGGCACATGATTCTTCAGCGGCACCACCGCGACTTCCTCCAGCGTGCGAGCATCAAAGATCACCACTTCACTGGTGTGGTCGCGTGCGTCGTACACCATACTCACCAGCCAGCCTTCCTGGTTGTCATCCCCATCACGTGGCGCCACATGCATGGCTTCAGAGGTATACCGGCCTTCGCCCAGGGAATGGCTGGTGACCGTGCCGGTCTCCAGTTCAATGCGTTCCACCCCGTCAAAAAAAATGGAGTGATCAGTCATCATGCAGGCCGCATACATGACCGATGTGGGCTGCGTAGAATAGCGGTGATCCCACTGCGGAAATTCCCCGCACAGGGCTTGCTCATAACACGTCGCGTCCATGGCGCCGGTCTTCACATTCAACGCATAGCGCCAGAACGTGCCGGAGAACGAATCGCCTTTGCTGTGGAACACATCGCGCAATAATTCGTTGACGGAAAAATCTTCAAAGCGGGTCAGATCTACCTGAATATTGCCGCTCTCATCTTCCCAGGCGTTGGAAAAGTGAATCGCCACAAACGGGTTGTCCACGGTGAATACCGTTTCCACCTGAAAATCCCGGGTGCGCACCACATAGATTTTCATGCCCAGTTCCGGTCGCCATGCAATCGCCTGATCAAACGGAATCAAGCCGGCCAACCACGGCACCGGCGACTTCATGGCGATGGGAGACTGGAAGAAAATCATGTAGTTTTCTGTCAGCGCAAAGTCGTGACAGAAACTCAGAAAATCCACCTCGAACGATCCCTTTTCTACCAGGTGCCCAGACGGCGCAATCTTGTAAAGATCAATGGCGCCCTTACCGGTCAGTGCCCCCTTGGGCGTAAACGAAGGGCGAATGCCAAAGTTGTAATACACCCCGGTGCGCGGGTTCACCTTGCCGTGGGCACTGAACGCATTGAACTTGCCCAGCTTGCCGTCGTAATCGTGCTCGCCGATGGTATCCAGCGTCGCCGGGTCCAGTTGCCAGGGGCGGCCTCCTTCCCATAGCGCGAGCAACTTGCCGCCGTGGTAGACCAGATTGGTGTTGGCACAGTTCGCAGGCAGGCGGCCAATATTCTTGCGAATGCCCCCCGGCGCGTTGTGACCAAAACTGCGTTTGACGATCTTGTTGGCGCGGGTCTCGGCCAGGTACTTGGGGGTGCGCACATAGCGGTTGCGATACACCACGCCCCCGTCCGTGAACGACACCGAGTGCAACATGCCATCGCCATCAAACCAGTGGCCAAACTCCTCACCGCCAATCTTGTTACGGCCCGGCCCAATGCGGAAGAAGGTGCCGCTCACCGCCTCGGGGATTGTGCCTTTCACCTGATCCAGGGGAACGGTGTAGTCCAGTTCCTCTTCCAGCGATTCGAACCCGCCATGATGAGTGACCATTGGCTTGCCATGCTGGTGTTCCACCAGCCTTGCCTTGCTGTTCATGTTGGCCTCCACGTTTGCCGTGCCGCCTGCATCCGGCAGGTGTAGATATCTTTTTATATGAATGTCTACCATCAACTAAACGCGCGCGTTTAGTTTCTGCTACGCTATGCTCACGGCAACGCAAATGCAAATCCGCAATCGCCACAACGCAGAAAAAGGTCAACGCATTCCCATGGCAGCCAACACCGCAGCACCCTCCTCCCTGCAGGACATGACCTGGCTGGGTCAGCCCGCCCAAAGCAAGCGCGACACCGTGCTGGCGTCGGCCCAGCAAGTGTTTTCCGCCAACGGATTTCATCAAACCGAAGTGCAGGTGATCTCCAACCAGACCGGTATCAGCAAGGCCACCATCTACAAACTGTTTGGCAGCAAGAACAATCTGCTGCAGGAAATGGTGCGCGAAGTGTTTCAGCATCTGGGTGTCCTGACCTTGCAAGCCATCGCTACGGAAAAACCTGCCATGGATCGTTTGCTGGATATCGCCGAGTCTTTCCTTCGCTTCGGCGAAGCCAACCGGGAACTGTGTCTGTTAATCCTTCGCGATGCCGGTAATGTGGTTACCGAAATCGGTCAGAGTTATCAGGAAAAAATGGCGCAGCTGCTCCCGCTGGTAGAACCGCTGTTCGAGGCCGCACGGCAGCAAGGTAGTCTGGGCAAGGTCGATACCGATGTGATTGTCGATGCCATTCTCAGCAATCTTCTCGGACACTTTCAAAGCTGGTTTCTGCTATACAACTGCGAAGGCAGTCTGGTCGACAAAGGCATGCGAAATGTTTCGTTTCTGGTCAGCGGTTTTTCTGCTTCCCGCTGACGACACCCGCGTTCATGACGGGCTTTCAATCACAGGGAAAACTGATGGGCATGAATGATGCATCACCAACCGACATGAACCTGAAGAACCTGGACCAAGCCATGAGCGCCGCCACCCGTTACCAGGACTGGTACGACCTGGCGCAGCAGCACGACGCTTATTCCGGTGCCGATGTGTGGCGCGAAACGCACCGCACCACGCTGTACGACTATGTGGAAATCCAGACCCGGCGAGACAAGCTGAAACAGTTCCTCAGCGAAGGCGCCGACCGGGAGCTGCTTTACGCCCTGAACGAAGGCGTCCATGGCAACATGGGTGGCATGGGGCGTCCGATTCTCTATACCCGGGCCCGCAGCGGCACCAAGCATCTGATCGATGAGTATGTGTCGCTTATCTGTGAATCGTTGGTGCGTATCAGTGAAGCCCCGGATGCCGACATCAGCTATCTGGAAAAACTGGATTTTTTCCGCCGCGCCAGTCATTGCTATGGTCGCTCTGCCTTACTGCTATCTGGCGGCGCCGGGCTGATTTATTTTCACCACGGTGTGGTGCAGGAACTGGTCAATCACGACCTGGTGCCCAACGTGCTGTCCGGGGCCAGCGCTGGTGCCGTGGTGTCAGGGCAACTTGGCCTCTACACCAACGACGAGCTGAAAAGCCGCGAATATTTTTCCAGTAAACGCTACGAAGGTTTTGCAGAAAACTCGTTGCTGGATTCCGTGCTGGGGCGCGTCACAGAAAAAGAAGCCAAGCTTCACAAGGAACAGGCACTGGATGAAATCGTGCCCATGAACCTTACTTTTCAAGAAGCCTACGAAAAGACCGGGCGCTACATCAATGTGTCGATTTCACCGGCGGAGAAACACCAGAACTCGCGCTTGATGAACGCCATCACGTCACCCAACGTGTATATCCGTTCCGCCATTTCTGCCTCATGCAGCATCCCCGGCATGATCCCCGCCGAGCGCCTGTATGCCAAAGGCTATGACGGCAAACCCCGCCCCTACCTGGCCAGCCGCCGCTGGGTGGACGGCTCGGTCTCCGGAGATCTTCCTGCCCGGCGTCTGTCTCGCCTGTACGGGGTGAACCATTTTATCGTCAGCCTGATCAATCCGGTGGTGGTGCCTTTTGTCAGGGACATCAAGTCACGCCAGCGCAAGGGGTTTCGTAATGCGCTGTCGGTGTCCGGGCTGCGCATGGCCTGCGAAGTGCTCGACTACGCAGAAAAGATGCTGGAGCGTGGTGGCCGCATCGGCCAGCTCACCGGCGCGCAGCTGGCCTATGTGAAAGAAATGCTCGATCAGAACTACCTGGGCGACATCAATATCCTGCTGGAAAAACGCGACTTCAAATGGCGGCACACACTGTTTGAATTCAAGGACGGCGAAGAAGAAGGCCTGATCCAGGCCGGGCGCAGAAACGTCTACCCCAAGATCGCCATGATCAAGAACGCTGCCATGATCTCCAACACCCTGGACAGCATTCTGGAAGAGCTGACACAAGAAGCACTGCCGCAAACCAGCGTGAAGCATCACCTGTATTCGTGATGCTTCACTGATGATTCAATCCCGTTGCTGTAGTAGGAGCTCATGCTTGAATGGCGATCTTCGCGACCGCGAGGCGGGGATTTAGCGCGCGTTTCGAAAAGCACAACACGGGATCCTGAAAACAACGTTCATCCTTTGAGAAAATAGCTGAATCGACAGCTCACCGGCATTCCCGTAGGAGCGTCGCTCGCGGCGCGATCCCCCAATCCACCGATACTATCCCCCCCCCTGAATCACCAATAATCGCGTGCTTAATGTTGTACTCTTGAGCCTGCAGACAATTGACAGCAGTCAGACAGAGAGCCCCATCATGGATCTTCATCTCAACGGAAAAACCGCCCTGGTCAGCGGCGCCCACCGCGGTACCGGCAATGTCATCGCCACCACCCTGGCAGCGGAGGGCGCGACTGTGGCACTGCATGCGTTTACCCAGACGCAGGCGGATGAGGCCATGAGTACCATGGCCGATGCCGGGATGAA
Source organism: Alcanivorax sp. P2S70 (assembly GCF_000475295.1). Lineage (NCBI taxonomy): Bacteria > Pseudomonadati > Pseudomonadota > Gammaproteobacteria > Oceanospirillales > Alcanivoracaceae > Alcanivorax > Alcanivorax sp. P2S70. Next base: position 224,928 of record NZ_AXBZ01000034.1, read on the forward strand.
GATCGTGCCAGTGGTTGGCGATATCCTTACCGATGCAGGGGCGCATCAGGTAATGGAGCAACTGGCTGAGCACGGCCTGCAGGTGGATATCCTGATCAATAATTACGGCAGCGCACTGATGGGAAAGTGGGACTCCCTGAGCACCGAACAATGGATAGAAGCCACCAACGTGAACCTGCTCAGCGCCGTGCGCCTGATTCAACACTGCACCCCACACATGAAGGCACAACAGTGGGGCCGCATCATCAACCTGAGCACCATTGGCGACCACCAACCCAATGCCATCATGCCCCACTACTACGGCGCCAAGGCCGCGCTCTCCAACGCCTCGGTCAGCCTGGCCCGGGAGCTAAGCCACACCGGCATTACCGTGAACACGGTGTCGCCGGGGCTGATCCACACGGCCGAGGTGGAATACGCCTATCAGTTACGCGCCAGGAAAAAAGGCTGGAATCTGGACGAAATCTCACTGCAAGATGCGATCGTCCAACATGATTTCCCCAATCCCTGTGGGCGTCTGGCCACCCGCGAAGAGGTCGCCGATCTGGTGGTGTTTCTGTCTAGTCCGCGAGCAGGGTTTATCAATGGGCAGAATATCCGGGTGGATGGCGGCGCGGTGAGGTATGTTTGAGTTTTGCATCAATACGCTTGATAGTGACGAAGCGGATCCCAGAGCGTAATAACGGCGCTCCTAAAGGGTAACAAGAAGCCTGAAACCATAAGGAAAGTGATGAAAGATTTTCTGCAAAATTACAAGATCATCGATAACGAATACGCCGCCAAGCTAGCCGGCTCGGAAACCAATGCCAACCGGCAACATCTCAAAACACTCAACGAGAAAGTAGATACGATCGCGCTGATGGCAACAGCAGCACTTGAGCTTCTTCGTGAAGTCGGCGTTTCAGAATCCCGGATCGCAAGCAAGATGCATGAAATCGACCTTCGTGATGGCAGTCTCGACGGCAAGCTCTCGGCCTCACAACATTGCCCGAGCTGCGATAACAAAATCAGCGGCAAGCGGCAGTTCTGTTTTATGTGTGGTGAGAAACTGACTCATCTTCCGGGAAAACGATGAGAGAGACGGCACCAGAGGAATAGACCTGTTGCGTGTCCTTGCGCCCTGTTAACCCACTCAACATTTAGGGCGTTTTATGGCAGATAACGCAGGACTGCTAAGTCCTTGACCTCAACTTAGGTTGAGCTTTTAAGATGGCTTCCGGCTTCATTACCCGGAAGTACATTTATGTCTAAGCACATTCACTCTCATACCCCAGTCAAAAGACCCACCGCGCTCAGTCTTGCCATTATCTGTGTGCTCGTTGGCCTGAACCTTCGCCCTGCGTTGGCCGCCATCGGACCCGTTGTAACCCAACTTCAACTCGATACCGGACTGAGTTTCAGTGGCGTAGCCTGGTTAACACTGTTGCCGGTGTTTGCCATGGGGGTCGGCTGTTTCGTGACTTTATGGCTGCGGCGCTATATCAGCTTGCCGCAGCTGATCCAGGCTGCCCTCGTGCTTTTGCTGCTCGCAAACTTGCTGCGGCTCGTTGATGCCGGCAGATTCAACACCCTGACACTCCTGCTTACAGCACTACTGTCGGGTTCAGGGATTGCTGTGATTCAGGCCACACTCCCCATCGTGATCAAGTCCTCCTCCCGTGATGGTGCCAAAACAATGGGCATTTACGTGAGTGCCATTATGGCTGGGGCCGCACTTGCAGCAGGCCTGACGCCCTATCTGGCCGAGTGGCTGGAAAGTTGGCGCGCCGCCCTGGCCTTCTGGGCACTGCCGGCCATGATTGCGCTCGTCGCCTGGCGTCCCTGGTCCGCGCGGTACGCAAGATCTTTTTCTTCATCCTTGATTGCACAACCCCAGGTTAAGCAGCTTAGCTTGAGCCGACTTGTCTCTCTAACGGCCACGTTCAGCATGGCCGCTGCCGGTTATGTCTGCGTGCTGGCCTGGCTGCCTCCCTTTCTGGTGGACCTGGGTTACAGCAACACGCAATCCGGCCTGTTTCTTGGCTACCTCACGGCCGTTGAAGTCATCGCCGGGCTGCTCTTTCCTGCCTGGGCGGCAGGGAGCACGGATCGCAGGAAGGCACTATTGAGTGTGTTGATTCTGTCTATATCCGGGTTTATCTGGCTGGCCAATTTTTCACTGACAACCTCCATACTGCTACCGCTCACCTTGCTGGGCTTGGGGATTGGGGGTCAGTTTCCCATGATCATGATCGTCACCATGGACCATCATCAGGATACCCAGCTTGCAGGCTCATTAATCGGCAAAGTACAGGGGTATGGCTATAGCCTGGCGGCGATTACACCGTTAATCATGGGCTATGTGCGCGATCAACTCGGTAGCTTCAGCGCCGCCTGGCTTGCACTGGCGATGATGTATAGCGTTGCTTTGCTGCTATGCAGTCGGTATGACCCCAGCCGCTACCTGCAACTGCAGAGGGCCCCGGCACCGTCGAGTTAATAAAGCTAATTAGTAAGGTTTCTTTTGGGCCGAGGTCTTGCCCCTTGCACGAAAGCGCACGGGGCAAAACCGAAGTCAACACGGCATCATAGAACAACCCTGAACCGTGCGAACATCACACTTTACTTGCGCCTCCCGGATTACTCATGCCTGATTACTTCCTGCAGGAAGCGCTACCTCCTTTTGTGTTGTCAGTAACCTTTGCACTTCTTTTGAACCTACAGCGCCGACAATTTCACGCAAGGAAGTAAAAAGTAATATTGATACCGCCAGCCACATTTGTACCACCAGGAAATAGGCTGGGGTTTCTGACTCCTGAATAGTTTTCATACTCAGTGACAGCCCACCGTTCTCCAGGTACTGGCTGATGAGGGTTTCTGCTATATGAAAAATCAGGGTCACCAGATAAAAAAGAAAAGCTTTCCAAATAATGTTATGCCAAAGCACCTTTCTGAATAGTTCAGATATCTTGATCTTTTCTACAATCAGAATCGCCTTGGCAACCAGCAGAGCAGCAACCGTGGCAGCGGAAGTGCGCAACACACTCAACTCCACCTGTTCTAGCACAGCCAATTTCGTGACTGATATCATATGGAATACTGCCAGGAAAAATATTGTGGCAGGCAAAATTTCTTTTACCTCATGCCAGAGCATATTCCGTAATCGTTTCATCCCTGAAATCATAACCTATCCCCTTTTACTTTCCGTTCTTTGGCAATTCATCACCCAACCAGGGCGGCATTGACGCCCAATACCCAATCCGTTATCCCCAGGCCCAGGCTGCTAGTGCCACAGGTTTTCGCTGCTTTCTCGGCACCATGTTTCTTAATCCGGTCTCACTATCAATGCCTAAACGCTCCAGTACGCCTGCAGTACGCGATGAGATACCGCTACGCTTTTCATCACGAACAGTACACCCAGTACTATCCACAAGTTCAAGATAATCCATCAACCGGAAACGGCTTACCGTGTCGTCATCATCCTTATCCACTTTATTAGTATCAACCATTGGTACTAGCCCGGGTTTCGCTTGTCTTTGGTTTCTGACCCCAGACTTTGGGAACGTTGCTGAATCGAGGAGTAATCGAAACCTTCGGGCGTTTCCGCGATGGCCACTCGTACCGGGTTAAGGGCCATACAGGCGTCTGCACGGTTACTTCAGCCTTAACTCTTGCGAACCGCCCGGCCACGTGCAATCTTTCGATCAGCAATATGCTGCTCTTGTATTGTGAAACCCCGTTATCCAATGATGAATGTGATGGAGATCGATGATGAAGCCCTCTCTGCTATGGACGGCCCTGGCGCTATCCTTCCTTGCTTTTTTTACATCGGCATTCGCCACCCCCTCATCCAAAACACTCATTACCAATGTCCATGTTTTTGATGGCAGTCACGAAGCGCTGCTCGAGAACGCCTACGTGATGATCAATGGCAACCTTATCGAAACTGTTTCGAAAGAACGGCCAGATACCGACGGGGCAACCGTAATCGATGGAAAAGGCCGGGTCATGATTCCGGGCCTCATTGATATGCACTGGCACTCAGCTTACGCCAGCATTCCTATGCAAACAGGCCTTACCAGCGATCACGCGTATCACTTGCTGATTGGTGCCAAAAGCAATGAAAAGGCGTTACTACGTGGCTTTACCACCGTACGGGATGTGGGCGGGAATGTCTTTTCGCTGGCAGCCTTGACGGATTCTGGTCTGTACCAGGGGCCACGGATTTTTCCCTCCGGCCCGGCCATCAGCCAGACCTCCGGTCATACCGATTTTCGCCCTTCCACGGCGGTTCCGGCAAACTCCCATGATTCTCTGGTTTACATGGAACGCATTGGCCACGTGATTGTGGCCGATGGGGTACCCGAAGTTCTTAAACGCACCCGTGAAGCCCTGCGCATGGGGGCATCGCAAATCAAGATCAACTCTGGCGGCGGCGTCTCCTCATCGTTCGATCCACTCGACGTAACACAATTCACGGATGAAGAGACCCGCGCGGCAGTCGCAGCCGCTGCAGACTGGAACACTTACGTTGCTACGCACACCTTTACCGACGAGGCGACCCAACGCGCTGTTAACGCCGGAGTGATGAGCATTGAGCATGGGCACCTGCTTAGCGAGAAAACACTTAGGCTAATGAAAAAGAAAGGGGCCTATCTCAGTATGCAGCCCATTCTGGATGACGAAGATGCCATCGCGTTTCCTGAAGGTTCTTTCAGCAGAAAAAAATACATTGATGTCACCCAAGGCACCGACCGCGTTTATCAACTGGCCAAGAAAGTGGGAGTAAAAATCGTATTTGGCACTGATACCCTGTTTGATCCGCAACTGGCCGAAAAACAGGGAAAACAGCTTGCCAAGCTGGAGCGCTGGTTCACTCCGGTTGAAGCATTACGCCAGGCTACCTCCACTGCCGGTGAGCTGCTGGCTCTCTCCGGCCCCCGCAGCCCCTATCCAGAGGGCAAACTTGGCGTGATCGAGGAAGGTAGCTATGCCGACTTGATCCTCGTCAACGGCAATCCGCTCGAGGATCTGTCTCTGGTAGCAGACCCACAAACACATTTCGATTTCATCATGAAAGACGGTGTGGTTTACAAAAACCAACTGAATTAGCGGAGCCTCAAGAATACCGCAGCTGGGCTTGCAAGATTCATTAAGCAGGCCCTGTACTCAGATCTAGCTGGGCGAGCCAAATCTGCCCCTCTATCCCCTTGGCTCAGCCCCTTAGCGGGTAAAGCCTGGAATCGCTTCATGCCATCAAGCTCTGACCGGCAACCCATTTCCGGCCTGTCATCTGTGCATACTCTTTCAACCGATTCAACGCCCCAACAGCAACAGGTAGCCGTTGCTTTCTGGGCCTCATATGCGCCAACCAGGCCCTTTCATCAATGCTTAAACGATCAAGTACTCCCGCTGCACGTGACGAAATAGCGCCGCGTTTGTCGTCCCGCACAGCTCTGCCTGTGCTATCCACAAGCTCCAGATAATCCATCAACCTAAATCGGCATAGCGTATTGTCATCCTCTACCTCCGTTGTATTGGCATCCACCATTGGCAGCAGCGCGGGTTTTCGGTTGTCTTCAGATTCTGACCTAACGTCTTCTGATCGCTGCTGAATCGAGGTGTAATCGGACGCCTCAGGCGTTTCTGCCATAGCCGCCCGCACCGGGTTAAGATCTACATAGGCCATACACTGCAGCACCGCCTTTTCATCTAGCAGGGCCTGGCACTTATAGCGGCTTTCCCAGAACCGGCCCTTGCAACAGTCTTCCTCATTGGCCTTACGGGCCAGATACTCATTCAGACACTTCATGAACCACCCTAGGTCATACAGGCGCTCCCTCCAGCTCTGAATGATTTCTTCAGCCTTAAGATTTTCTGCCGCTTCAGTCTCACCCTTGAGCCAACGCTTGACGATCAACGGCCCGCTGAATAGCTGCATCCACCGCTCTGCCACTTCCTGATCAGACCAGCTCAAGGCTTTCTTCTGGTTAATACGAAGGACTACATGGTAGTGATTGGACATCACCGCATAGGCACACAGATCAATGGCAAACACCTCACCAAGAACCGCAAGGCGATCCACCACCCACTGGCGGCGATGCTCATAATCCTGACCAGAATAATGATCCTGGCCACACAGAAAGGCCCGCCGCACACAACGGCAGATACAGTGATAGTAAGACGTGGAATCCAGAGACACCTGGCTATAACGCGCTCGGGTCATGACAAGCCTCCTTGCTTATCCATCACCCAACACTACTGACTATTCGAACCAACCTACATCAGAGACTAGCCACAAACGGCGTAGGACATTCCCCAATTCATGCGTGTCCTCGATTCCGTCTCGATTCCACTGCGATTCCTACTCTTCGCGCTCGACTAGTCTACAATGCTTACCATCTATATTAGTTCACTACTGTATAAATGATATGGCTGTAAAAATTCCTTTTGCTTTCAGCATGGACCTTGGAAGATTATGCGAGATTTCAGATGTGAAGTCTGGTCGCGCTTGCAACTGCGTATGTCCATCCTGTCATCAAAGCGTTATCGCTCGCCATGGGAATAGGAATGAATGGCATTTTAGTCATGATAGCCATCCAGCTCATCAACCAGATCAAGAGTGTTTAATTTCATTTTGGGCGTGCTGCCGCCAGTTTATTGTTGATTGCGCAGTCAATGAGCTTCTCCCCAACTTCACAACCCCTCCGATTTGGCTAACTCAACGATACAACAAGCCATCTACAGAGCTTACGGGATTAGAATGGCACCCTTCGGATGTTGCCAATTACGATATAATGACTAACGTTGGCGGCTTCACGCTTCATATCTATTTTTCTTACAATAATAGAACCAACCCTCATCAACATTATGATTTAATTAGCAACAGCAAATCGGGATTCATTGATTTTTCAATCCAGTCACTAGAGCAAAATATTGATCACCATTCTCGACTTAAAAATGGCATACTTAAACAAGCGGAACAATTATTTGTCAGTGATTGTCAGAGATTCAAACACTGGATTCGACACCCTTTAGAATGCCTTTCAGAAGTTCAAGAGGATATAGAAAACGAGCAGCGGCAGAAGGAAAATGAAGCCAAAAATAAAATCATGAACAAAACTTTCGAAGCTGATAAGTTCGCTTATGACGCCCACACAATATCATTACAAAATGAACAAGCGGAAAAACTCTCTAGAGAGAAACTGAACGCAGACATAAAAAAAGCGCCTTACTTTTACCCTTCGCTTTTAAAGACAATAGAAAATTATGAACGCGGCAATAGAAACAATGCAATATCAACATTGATGTTTATTCTTAATCGCCACAGGAAAAAAGCCCACGAAAAGCAATGGCCTACAGAGAATGATCTTCTAGCGCTTTATCAAAAATACAGATCTGGACAAAAATTATAATTTCACGATAAAAACCTTATTTTATACTACTTCAACCAGAAGCGACGTCCATAACATCCCCCAATTCATGCGTGTCCCCGATTAGGCCTCCATGTATAGCGTTGCTTTGCTGCTTTGCAGTCGGTATGACCCCAGCCGCTACCTGCAACTGCAGAGGGCCACGGCACCGTCAAACTAATACAGCCTATTTGTATTGGTAGTTTATGGGCTCAGGTCTTTCCCTATGCACTCAAGCGCACAGGGCAAGACCTGAGCCCAGATCGATCACTGGCTCTTGAGAGGGGAAATTCCCAGTGATCTTAATGAGCGTCTCGCCCCAGCCGCCCACTTCTCCGGTGGAGACATTGCTGCAGATCCATAGCCAACCTTACCGGCTGAGCGCTGTAGGCGAATGACTGTTTTTCCATCCACCATGCTTTCATCTGTCGGCATTCCATGGGTATGGAATACAGTCAGAATCACTTCATCCTTCAAAATTGATTGCGCGACAACATGATGCATTGAGCCTTTTGGAGACAGCTTGAAGAGACTCCGAAATGCTTCATTATTGTCATGAAGAACAGCAGCCAGTGACCTAAAGCTTCTGTACGGGGGCGCTGCACTATCCCAGAGATTATTCGCAAATAAAGCTGTGTATACAGCCTCTCCCAAGACGTAGCTGTCAGGCAGGTCTTCCGCTATCCCTTCGAGATTTCGTCTCCGCTCATCTATAAATGAACCGGGAGTCATCACGACAAATTCAGCCTGAGGAAGCTTAGAGATTGGGTATACACAGTCAGCGAGCATCGCATTTCGGGACTTGTAACCGAAATATGCAGCTACTAATTCATGTGCGTGAGAAGCTTTTAGTTTGACACCGTATTTCTCCCTCACATCATTGCGAAGAGAATCGGCGCAAATTTTGGGCAAATCAGGATTCATGGCGTAAATCTCCATTAACCCGCTGTACTTTATCGAATGTCGTGAGCGTTCATCACATCCTGCCAGCGGTTTAATTTAGATTTACCGTTCGGAGAGGGTGGAACTTAGCTAAGCATCGTCTTTTCGGGCGCTCACACCTGAGGCGTACGACTCCATACGCCGAAGCTAATCAAATTCACAGAATTACGCAACCCCTCATGAGAGAGGGGGAGAGAGGAAGGAACGAATTCATGCGTGTCCCCGATTAGCTTGGCTCATTAATTGGCAAAGTACAGGGGTATGGCTACAGCCTAGCGGCGATTACACCCTTAATCATGGGCAATGTGCGCGATCACCTCGGGAGCTTCAGTGCTGCCTGGCTTGCACTGGCGATGATGTATAGCGTTGCTTTGCTGCTATGCAGTCGCTATGACCCCAGCCGCTACCTGCAACTTCAGAGGGCCGCGGCACCGTCAAACTAATAAAGCCTATTTGTATGAGTAGTTTATAGGCTCAGGTCTTAGTCTTGGGAAACACCCAATTCATGCGTGTCCCCGATTACCGTATCAGAATAAAAACTTGTCAAGCTCCATTTCATTTCTCAATGATGTCTCTACACCTTCGAAAACAGCATCAATTTTTTTCTGGCAAAGCACTCTCACTCCAACACCAGAAGAGATAAGCGCTTCAAACAAGAGATCATTAACAAATATCTTCGTTATTTCATTGCAATCATACAGCCTACAAAGCTCTTTATAATTAATGTCAACCCATTGATTGATGCCGAGAACCTCATCGAGCCCATTTAAATCATAACAATAATCATCAACCGGCAATTCACCAAAGCTGGTTTTTTTTGTTATCCCTTCAAACGCCAACTTATGAAACCCTTCAAAGCCCTCATCATGGGTAATGGCTATCATATATTCCTCACCATTGAGCACCCCACTCCACCATGATGTATGTGATAAACCACCAGCCACGTGGCACTCAGAAGAAAGAACTTGCACCTCTGAATCATCAAACCCTACATTTTCAGAATAATCAGAAACTTTCCAAAGCCCCATTTTTACTTTTCTTAAAAAGAATATCGTTTTGGCAGCAACAGAAAATTCATTGTTTTTCCCGGAAACATCAGGAGCTTTTTTTGCATGATGCAATGTAATTACACTATCGAAAAGAGAACGATCTATATCAGCCAAAAACTCGAAAACTTTTGAAAACCCTGAAAAAAGCTTGCTATTGAATAGTTTTCTCAATAATTCATAGCTTGATTTGTTATATATGAGATACTCAGCAGAAAAATATTCTTGGATAGTTTTATGCATGAATTTAAACTCGGAGCCGTCTCTCTGCATCAAAGGAACAGCACCTAAAAGGTCTTCAAGGTATTCGGAGGAAACGAAATGATCAATACCACAAATTTTCTTAGCCTCATCAACAATCGAGCACGCTTCGCTGTAGCTATGAAATGATGACTTCCTTCTAATCATCATATAATAGCACAATGCTCTTAGCACCTTCCTAAACTCCTCGTAGTCCAACCCTGATTTTTTATCTCTGACAAATCCATTTTTATTAATAAGATCATGACCTTTGTAAAGAGCACTATAAATCTCATCGTAAAATGTCGAAACTCTTGCTGCGATAGAACCATTAACTCCATAGGTTCTATACAACAGAGAAACAAGCAAGGGGCTCTCTATAAATTTTTCTGGAATTGTGTCAATTTCTTTATTTAGTCGCTCGCCAACATCAAGGCCAGATATTTTATCGTATCTTAATATTAATGAAGATGCTTTCTCTTTAGTGAAAGGAATAAACCTCAATGCAAAAGAATTAGAAATATCAGGTAATGCATCCTGCCTTCTTGAGGTGAGCAAAAGAACATTGTCACCGCCTTTTACTGACATATCATATATTTGCATTGATAGATTCTCTTGGAATTCGATCTCCACCTCATCAAATCCATCAAGAACAATGTAAAATTTCCCTAACTCAATCAACCTATAAAAAACCTCTCTATCAAACCTCCTTCCAGGCAAATCTAACTCTGCAGCCAAAGAATCAATCAAGTCATCGCCTACACTTAACCTTCTTAGTTCAAATAGTATTGGAATTCTGTTCGATTTATAGAGAATTTGCGAAACCAAATATTTTGAGAAAGTACTTTTCCCCATTCCCGCATCATCAATTATTAAAAACCCCCCCTTATCAGTTTTTACCATCAACTCTATATCAACCTCTATTTCCTCATCTCTATATCTGGCATCATTTTTTGTTAAGCAAAGAGGCTCATAGGCATCAAAAATATTTAACTTAACCTGAGAGAAAGCAATTGAAGTCACCTCACCAACACGATATGAAAGCTTCTCCAAATAAGGCCTCATAACACAAGCAATATGCTCTTTATCAAGCTTTCCTTTAAGGTCTCTTTCTTCAGACCACTTTTTTAAGTCTTCAATTTTTGGCCCCAAGATTGCCGTCAGAAACCCTGAAGCAGGCTTAGCTGCCTCCAAAGCCATCTTTCCCCCAAACCCATCCATAATCCCTACCTCTCATCTAGGCTAAAATTATTATTTACTCACAATCATCAAATTCAAAGAAACCAACCATATCAAGTGAGCTTCTGTCTTCAGACTACATCTTTACCCGTAGGCTCAACCAATCGCGCCGCAGCAACCTCCCTACGTATTCCTCGGGCAGTAAGCGTGATTATTACAGGCTTTTCGATGTTCGATTTTATCGAGTCCCCCATAATACAAAGCATCCCCACCGATATCTTGACCCACTGTCAGCTTTCTTTTTATCGGTGAACTCACTTTTTCAGACAACCCGCGTCTCAGCGATCATGTCATGAAACCATTGAAGCTCGGATAGAGGCTGGCAGGTTTTCGCATCTATAAACTTAAACACAAACAGTCTTTTTCCCAGATGCAGACCGACAGCCAGCACACAAAAAAGCCAGAGGTATGGCCAGCATGCCTAAAAGCTTCAACAGGCATGAGACCAGCACTAGATCAAAGACGAATGCCGGACCCCTAAGGAAGGCCGTCTTTATCTCCATATGCTGATTCCCTTTTTATTCTTTCTAAAAGACAATACAGAGCCCAAAGTTCAGGATCAGAGTCTTCAATGTCCCATTGGCTGCATCAGTGCTATGGGAATTGATAGATCTCTAAAGCCGATCTCTAACAAAAAACCCAAATTATCAACTACGGGCTTTCCATTGCGGTCCAGGGTCAGGTCTTGCATCCTGCGCCCACCACACAATCAAGGTCAGTATTTACCCACGCCCCCCTTCTCGAACAACATTCGCTCTATATCAATAAGTTAGCGCTTTCTGTAAGCCATCTCTTACAAACCACAACCCCCCATGTCTACCAACCCACCCATGAAATCATTACGCCATCACCACCCACAAAAAAGCCCGGCAACGCCGGGCTCAACAATCCACCATTAATTGTTAACTATTCACTATCACCCCGTCGCCGCCTTCTCCGAATGACTCCGCAACATCCCCTCCTCCACAATAAACCCAATAATCTTCTCCAACCCCTCCACATCATTCCTCAGATTCGAAAACGCCCAGGGCTTCTCCCCGCGCATCCGGTTGGTATCCGATTCCATAATCCCCAGATCCGCCCCCACCAGATCGGCCAGGTCGATCTTGTTGATCACCAGCAGATCCGACTTGGTGATCCCCGGCCCGCCCTTGCGGGGGATCTTCTCCCCGGAGGCCACGTCGATCACGTAGATGGTCAGGTCTGCCAGCTCCGGTGAGAAGGTGGCGCTGAGGTTGTCGCCGCCGCTTTCCACGAACACTACGTCCAGGTTGCCGAATTTGCGGGCCAGGTTTTCTACCGCCGCCAGGTTCATGGAGGCATCTTCGCGGATGGCGGTGTGGGGGCAGCCGCCGGTTTCCACGCCGACGATACGTTCTGGCTCCAGGGCTTCGGCTTCGGTGAGGATGCGCTGGTCTTCCTTGGTGTAGATGTCGTTGGTGACCACGGCGATGTGGTAGTCGTCGCGCATGGCTTTGCAGAGTTTTTCCAGCAAGGCGGTTTTGCCGGAGCCGACCGGGCCGCCGATGCCGACTCGCAGGGGGGATTTATGTTCGCTCATGGTGTTCTCCGTTGTTCTTGCCTGTCTGGTGTTGGGTTATCGCGTGCAGGCACGCTCCCACATTGGTTTTGTGTGTGGGCATCGCTTGCAGGCAAGCTCCCACAGTGTTCTTTGCCGATTCCGGTGCCAGCGCCAGTGTCATGACCGGAACAGGCGGCAGTATTGGGTTTCGTGGAGGCTGCTGGCGATGGCCATGGCGGGGGACGAGGAGCCGATGTCATCGTCGTCCAGGGCCATGGCCTGCTGGGTGATGGCCGCCAGTTGGTCGCTGAAGCGGTAGAGCACCCGCTGGCCATCGCTCTGGCCCAGGGGGATGAGTTTCACCGCGACGATGACCATGTTTTCCAGCCAGCTCCACAGGTAGCCGTTTAATGCCTGTTCCAGATCCACGTTCCAGCGGGCGCAGGCCAGGGCGAAGCCGGCCAGTTGGGTCTGGGCCAGGGCATCACGCCATTGTTGTTGCAGCTCGGGCCAGCCTGCGGCATCCGGCAGTTTGTCCAGCACCATGGTAAGGGCCTGGCCGCGCTGGCATTCTTCCGCGCGCAGTTCGCTGGTTTCCCGCCAGGCCAGCAGGGTGTCCGCCCAGTGGCTGAAGGCATCGAGATCCTGCTGTTGGCTGGCGTGGTAGAGCCGTGCCAGTACCGGTAACTCCAGCGCGCCGACGCTGCTTTCCAGCAGGCCATCGAGCCACACGTAGACGTCGTCTGCATCCTTGATCCAGCCGCACTCCACTGCCCATTCCATGCCTTGTGAATAGGTGAAGGCACCGATGGGCAGCGATGGGCTGATCAGTTGCTGCAGTCGGAAGAAGGCGCTGTTGCTCATGATGCGCGGCTCATCGTTTAGCCCGCCAGCAGCATCAGGCCAAGGGCGGCACCGGCAGCCAGTACGGCCCGCAGGGCCGGGGCGATTTTCTGGATCTGTTGGCCCAGCGGCAGGCCCGCCAGCATCAGCAGCACGGAGCTGGCCAGGAAGCCGGCGCCAAAGCCGGCCAGGCTGCCGGTCATTTCCACCCCGTGGGCCCAGCCGTGGGCGCCCAGCAGGAAGGCGACGGCGCAGGCGGCTTTGCCACGTACGCTGGCCGGGAACGCCAGGGCTGCGGCGAACAGCAAGGCGGAACCGGTGATCACAGCTTCCATGGCCACGTGACCGCCGAGGGCCACGCCACCGGCGAAGCCGGCGGCCAGGCTGATGCCGGCGGCGACAAAGCCCAGTTGTTTTTCCTTGAGGGTGGTGCCGGCCAGCAAGGCACCGAACAGCACCAGGGCGACCAGGTGATCCATGCCGGTGACGGGATGGGTAAGGCCCGCCATCAGGCCGCCGTGCACATGGGCGCCTTCGCCGGTGTGGGCGATGGCGGCGGCTGGCAGGGCGACTGTGGCCAGGGTGAGGGCCGCGGTGCTGGCCTTGCGAGTCAGGTGTTTCATGGTGTGCTCCTTTCGTGACGATGCCCCGGGGCATCGCGTTAGCTCAATGGCTGTGTTCGTGTGAGTGATCGTGGCTGTGGTCGTGGCTGTGATCATGATCGTGCGAGTGGCTATGGCCATTTCCATGTGAGTGCCCATGCGAATGCCCGTGATGACCCCCGCCCTGCTGGTAAGCGCCGGCTTCCGGTTCGAACGGGGCCTGCTCTACGTTGACGGTGACGCTGGTGTCGGCCCCGGGGAGCTGGCGCACCATGTCGTCGAGCACGTGGTCGTGCTGGTAGCGCACAAAGCCGGTTTCGATTTGCAGGGGCACGTGCCGGTTGCCCAGGTGGTAGGCCACCTTGGCGAGCATCAGGGCATCGTTGCACTGGATGGTGGAGACGGTTTCATCGGCGGCGATGACTTTGACCAGAATGCCGTCGGCGTTAGTCAGCACATCACCGCCACGTAGCAGGGTGCCACGCTCGAGAAACAGGCCCACCGGTTCGCCGCTTTCCAGCAGGGCTTTCTGGCGGCTTTTGATGCGCGCATCGATGGGCAGGCTGAGGACTTTCAGTGTGCTGTCATCGAGCCCTTCCAGGGCGGTCTCATTCAGTTTTTTTGTCAGTTCGATCATGGTGTTCTCAATGTCTTAACGCGCGCTGTCAGAACAAGAAGTAGCGCTGGGCCATGGGCAGGATGTCCGCCGGTTCACAGGTGAGCAGTTCGCCATCGGCGCGCACCTGATAGGTTTGCGGGTCCACTTCCAGGTTGGGCTGCCAGTCGTTGAGCAGCATGTCTTTCTTTTTCACGGTGCGGCAGCCTTTCACCACGCCGATGCGGTTGGCCAGTTTCAGTTGTTCGGGGATGCCGGCATCCATGGCTGCCTGTGAGATGAAGGTCATGGTGGTGGCCTGGCGGGCCTTACCGTAGGCGCCGAACATGGGGCGATAATGCACCGGCTGCGGTGTGGGGATGGAAGCGTTGGGGTCGCCCATCTTGGCCATGGCCACCATGCCGCCCTTGATGATCAGGTTGGGTTTCACGCCGAAGAAGGCCGGGCTCCACAGCACCAGATCTGCCAGCTTGCCCACTTCCACCGAACCGATTTCGTGGGCCATGCCGTGGGCGATGGCCGGGTTGATGGTGTACTTGGCCACGTAGCGTTTGACGCGGAAGTTGTCGTGCTCGGCGGGATCGCCCTTGAGGGCACCGCGCTGCACTTTCATCTTGTGGGCGGTTTGCCAGGTGCGCATGACCACTTCACCGACGCGGCCCATGGCCTGGGAATCCGAGGCGATCATGGAGAAGGCGCCGAGGTCGTGAAGGATGTCTTCGGCGGCGATGGTTTCGCGGCGGATGCGCGATTCGGCGAAGGCCACGTCTTCGGGGATGCTCGGATCCAGGTGGTGACAGACCATGAGCATGTCCAGATGCTCATCGGCGGTGTTCACGGTGTAGGGCCGGGTGGGGTTGGTGGAGGATGGCAACACATTGGCCAGCCCCGCCGCACGGATGATGTCCGGTGCGTGGCCACCGCCCGCCCCTTCGGTGTGATAGGTGTGGATGGTGCGATCCTTGAACGCGGCGATGGTGTCTTCCACGAAGCCGGATTCGTTCAGGGTGTCGGTATGGATCGCCACCTGGGTGTCGGTGTCGTCGGCCACGGTGAGGCAGGTGTCGATGGCCTGGGGGGTGGTG
The DNA here is from genome assembly GCF_000475295.1 of Alcanivorax sp. P2S70. Taxonomy (NCBI): domain Bacteria; kingdom Pseudomonadati; phylum Pseudomonadota; class Gammaproteobacteria; order Oceanospirillales; family Alcanivoracaceae; genus Alcanivorax; species Alcanivorax sp. P2S70. The sequence goes on from NZ_AXBZ01000034.1 coordinate 240,454, forward strand.
CCCCAGTCTTCGTGCAGTTTCAGGCCGATGCCGCCGGCGGCGATCTGTTCGGTGAGCGATTCCGGCAGGCTGGCGTTGCCCTTGCCGAGGAAGCCCAGGTTCATGGGGAACGAATCCGCCGCTTCCAGCATGCGCGCCATGTTCCAGGGGCCGGGGGTGACGGTGGTGGCGTTGGTGCCGGTGGTGGGGCCGGTGCCGCCGCCGATCATGGTGGTGACGCCGGAGGCCAGCGCCTCGTCGATTTGCTGCGGACAGATAAAGTGAATGTGGGAATCGATGCCGCCGGCGGTGACGATGCTGCCCTCGCCTGCCACCACATCAGTGCCGGGGCCGACGATGATATCCACGTCGGGCTGCACGTCCGGGTTACCGGCCTTGCCGATGGCGGCGATGCGCCCGGCCTTGATGCCGATGTCCGCTTTGACGATGCCCCAGTGATCGATGATCAGGGCATTGGTGATGACCAGATCCATGACTTTGTCAGAGGGATGCTGAGACTGGCCCATGCCATCGCGGATGACCTTGCCGCCGCCGAATTTCACTTCGTCGCCGTAGACGGTGTAGTCCTTTTCCACCTGGATCCACAGATCGGTATCGGCGAGGCGCAGGCGGTCGCCGGTGGTGGGGCCGAACATTTCCGCGTAGGCCTGTCTGGACATTGTTGCCACGGTGGTTCTCCTGTTATTCCGTTAGCGCCTGAGGCTGTGATCAGGCCGCATTGAATTCCTTGCTGAACTCAGAGCGAGCCCATCACCTTGCCCTGGAAGCCGTAGACTTTTCTTTCGCCGGCGTAGGCCACCAGTTCCACGGTGCGGCTCTGGCCGGGTTCGATGCGCACCGCGGTGCCGGCGGGGATGTTGAGCCGGAAACCTTTGGTTTTTTCGCGATCAAACTGCAGGGCGTTGTTCACTTCATAGAAGTGGTAATGGGAGCCCACCTGGATGGGACGGTCGCCGGTGTTGGCCACTTCCACGGTGACGGTTTCACGGCCGGGATTGATCTCGATGTCGCCGTCCTGCACTTTCATTTCGCCGGGAATCATGGGTGCACTCCTTTACACAATCGGGTCGTGAACGGTGACCAGCTTGGTGCCGTCCGGGAAGGTGGCTTCCACCTGCACTTCGTGAATCATTTCCGGCACGCCTTCCATCACGTCATCGCGCTTGAGCAGGGTGCGGCCTTCGCCCATCAGCTGCGCCACGGTCTTGCCGTCGCGGGCGCCTTCCATGATGGCGGCGGTGATAAAGGCCACCGACTCGGGGTAGTTGAGCTTGAGACCGCGGGCCATGCGCCGCTCCGCCAGCAGTGCGGCGGTGAAGATCAGCAGCTTGTCTTTTTCTCTGGGTGTCAGTTCCATGATTTTGCCTTTTCGCCTTTTCCGTTCACCGTCAGGTATTCCAGATGCGCGGGATTGCCGCCGGTTTGTTCAGCAGGGTCTGGCGTAATAACTGCCAGACCGGAATCATCAGTGCCTGGATTTTTTCGCAGCGGGTGCCGAGCACACGCATCACCAGAATGTCGTCGATCAAGGTGAGGCCACAGGGCATCTCGCCGGTGTTGCCCTCAATGATGTCGCGGGCCTGTTCCAGCAAGACCTCGTTGCAACCAGTGGCCACAAACAAAGCCTGCATGGGAAAGTTACGCAGCCCGGATGACGCATTGAGGTGGCGCGGCTGATCCACCTTGAGGCGCTCGATCAGCAGCGGCCTGCCGTCGCGATTAATGCGAAAGCGCGCATCGATATTGCCCTGCTCGAAGATCTCGCTGTTCACCGGCCGCCCCAGGCAGGAGATTTCCCAGCCCATGAAACGGGCATCACCATGCAGATCAATGGTGGTGTCCATGTGCACCTTGGCGCCGGGGAAGAAGATGTTTTCCTGGGGAAACCATTCCAGGGTGCCACCGGGGGCCACGGTTAGGGCCTGGCTGACGCGGGCGGTATCGCCGGCACTGAGATAGAACTTGGTGGCACCGGGGGTGGTGAACAGGCCATGGGCCTGCGTGCCGGCAGTGATGTCGATCTCCAGACCATCGCCACCGACCACGCCACCGGGGGGATGCAGCAGGTAGATGTGGGCGGTGCCGCCTTCCGGGTAGAAGGGGCGCTGAACGCGCAGCGGCCCATAATGGTGCAGGCCGGTCATGACAGTCTTGGCGCCTTGCCCCGTAATGGCGCACTCCAGCTGCATCTGCAGCCGGGCCTTCCACCCCTTGCCATGGGCTGGTGTCTTGGGATGTCGCCGTTGTGTCGGTGCCGGTTCCTGTACGGTCACGAGCCAGACCTCTTCCTGCCGGTTGCCATGCACCAACTTTATGCAGCAACCGTGCCATACAAGGTGGTATACAAGTTTGCCAGGGGATTGGCACGGTTTTGCAGGAGCGGTGGTTCCACCGCGAAAGAGAGCCGCGCCGCGGCTATCGCGCCGCGAGCGACGCTCCTACAGGGGAGGTGTAGAAAGTGGTGTGCAACAAAAAGCCCGGCTATTGCCGGGCTTCGCTGTGGAACGCTTTACTCCTTGATCCGCGATGTGGTCACGGGGGCAGGACATTGGCCGATTAATTGCCGCCGTTGCCCTGTGCCGCCCGCTGGCGAATGGTTTCAAAGTCCCAATCGACCAGGGTTTCTCCATTACGGAACACCTTGATCAATTGGTTCTCTTCACTATCTACACCGTCACCGTTAAGAGCATCAGCGCGTACCGTCTGGACGCTCTCGTTTCTGCGTACTAACGCCAACCGGCCACGCTTGGAGCGTTTACCTGGATCGGTGATCGGATCCTTGTAGACGTCGCGCCATTCGCCGTTGATGCAGATGGCAGAGGCTTTCATGGCGAACTTCTGGGTGTCGCGGTTAAGCTTTTGCAGCAACTCGCCGCCCATGCCGAAGGCCACATTATCCGCACTCAGGCCGCGGGCTTTCATTTCCTGCAAGATTGCTTCGATGGACTGGGCACAGACGCCGTCGCCCTGAATCAGGCGCACGCAGTCCGGCAGCACCCGGTAGCCCTTGCTGTTAGTGCGGTAGCCGAAGCGGGCCATCAAGCGTTCGATGGCTTCCGGGACGATCTCCACCGGTTCGCCGGAATCGGGACGGACCACCAGGGTGCCGCCGGCCTGCTCTACCTGCTCGCGCAGTTCGCCACCCCACAGGTTGTCGATGGCGTTCCAGATGTCGTAGGAATCGCTGACTACCGCCACCACCCGGTCTTGCCCGCCGAATTGCTGGATCATGTTGGCGTAGGCCCGGGTTTCACCGTCGCGCCCCCAGCTGGTAATGGTGCTGTGCTCTGCCGCCGGGATGGAGAAGCCGGCCATGTCGGCACCGTAGTAACGGCGCGCGGCCATGATCGCGGACAGGGTATCGGTACCGGCAAAGTTAACCAGGTGTGCCATGCCACCGAGGGCAGCAGCTTCTTCCGAGGTGGCGCCACGGGCACCGAAGTCGTGCAGTTTGAAGGGCAGGCTGTCGCTGTTGTCGGCGGTATCTTCCAGGTAGCGCTGGATGATGGTGCGACAGTTGCGGGACACCGTGGCCACGGTGGTGGGATACCAGATAGCGCGCAACAGGGCAGTTTCCACATAGCTGGTGAGCCAGGCGCAATTGGGGTCGGTGTTCATGACCTGCACCAGCACATTACCGGTGGGCACCACGGTGCCTTCCGGCACGGCTTCGATTTCGATGGGCAGGTAACCGTCGTAGTTGTCGAGAATGTAATCCCAGCCCGGACGGTTGAAGGGAACGCCGTGCGCAACACAGACCGCTTCGGCTTCTTCGATATCCGCTTTGCTGATCGGGCGGCTCAGGTATTCCTTGAGGAAGGCCTGCAGACCGAAGAACACGGTGTCGCGGTAGCGACCACCACGGGATTCGATATAGCTGGAGACATACTCGGCACCGGCCGGGTATTGGGCGAAGTGAGAGGTCTTGTAGGAATCGGTGTTGAGAATCAGGTTACGCATGACGGAGTTCCTCCTGTCGATTGTGATTGGCGCCGGTCTTTCCAGCACGCTGGCAGCGATCCGCTGCTCGGCACTGACGGGTCCCGTCGTGCCGATGAACATATATTGGCTATACGCCACTAATGTGTCAACTGTTTTTTAACAAGGGCTTGGCGGCTGACGCCAATCGCGGTCGAACAACCGCTCCCACAGGGGACGCTAGCCCAGGTCTGCAGGCTCGCTGATGCAGATAATGCCCTGACGTGTTTCCGCCTTGCCTGCCAGCTGCGGGTAGACCTGCGGATCCGCATGGAAGGCCAGATCCAGGGTGAGGGTGCTGCCGGTCGCAGCCAGTCGTTCGGCGCGTAAGTAGTTGGCGCCGGCCATGGCCTGGGTGGTCATGGTTGCCTGCAGAGGGGCACCCCAGCGGGTGAGCTGAAAGCCCCGGCTTTCCAGCCACTGCGTGAGTGGCTGCAGTATGTGTGAATCGTTGGGCAACAGCAGGTCCACATCCGACGGGGTTACCGCTTCGCCCTTCAACCAGCGAGCGAAACTGCCGATGACCATGGCCTGTGGGAAATCCGCTTGCAGTAACTTAAGCAGTGACATTGCGGCATCCCGATCACAGACGCGGGCGCTGTTTTGCGCCACCAACATGTATTCATGGGCGCGGTTGCTGTGCGGTGAGGTGCTGTCGGTGTGGGGACGGTCGTAAACAATGACGCGCTCCTCGATAAAACGGAATCGTTCGGCCAGCAGCCGTGCCACATCCCAGGCCTGGGGTACCCAGAGGCCATCCAGTTGCAGGTTTTCGGCACCCACTACGATGTAACCCCCCGGTTTGATGATCGGCTTGAGTGCCTTGAGAATGCCGCGCACTTTTTGCAAAAAGTGCGCATAGCTGCCTGCGCCGTAGAGCTGGCCAGGGTGAGCGCTTTCCATGCCGCAACCGAAATACGGCAAGCTGGTGAGCACCAGGTCGACGGGTTCCATGTTCGCCAGTGCGGTTTCACAGTCGCCGTGGATCAGGGTGGCGTGCCCAAGGCCCAGATCATCGAGTCGCTGGCGCGCCGTGTGCAGACGGCCCGCTTCAATTTCGATACCGACACCTTGCCGGCCTTCCTGGCAGGCCGCGACCAGGGTGGACGCAAAGCCGGCAAAGGGGTCCAGCACCCGATCACCGGGTTGGGACAACTCGCGTACGAAAGGCCGCATCTGTTCTACCCAGCCGCGGTCACGGGCAGCAAACGGGTCGCTGCTGGTGAGGGTGTGATCCAGGGCATGGGTGTCCTGGTTGGCGTCCAGGTGCAGCCAGCTATTGGGCATGGGCGATGTCTCCGTTGACGGCGGGGATCAGGACATGGCGCTCCGGATTCCAGTCCGCGCACAGGTTGCCGTTGGCATGGAATACCAGTTTGAAGATCTGGCCGCTGTCATGCTTTTCGTGCAGGCGCTGATAGTTTGACGATTCGAAGGTGACGGTCAGGCCATCACTTTCGATTACCAGATTGGAAAAGTAATAGCCGTGGTTGGCCTGCCGCAGGCGGGTGCCCTGGGCCGGGGGATGAGCTTCCAGAAAGGCCTGCAGCAAGCCCGCCACAGACACTCGCGACGCGCGGATATAGCGCTGGGTGCCGTTGGCGCGGTAGCGCTGATCCAGTTGCGACATTTCCCTCAGGATCACATGACGTACCCCCAGCGAGCGAGCCCAGTCCAGATAACGCTGCAGGGCGGCGAGGCTGTCCACCCCGCCCTGCTGCACCAGACACACCAGCTTGACCTCCGTGAGTGCACCCAGTTGTGCGACACACTCACGAAACTGATCCGTGATCATGACCCCTTCGCGGGAACGAAAGCGCATGATCTGCTGGTTGGTAACGGTGTCGGGATGGTGCCGCGACAGCTCCACCCAGTCGAAGGTGAAACTGCGGATGGCCGCGGCCAGCTCCGCATCCTCCCCCAGCGCAGTGAGCCCGGCACCATTGCTGTACAGCACCCTGCCCTCCACCGGGCTCACCGCGGCATGGGACGACAGGCAATCCAGCAGGCGCAGAAACCAGTCACGATGGTCGGTCATTTCCAGGCCCGACAGGGAATAGGACAACGGCAGGCCACGCAGCGCCATCAGGGCTGTCTGAAGCTGGTTGAAGTAATTCATGCCCGGGCGCAGCAGGCTGGCATGGGTGCCGGTATCGCCGTTTTCGCGCAGGTTTTCCGAGCAAAATCGGCAGCGGGCGGAGCAGGGCTGCACCGCGGCGTAGGGGGTCAGCGTTACCGGTTGGGCGACCCGCCAGGTACGCTCACCAATGCGCTGTTGATGCCAGCGACTGGCGTCCTCCGGGTGGGGTTCCCGGAAGACGGTGGTCGCCAGCTCATGCTGATAGCGCTGTATAACGGCGTCCAGTTCCATCCCTGCTCGCGTTCCCGGTTAAATCAACCCGAGGATGTCCTGAATGATGAAGTAGTGATCTTCGAACAACCGCTCCGGGGTCAGTTCGCCCAGCGGTACCCAACGTGCCTGGCGAGCATCGTCACCGCCCTTCACTTTTGGCAGGCTGGCATTGGGCTCCAGCTCCATATAGAACGCGTGGGTGATGGTGCGGCCGCGAGCGGAACGGTAGGGGTCATCGTAGACTTCCTGGCGGCGAATGGAGCCTTTGAGGACCGGGGCCGGGACTTTCAAGCGGGTCTCCTCACGCAGTTCCCGCAGGCAGGCATCCAGCAACCGTTCACTACCATCCACAAAACCACCGGGCAACGCCCATAGCCCCTTGCCGGGGCTGGCACGACGCTCCACCAGCAATACATGGCCGGATTGCACCACCACACCATCCACCGTGACGAAGGTGGGCGCATAGGGCGCGGACGACCAGGCGTCTCGGTATTTGCGCACGAAGGCGATTTCATCGCGGATGTGCTGATAAGCACCCGCATCATTGGCAAAGCCAGTGAGGTAGGACGCCACTGCTGACGGCAGCACGTCCGTATCGACCAGCGAGGGGAGCAGTGTCTCCGGGGCGGCGGAAAAGTAACGCTCGCGTATCGGCGTGGCGCTGATCTGCCGCACGTTGTCTACGCCCACTGCGGACCACTGCGGGAACAGGTTCAGATAAAAACCGGTGTGGTCCTTGCGGTGCCCGATCAGGGCAATGCGCGCTGGCCGGTGCGGGGTGGCGTGATGGGCGGTGACCATACCGGCGACGGTGGACTGCACGTTTCGCACCCAGGCTTCGTCATTGTAGGGCACGTCCATCAATGGCAAGCACAGCAGGCGCTGGTTTTCACTTTCCGTCAGGCAGGCGCGCACCATCTGTTCTCGCTCCTGGTGAGTCCAGGGGTTGCGGGGATTGCGAGCCTGCCAGGCGGAACCGATCAACAAGATTAATCGTTCGGCTTTCTCCAGGCCGGTGCGCACCACCTGCAGGTGACCGGCGTGAAAGGGCTGAAAGCGGCCAATAAAGACCGCGAAATCGAATTCGTACTGCATCAGCAAGCTCCTTGCCGTGGATGTGGGCAGCAAGTCTGTCTCGCTGCCGTGAACCGGTTGCCTGAACCGGTGTTGCTCTGTATTGTTGGCTAACTGCCACTATATAGCAACCCCTGGTGATCGAACCATGACCTACCGCTCAGAAGCCGACTTCCTCAAACAGTACAACGCCAGGGACTACGACAGCCCACTGGTTACCGTGGACGTGGCGATCTTTACCCTGCACGAAGGCGCCCTGCAGGTGCTACTGGTGGAACGGGGCGACTTTCCGCACAAGGGGCGTTGGGCCTTACCCGGCGGTTTTATCGACATTCACAGTGATGACGACCTGGACGCCTGCGCCCACCGCAAGCTGAAGGAAAAAACCGGTGTCGCCGCGCCGCTTCTGGAGCAGGTGTGTAGCAAGGGCAACGGCCTGCGCGATCCCCGTGGCTGGTCTGTCACGGCCTTGTACATGGCGCTGATCCCCCATGCCCCTACCGCAGACTTCGTGGCGTCAGTTAACGATGCCCGCTGGTGGCCGCTGGATCAGCTCGGAGGCATTGAGCTGGCGTTCGATCACCGCAGCCTGATTGCCACAGCGCGGGAGCGCTTGAAGAACAAGACGGCCTATACCGTGCTGCCGGTTCATGTGCTGAAACGCCCTTTCACTCTGACCCAGTTACAGCGTGCGTTCGAACAATTGATGGATGCCACCCTGGAAAAGAAATCGTTTCGTCGGCGCATTCTCAATGCGGAGATTCTCGAAGAAGTGGGCGAAGGCATTCCCGAAGGGGGGCGGGGCCGGCCTGCGGCACTCTATCAACCCGCCACCGGCTCCGAGCAACATCTGTTTGCGCGGGTGTTTGGTGAAGGCCTGTAAAGGCCTATCAAAAGGAAAGCATCATGAACACACGCAAGGATCGTTTCATCGGCGCGCTGGCCGGGCTTGCCTGCGGTGATGCGGTGGGCACGACGGTGGAATTTTCACCCCGAGGCAGCTTTGCACCGGTTACCGACATGACGGGCAACGGTCCCTTCAACCTGAAAGCCGGTCAATGGACCGACGACACCTCCATGGCCCTGTGTCTGGCGGAAAGCCTCGTTGAAAAGCAGGCCTTTGATGCCCGAGACCAAATGAGTCGCTATTTGAACTGGTGGCAATGGGGCTACCTTAGCGCCACCGGCAGCTGCTTTGATATCGGCAACACCGTGCGCGACGCCCTGGCGCGTTTCCGTGATACCGGCGAGCCCTACTCTGGCGACACCGCAGCCCATACCGCTGGCAATGGCTCGCTGATGCGGCTGGCTCCGGTGGTGCTGTTTGCCCACCCTGCACCGGATCGCTTGCGCCAACTGGCGGCACTCAGTTCCCGTACTACTCACGGCGCAGCTGAAGCGGTGGAATGTTGTGAGCTGTTTGCCCTGTTGCTGGACCGTTGTTTGCGTGGCACTGACAAGGCATCACTCATGCAAAACCTGGCTGACCAACACTGGCAGGAAGCCAAGGTGCAGGCTCTGGCCGGCGGGGATTTTCTGCAAGCGGGTTATGATGACATTATCGGCTCCGGCTACTGCATCCAGTCCCTGGAAGCCGCGTTGTGGTGTTTCTTCCATACCGACAATTACCGCGACGCCATCCTTGCCGCCACCAACCTGGGGGATGATGCAGACACTACCGCCGCGATCGCCGGACAGATTGCCGGTGCATTTTACGGGGCGTCCGCTATCCCTGAAGCATGGATGGCCAAACTCGCCATGCGGGATGACATCGTTGCACTGGCTACATCCCTTTTTGAGCGAACGCACGAGAGCCAGGCATCGGCTGGGTTGGTGTTCCAATCGTGAAAGAAAGCCGCGCCGCGAGCGACGCTCCTACAGGGGGAGGTGTGCAACAAAAAGCCCGGCGTTGCCGGGCTTTCGCTGTTAACTGTTCACTATTAACTGTTAACTGCCTTATTCCACTGTCACCGACTTGGCCAGATTCCTTGGCTGATCCACATCGGTGCCGCGCAGCACGGCGACGTGGTAGCTGAGCAATTGCAGCGGCACGGTGTAGACGATGGGGGCGATGGTTTCCGGGACGGCAGGCATGTTGAGTACGTGGATGCCTTCGCCTTCTTTGACGTGGGCGTTCTTGTCGGCGAACACATACAGCTCACCACCCCGGGCGCGCACTTCCTGCAGGTTGGATTTCAGTTTTTCCAGCAGTTCGTCGTTGGGCGCCACGGACACCACTGGCATTTCACTGTCGACCAGCGCCAGCGGACCATGCTTGAGTTCACCGGCGGCGTAGGCCTCTGCGTGGATGTAGGAAATTTCCTTGAGCTTGAGCGCACCTTCCAGCGCCACCGGGAACTGCACACCCCGGCCCAGGAACAGCGCGTGATGTTTTTCTACAAAGTGCTCGGACAGTTTTTCGATGGGCTTATCCAGTGCGGCGGCCTGTTCGATCAGGTTCGGCAGCTGGCGCATTTCTGCCAGTACCGTTTCGATTTCGCTGTCGGCCAGACCCTTCTGGCGGCCCAGGGCCAATACCAGCATCAGCAGGCCGGCCAGCTGGGTGGTGAACGCCTTGGTGGACGCCACGCCAATTTCCGGGCCGGCCTTGGTCAGGAATACCAGCTCGGATTCGCGCACCAGTGAGGAGCTGTCCACGTTACAGATGGCCAGCCGGCCCACATAGTTGGGAGACTGGGTATCACGCAGGGCAGCCAGGGTGTCGGCAGTTTCGCCACTCTGGGAAATGGTCACGAACAGGGTGCCTTCCGGTACCACATGTTTGCGGTAGCGGAATTCACTGGCCACTTCTACCTGGCAGGGGATGCCGGCAATGTCTTCGAGCCAGTAACGGGCCACCATACCTGCGTGGTAACTGGTGCCACAGGCCACGATCTGGACAGTTTTTACCTTGTCGAAAATGGCCGGGGCTTTTTCACCGAAGGCGTTGATCAACGTTGCCGGTGATTCGATACGGTCTTCCAGGGTTTTCTGGATGGCCGCCGGCTGCTCGAAGATTTCCTTCTGCATGTAGTGGCGGTATTCACCCTTTTCCGCATCTTCGTGGGTGCCGTCGAATTCGTGGGGCTCGCGGGTGACCGGGTTACCGTTGGCATCAACGATACGGACACCGTCGATGGTCAGCTCTGCCTGATCGCCTTCTTCCAGAAAGATAAAGCGGTTGGTGACGGGCAACAGGGCCAGCTGGTCGGAGGCGATGTAGTTTTCATCGATGCCAAGCCCGATCACCAGCGGGCTGCCGGAACGGACGGTAACCAGCTTGTCCGGTTGCGCCTTGTGAATCACACCCAGGGCGTAGGCGCCGTCGAGTTTCTTTGTCACTTGCTGCACGGCGGTGAACAGGTCCACGCCGGTTTGCAGGGTCTGGTCGATGAGGTGAACAATCACTTCGGTATCGGTCTGGGACTGGAAGGTGTAACCGTCGGCTTCCAGTGCGTCTTTCAGCTCCTGAAAGTTTTCGATGATGCCGTTATGGACCAGCGCCAGATCGTTGCCAGACATGTGCGGGTGGGCATTGGCTTCAGAGGGTTTACCGTGAGTCGCCCAGCGGGTGTGGGCGATACCGGTGAAACCGCTGGCCGCCTGTTCATTAACCGCATCTTCCAGCCCGGCCACCTTGCCCTGCCGACGTACCCGGGTAATCCCGCTGTCGTTGAGCAGCGCGACACCGGCACTGTCATAGCCCCGGTATTCCAGGCGCTTGAGTCCGGTGATCAGGATGTTGCCTACGTTACGCTGGGCGATGGCACCGACGATTCCACACATGCTTAATTTTCCCTAACTCTGTTCCTGAATAGCGGTGTTATGACGGAGATGGGCTGACGCTTATTTCCGCCCTACGAATCAGCGACAAGCGACGGTTTCGCTGTCAACTGTCCACTATCAACTGTCAACTTTTCTTCGTGGGACGCTTCCAGTTGGCCACATTCCGTTGCTGACCACGGGCCACGGCAAGGCCGTTGTCGTCCACGTCCTTGGTGACGGTACTGCCCGCCCCAACGGTTGCGTTTTCGCCGATGGTCACCGGGGCCACCAGTGACGAGTTGGAGCCGATGAAGGCACCATCTTTCATCACGGTCTGGAATTTGTTCACACCATCATAATTGCAGGTAATGGTGCCGGCTCCAACATTCACGCCCTTGCCGATTTGGCTGTCGCCGATGTAGGTCAGGTGATTCACTTTGGAGCCTTCGCCCACATAGGACTTCTTGGTCTCTACAAAGTTGCCGATCCTGGCTTTGTCCGCCAGTTCGGTGCCGGGGCGCAGGCGTGCGTAGGGCCCCACCGTGCAATGGTCGCCCACTACCGCACCATCAATCAGGCTGTTGGCTTCGATGGCCGTGCCAGCACCAATATTGGCGTCGCGAATGATGCAGTTCGGGCCAATGGTGACGCCCTCTTCGATGGTGACATCGCCTTCCAGTATCACGTTCACATCGATAATGACGTCACTGGCGATTTGTACGCTGCCACGGATATCCAGCCTGGCGGGATCACGGAGGGTGACCCCATCACGCATCAGCGATTCGGCCTGGGCCCGCTGAAAAATACGCTCGAGACGGGCCAGCTGGACACGGTCGTTGACCCCATCGACCTCCCAGGCGGACCCAGGCTGCAGGGTTTCCACATTCAGGCCAGACTGCACCGCCATGGCGATGACGTCCGTCAGGTAATATTCACCCTGGGCATTGTTGCTGGACAGCTTCGGCAGGCAATCCGCCAGAAAACTGCGGGTACAGGCAAGGATACCGGTGTTGATCTCCTGGATACCCAATTCGGCATCGGAGGCATCTTTCTGTTCGACGATGCGCTGGACGTTATTCTGGCCATCACGGACGATACGGCCATAGCCGCTGGGGTCATCCAGGGTAAGGGTCATCAGTGCCAGCGTGTTGTCATCCACACAGGCGACAAATTCCTTGAGGGTTTCTGGACGGATGAGCGGTACGTCGCCGTAGAGCACCAGAACGATATCCTCGCTGACCAAGGGCATCGCCTGGGCGACAGCATGGCCCGTTCCGAGTTGTTCTGCCTGTTCCGCCCACTGCAGGTTATGGCCTTGCACGGTCTGCTGTACCTGGTCACCACCATGTCCATAAACCACGACCGTATTGGTCACCTCCAGGCTGGCGGCTGCATCGACGACGTGCTGAACCATCGCTTTGCCTGCCACTTCATGGAGAACCTTGGGCAGGGCGCTCTTCATGCGTGTGCCCTTGCCTGCCGCGAGAATGACTACCGCTAGACTCATTAGCCTGTCCTTATTGCTTTACTGAGGTGTTCCAGACCTTCCCGGCCCGTTTGGCTTGCTGTTGTACGTCATCTTTATGACAGAAACAAAAAAGGGTAGCACCCGGCTACCCTTTCTGTGTTGAAGATTTGCAAAAAGTACCGTTACCGGCCCTTTTTCTTCAACTGTTGAATTGCACGCAACTGGGCAACAGCCTCGGCCAGCGTCGCGGCAGCACGGGAGTAATCCATTTCGGAGTTCTTCCCTTCCAGCGCTTCTTTGGCGCGCTGTTTTGCCTGCTCGGCGGCAGCTTCGTCCATGTTGTCGGCACGTTCTGCCGTATCAGCCAGTACGGTGACCAGCTTCGGCTGCACTTCCAGGAAGCCGCCAGATACGTAGAACACTTCTTCTTCACCATTCTGCTTCTTCACCCGTACCGGGCCCGGCTTGAGCCGGGTCAGCAGCGGGGCATGGCCTGGCATGATACCGAGGTCGCCTTCCACACCGGAAGCTACCACGATTTCTACCAGGCCGGAGAACAGCTGGCGTTCTGCACTAACAATGTCGCAATGCACGGTCATCGCCATTTGTTGTCTCCCGGTGAAGGTTACTTGCTACGCTTGTTGTAGGCTTCTACCACTTCGTCGATAGAACCCTTCATGTAGAAGTCCTGCTCCGGAATGTGGTCGTAGTCACCGTTCAGGATACCCTTGAAACCTGCCAGGGTGTCTTTCAGGGAAACGTACTTGCCGGGAGAACCGGTAAATACTTCCGCCACGAAGAACGGCTGGGACAGGAAACGCTCGATCTTACGGGCGCGGGATACCACCTGCTTGTCTTCTTCAGACAGCTCGTCCATACCCAGAATCGCGATGATGTCCTTCAGCTCTTTAAAGCGCTGCAGCACCATCTGAACGCCACGAGCGATGTCGTAGTGTTCCTGACCGATAACCAGCGGATCCAGCTGACGAGAGGTGGAATCCAGCGGGTCGATCGCCGGGTAGATACCTTTGGACGCGATGTCACGGCTCAGGGATACAGTGGAATCCAGGTGAGCAAAGGTGGTCGCCGGAGACGGGTCAGTCAAGTCATCCGCCGGTACGTATACGGCCTGTACGGAGGTGATGGAACCTACCTTGGTGGAGGTAATACGTTCCTGCAGAACGCCCATCTCTTCCGCCAGAGTCGGCTGGTAACCTACCGCAGAAGGCATACGACCCAGCAGAGCGGATACTTCGGTACCGGCCAGGGTGTAACGGTAGATGTTATCGACGAAGAACAGTACGTCACGACCTTCGTCACGGAACTTCTCGGCCATGGTCAGACCAGTCAGCGCTACACGCAGACGGTTACCCGGCGGCTCGTTCATCTGACCGTAAACCAGCGATACTTTATCCAGTACGTTGGAGTCCTTCATTTCGTGGTAGAAGTCGTTACCCTCACGAGTACGCTCACCCACACCCGCAAACACGGAGAAACCGGAGTGCTCGATCGCGATGTTCCGGATCAGCTCCATCATGTTTACGGTTTTACCTACACCCGCACCACCGAACAGACCAACCTTACCGCCTTTCGCGAAGGGGCAAACCAGGTCGATTACCTTGATGCCGGTTTCCAGCAGTTCGTTGGTAGCTGCCTGCTCAGCGTAAGTAGGAGCCGCACGGTGAATAGACATGCGCTCTTCTTCACCGATAGGACCGGCTTCGTCGATCGGGCGACCCAGCACGTCCATGATACGGCCCAGGGTCTTGGTGCCTACCGGTACCTGAATCGGCTCACCAGTGTCGGTCACGGTGATACCACGCTTCAGACCTTCGGTGGAGCCCATGGCGATGGTACGGACTACGCCGTCGCCCAGCTGCTGCTGAACTTCCAGCGTGGTTTCAGTACCGTCCACGGTGAGGGCGTCATATACCTTCGGTACGTTTTCGCGCGGGAATTCCACGTCGATCACAGCACCGATGATCTGAACAATACGACCGCTACTCATGCTTGCATCCTCTTAACTTGCGTTTTTGCCGGGTCTATCAGTTTAGACCGCAGCAGCACCACCAACGATTTCGGAGATTTCCTGCGTAATTGCAGCCTGGCGTGCCTTGTTGTACACCAACTGCAGATCACGAATGATGTCACCGGCATTATCGCTGGCCGCTTTCATCGCGATCATACGCGCTGCCTGCTCACAGGCATTGTTTTCAACCACACCCTGATAGACCTGTGATTCGATGAACCGCACCAGCAGTTCGTCGAGCAGCTCTTTCGGGGCAGGCTCGTAAATGTAGTCCCAGTGACGCTTCAACTCTTCTTCTTCGCCCGCTTCAAGCGGCAGAAGCTGAATGTTGGTCGGCGCCTGGGTCATGGTGTTCACGAATTCGTTGTACACGATGTACAGACGGTCGATGGCACCATTGTCATAGGCATCCAGCATTACCTTGATGGAACCGATCAGATCGTTCAGGTGAGGAGTATCACCCAGACCGTTCACGGTCGCTTCCACATTGCCGCCTACGCTTTTGAAGAAAGACACACCTTTGGTACCCACTACGCAGTACTGGGCCTTGGCGCCTTTTTCTTTCCACTCTTGCGCGCTTTTGACGACATTCTTGAGCAGGTTCACGTTGAGGCCACCGCAGAGACCCCGGTCGGAGGTCACTACGATGTAGCCAACGTTTTTGACTTCCCGCTCTTGCAGGTAGCTGTGCCGGTATTCCAGATCGGCATTGGCCAGATGGGCAACCACCTGACGCATGCGGCTGGCGTAGGGCTTGGAAGCCGCCATACGCTCTTGTGCCTTACGCATCTTGGAAGCTGCCACCATTTCCATTGCACGGGTAATCTTCTTCGTGCTCTGGACGCTGGCAATCTTGCCTTTGATCTCTTTACCGCTGGCCATAGGAAGTACCTTTTATCAGCGAATTACCAGGTCTGGGTGGCTTTGAACTGATCGAGAGATTCCTTGATCTCACCCTCGATGTCGCCGTTGTAGTCACCCTTCTCGTTGATCTTGTCCATCAACGCTTTCTTTTCGCTGTTCATGTAGTCCAGCATGGCCGTTTCGAAGGAACCGATTTTCTCGATTTCGATACCTTTCAGGTAACCTTCGTTAGCGGCGTACAGAACAACACCCATCTCAGCAACGCTCAGCGGGCTGTACTGCTTCTGCTTCATCAGCTCGGTAACGGCCTGACCATGTTCCAGCTGCTCACGAGTGGAATCATCCAGGTCGGAAGCGAACTGGGCGAAGGCCGCCAGTTCACGGTACTGAGCCAGTGCCAGACGGATACCACCGCCGAGCTTCTTGACGATCTTGGTCTGGGCTGCACCACCTACACGGGATACAGACACACCGGCGTTCATGGCCGGACGTACGCCGGAGTTGAACAGGTCGGTTTCCAGGAAGATCTGACCATCGGTGATGGAGATCACGTTGGTCGGTACGAATGCAGATACGTCACCACCCTGGGTTTCGATGATCGGCAGGGCGGTCAGAGAACCGGTTTTGCCTTTCACTTCACCGTTGGTGAACTTCTCTACGTATTCTTCGCTGACCTTGGCGGCGCGCTCCAGCAGACGGGAGTGCAGGTAGAACACGTCACCAGGATAAGCTTCACGGCCCGGCGGACGACGCAGCAGCAGGGAGATCTGACGATACGCCCAGGCTTGCTTGGTCAGGTCATCGTATACGATCAGGGCATCTTCACCGCGGTCGCGGAAGTATTCGCCCATGGCGCAACCGGCAAACGGTGCCAGGAACTGCATGGAAGCCGGATCGGAAGCGGAAGCGGCAACGATGATGGTGTGATCCATTGCACCGTGCTCTTCCAGCTTGCGTACCACGTTGGCGATGGTGGACTGCTTCTGGCCAACCGCAACGTAGATACACTTAACGCCAGTGCCCTTCTGGGCAATGATGGAGTCGACGGCTACCGCGGTCTTACCGATCTGACGGTCGCCAATGATCAGCTCACGCTGACCACGACCGATCGGCACCATGGAGTCGATCGCCTTGTAGCCAGTCTGAACCGGCTCGTTAACTTCCTTACGCCAGATAACGCCAGGAGCAACCTTTTCTACCGCGTCAGAAGCGGAAGCGTTGATCGGGCCTTTGCCATCGATCGGGTTACCCAGGGCGTCAACAACGCGACCCAGCAGCTCCGGACCAACCGGAACTTCCAGGATGCGGCCAGTACAACGTACCTTCTGACCTTCGGCCAGGCTCAGGTAGTCGCCCAGTACCACGGCGCCAACGGAATCCTGCTCGAGGTTAAGGGCCATGCCATAGATGCCGCCCTCAAACTCGATCATCTCACCGAACATGACATCGGCAAGACCGTGAATACGCACGATACCATCGGATACGGAAACCACCGTACCTTCGTTACGTGCTTCGGTGGAGGTATCAAGTTTCGCGATGCGCGACTTGATAATCTCGCTGATTTCGGACGGGTTGAGTTGCTGCATCTCTAATCCCTCAAACTCAAGAGTTCAGTTGCTCTGCCAGACGGTTAAGTCGGCCACGCACACTGCCATCAATTACGGTATCGCCGGCTCGCACCAGCACGCCTCCAATCAGTGACTGGTCCACAGACGTGGTGACATTCACGTCGGTGCCAAGGCGTTTTTTCAAAGCGGCTACCAGCTTTTCGGCAACAGCGTCGTCCATCTCGAACGCGGAGACCAGCTCCACGTCGGTGAACTGCTGTTCCGCTGCCAGAAGCGCGTGGAACAGTTCCAGGATGACCGGCAACAGCGGCAGACGCTTGTTGTGCGCCAGCTGCGCAATGAAATTGCGCCCGCTTTCGTCCAGTTCGTCGCCACAGACTTCTGCAAAGGCAGAAACCTTGGCGGCGTCATCCAGTTCCGGCTGGTCAAGGTAGGCACGCATGCTGGCATCACCTGCCACTGCTGCTGCCAGGCCCAGCATCTTTTCCCACTTGTCCAGGGCGCCTTGTTCCTTTGCAAAAACAAAGGCGGCCTTGGCGTAGGGGCGTGCGATGGTGGTCAGTTCAGCCATGGGTTACCCGTAGTCTCAGAGTTCAGCCGCCAGCTGCTCAAGCATCTGCTTGTGCGCGTCCTGGTTTACTTCGCCGCCCAGTACCTTCTCGGCACCAGACAACGCCAGGGCTGCCACTTCTTTACGCAGCTGCTCGCGAGCCTGATTAACTTCTTGGTCAATCTCAGACTGGGCTTTGGCTACCAGACGCTCACCTTCGGTGCGCGCGGCTTCTTTAGCCTCATCCACAATCTGATTAGCCCGGCGATTGGCCTGATCAATGATTTCGGCCGCCTTCTCTTTTGCTTCTTTGAGATTGGCGGTCGCCTTTTCCTGGGCCAGTTCCAGATCGCGCTCAGCACGATCTGCGGCGCTCAGGCCCTCGGCAATTTTCTGCTTGCGCTCTTCCAGAGCCCGGGAAATGGGCGGCCAGACGAACTTCATGCAGAAGAATACGAACAGAGCGAACCAGATAGCCTGGCCGATGATCGTCATGTTGATGTTCATGCCATCACCTCAATCGCGTTAGGTAATTTACCGGATCAAACGCGATCGATTACTGGAAGATCAGCAGGAACGCGATAGCGATACAGATAATCGGCACAGCATCCAGCAGACCAGCGATGATGAACATGCGGGTTTGCAGCATCGGAGCCAGTTCAGGCTGACGAGCTACAGATTCCAGAAAACGGCCACCCATCATGCCGAAGCCCAGACCTGCGCCGATGGCCGCCAGGCCAGCTACGATAGCAGCAGCAAGAAATTGAATGCCTTCCATCTTTACACTCCCGTTAAGTGCTTGGTTGGTTTAATTAAAAACCGGTTTAAAAAATCTTAGTGGTCTTCGACCGCCATGCTCAGGTACACGATAGTGAGTACCATGAAGATAAATGCCTGCAGGGTGATAACCAGAATGTGGAATACCGCCCACGGCCAGGCACCGATAAACTGCCAGGTGCCCATCATGGCGGCCAGCAGAATAAACACGAACTCGCCGGCATACATGTTGCCGAACAGTCGCAGACCCAGGGATACCGGCTTGGCCAGCAGACCAATGGTCTCCAGCAGCAGGTTCACCGGGATCAACAGACATTTCACTACCGGGTTGCTGGCCTCAAAGGGGTGCAGGGCCAAGGTACCGATAAAGCCACCCACACCTTTCGCCTTGATGGTGAAGAAGATCACCAGCAGCATGACAGAGAAGGACATGGACAACGTGATGTTGGGGTCAGTGCTGGGCACGATCTTGAAGTAGGCTTCGTGTGCGGTCCAGCCGAAGAAGGTGGTCATGATCCAGGTAAAGGTCTGCGGGATGAAGTCCACAGGGATCAGATCCATCAGGTTCATCAGGAATACCCAGCAGAAGATCACCAGTGACAGCGGCGCCACCAGTTTGCTCTTGCCGTGGAAAGAATCGCGAACCTGGGTGTCGATAAATTCAATGATGGTTTCGATGAAGTTCATGAAACCGGTAGGGACGCCGGCGGTTGCCTTGCGGGCACCCAGCCAGAACAACAGGCACATGATGATGCCGAGACCGCCGGACCAGGCGAGGGAATCAACGTGGAATGCCATGAAGCCCATGTCTTTGGCTTCGGTACCGTTACAGGCAAAAGTCCAGGTGGTTTCGCTCAGCGTCTCGGCATGACCGTGACATTCACGGACATAGCCTGCGGGCAGTTCGCCATAGGTCAGATTACCCAAATGGTGCTTGATGTACTCGCCCGGAGAGCTACCAGCCATATTGATACCTACAGTCTCAGTCGTTTTGCCCGTCTTGCCCTGCTGTGCGTCCGTCGAGACGCGCTACCTGAATCCAGCCCACGACCTGGGCGATCAGGAAGCCTAGCAGCAGAACCATTGCAATTTTCATTTCCCGCGTTTCGGGGACCTTGGAAAAAGTGAGCCAGAACAGCAACAACATGATTGCGATCTTGCCCATTTCCGCCCGTACTGCTGCGGTGGCCATGCGCTTGGGCGCATGATTGCCGGGATGCAGCCATATCTGATAGCCGCCCCAGGCATATGCGATCAGGCTGATAGTGCCTCCCCAGGCCGCTACCAGGCCGGCCAGTGTTCCGGCCGTTACCGTTACCAGCAGGGCGAACACCACAATGGCGGCTAGTTGAGCGCGCATTAACCCCCAGAACAATGTTCTGTGGGCCTGGAATTCGTTGCTGGTGGTCACCGTGAAGCCTCTGGGCTGATGCATGTTGATGCCGCACCAGGCGCAAGGTCTTGGGCACCCCTGATCGTTAGCGCGGCGAAGTATATGGAGTTGGCACGCAAGTGGCAACCGTAGAGCGTGGATTGTTGGTCAATGTTCGACCATGGTCGAGCCGTTTTCGCAGCAGGATCGCTGCGGGTTTCGCCTGAACTAAGTTCAAATCCACAAAGAGACAAATTTGAAATTTTCGTTTACTCGTAAAGGCGGGGCGAGGACAGCGGCCCATTGAAGGCTTGCGGCACGTTCAGGCAACAAGTGGCGGCCACGGAGGACCGCCGCATTTGCCACCTTCAGGAGCGGCAACCGCACCCACGCCGGACACGCCTTGTTGCAATTCGGCTGGCTGAGAAGGTGGGTTACTTGATATGGGCGAGGATGCCGTCAAGCTCGTCCAGGTTGTTGTAGCTGATCACCAGCTTGCCCTTGCCCCCCTGGCCAGACTGGATCTGTACCGGCGCCCCGAGGCGATCGGACAGGTCGTTGACCAGCGCTTTCACGTTGGGGTCTTCCTTGGGGGCGGCCGGTTTGGCGGGTTTGGCCTTTTCGTAGTCACGCACCAGCTCTTCGGTCTGGCGGACGGACAGCCCCTTGGCCACCACGGTGCGGGCCGCATCGATCTGCTTGTTGCCGTCCAGCGCCAGCAGGGCACGGGCATGGCCCATTTCCAGGTCGCCGTGTTCCAGCAGCTTTTTGACGTCAGGCTCCAGGCTCATCAGGCGCAGCAGGTTGGTGACCATGGCGCGGGATTTACCTACGGCGTCAGCCACTTGCTGATGGGTCAGGCCGAATTCTTCTTTCAGGCGCCCCAGGGCAATGGCTTCTTCCATGGGATTGAGGTTTTCCCGCTGGATGTTCTCGATCAGCGCCATGGCGATGGCCGCTTCGTCCGGGACTTCGCGCACTACCGCCGGGATGGTGTCCAGCTCGGCCATCTGGGCGGCACGCCAGCGGCGTTCACCGGCGATGATCTCGTAGCGCTTTTCGCCGAGCGGGCGCACCACGATGGGCTGCATGACCCCCTGGGCACGAATGGATTCGGCCAGCTCTTCGAGGGCATCCGGAGACATGTCACGGCGCGGCTGGTAGCGGCCACGCTCCATGTATTCCACCGGCAGGTGGCGCAATTCACCGTCGCGGGGTGGCTGGGTCACCGGATCCGGTTGCTCACCAGCCTCCACACTCACTTCGTCCTGCTGCCGTTGCTGGTAGGACTCATTACTGCTGAGCAGGGCATCCAGGCCCTTGCTGAGACCGCGTTTACGCTTTGCCGCCATGGTGGTTCCTTGTTCTTCTGTGGGAGCGGTGGTTCCACCGCGATCCCCGTTCCAGTGTGAAAATCGCGGTCGAACGACCGCTCCCACAGGTAATGCGTGTCATCTGCCGTGCAATTACGATGCCGCGGCAGGTTGAGTCTTGAGGGCCTGTTCGCGGCGCAGGATTTCGCCGGCCAGTGCCAGGTAGCTTACCGCACCACGGGACTTGGGATCATAGGTAATCACCGGGGCGCCGTGGCTGGGAGCCTCCGCCAGCCGCACGTTGCGCGGAATGATGGTGCGGTACACCTTGTCACCAAAGTGGCTGATCAGCTGGTTGGAGACATCGTTGGAAAGGCTGTTGCGCGGATCGTACATGGTGCGCAACAGGCCGCCGATGTGAAGCTTGGGGTTCAGCACGGTGCGGATTTTTTCGATGGTGTTCATCAGGGCCGTGAGACCTTCCAGGGCGTAGTATTCGCACTGGATCGGCACGATCACCGAGTCTGCCGCGGTCAGGGCATTCACCGTGAGCATATTGAGGCTCGGCGGGCAGTCGATGAGGATATAGTCGTAATTGTCACGGATGCGGGCCAGCGCGTTGCGCAGGCGGAACTCACGGGATTTCATGTCCAGCAGCTGGACTTCCGCCGCCGTCAGGTCGCCGTTGGCGGTGATCAGGTCGAAGCCGCTGTCTTCCGGGGTGTTGACGATGGCCTTTTCGGTGGGCACTTCGTCACACAGTACGTCGTAGATGGTGTAGTCGGTGTCGAACTTGTCCACACCGGAACCGGTGGTTGCGTTCCCCTGGGGATCAATGTCTACCAGCAACACCTTCTTGCGGGTGGCCGCCAGTGACGCCGCCAGGTTCACACTGCTGGTGGTTTTCCCCACGCCGCCTTTCTGATTGGCTACGGCAAATACGGTGGTCACGCTGTTCTCCTTATTGAGACATTGCGGCTCCGCCATGCGGGCGGATCAGACCGCTGTGGAAGCCAGCCTGCTGGCGATTTGCGCTGTCGCAACGAAAATCGCTTGCAGGCAAGCTCCCACACTCCATTCGGCAATGCCGGGCACGGGCATCAGGCCTTGCTTACCACCACCAGGGTGCGGGGTTCGTCCAGACCCGGCACGGTCAGGGTGTGGTGATGCCCTTGCCATTGTGCCGGCAGGGTCGCCAGTTCGTCTTCCGTGCTGGCCGCTTTCATGGCCAGTAGCCGGGTATTGTCGGTCATTATGGACGTCATGAGCGCCAGCATGTCCGACAAGGAGGCAAAGGCCCGACAAATTATCTGTGATGGCGCTTTACGGTACTGTTCCACGCGACCGTGTACAACCTCCACGTTATCCAGCCCCAGTTCCCGGCGGGCCTGGCGCACAAAGCGGGTTTTCTTGCCATTGGAATCCAGCAGGGTGAACGACTGCTGCGGGCGGGATACCGCGAGGATAATGCCGGGAATGCCGGCACCGGTTCCCACATCCAGAGTATCGCCCTCGCCCACGAACGGCAGCACCGCCAGCGAGTCGAGCAGGTGGCGGGTCACCATTTCCTGCGGGTCGCGGATGGCGGTGAGGTTGTAGGCCTGGTTCCATTTGACCAGCAGTTCCACGTAGTGGATCAGCTGGCGTTGCTGGTCGTCGCTGAGGGGCAGGCCGAGGGTGTCGATCCCCCGGGCCAGAGTGTCAGCCAGTTGTGCGGGCAGGCTCATGCGTGTTGGGCGGCCTTGTTCTGGTGGTGGTGTTTCTTCAGGTAAATCATCAGCAGGGAAATGGCCGCCGGGGTCACCCCGGGAATCCGGCCCGCCTGGCCCAGGGTGTCCGGGCGCACGGTGCCGAGCTTCTGCTTCACCTCGTTGGACAGGCCTTTCACCTGCTCGTAGTCGAAATCCGCCGGCAGAGCCGTGGTTTCCGCCGCCCGCAGCTTTTCGATCTCGTCGGTCTGACGGTCAATGTAGCCGGCGTACTTGGCGAGAATTTCCATCTGCTCGACCACTTCGGCGGACGGGCGATCTTCCAGCGCCACAGCATTGGCCAGGCTGGCGTAATCCAGCTCCGGACGCTTGAGCAGGTCCAACAGGCTGTATTCGCGGGTCAGCGGGTTCTCGATCAGCTGGTTCACCGCTTCGGCCTGCGGTGTCTGCGGTCGCACCCAGGTATTTTTCAGGCGCTGCTCTTCCTTCTCCATGCCCTCGCGCTTGGCATTGAAGGCCGCCCAGCGTTCGTCGTCCACCAGCCCCAGCTCGCGGCCCTTTTCGGTGAGCCGCAGGTCGGCATTGTCTTCACGCAGCAACAGCCGATATTCGGCTCGGCTGGTGAACATGCGGTAAGGCTCCTGGGTACCCATGGTAATCAGGTCGTCCACCAGCACGCCGATGTAGGCCTCATCACGGCGCGGGGTCCAGGCATCCTGCTCCAGGCTCAGGCGGGCGGCATTCAGGCCCGCCAGCAACCCCTGGGCCCCGGCTTCTTCGTAGCCGGTGGTGCCATTGATCTGGCCGGCAAAGAACAGCCCCGGCATATGCTTGGTTTCCAGGCTGTGCTTGAGATCCTGGGGATTGAAGAAGTCATACTCGATGGCATAGCCAGGGCGAGTAATGTGGGCATTTTCAAAGCCGCGGATGGAACGCACCGCCTGCAGCTGCACATCGAACGGCAGGCTGGTAGAGATGCCATTGGGATACAGCTCGTGGGTGTCGAGGCCTTCCGGCTCCACAAAGATCTGGTGAGTGTCCTTGTCCGGGTAGCGATTCACCTTGTCTTCAATGGACGGGCAATAGCGCGGGCCGGTGCCTTCGATCACCCCCGTGAACATGGGGCTGCGGTCGAAACCACTGCGAATGATGTCATGGGTCTGCGCATTGGTGTGGGTGATATAGCAGCAGATCTGGCGCGGGTGCTCTTCCACCTTGCCCAGATAGCTCATCACCGGCAGCGGGGTGTCGCCCCACTGCTCTTCCATCACCGAGAAATCCACGGTCTTTCCATCGATACGCGGCGGGGTCCCGGTTTTCAGACGATCCACCCGGAACGGCAGCTCGCGCAGACGGCGGGCCAGCGCATTGGAGGGCTGGTCGCCGGCACGGCCACCCTGGTGGTTATCCAGACCAATGTGGATCACGCCGCCCAGGAAGGTACCGGTACACAGCACTACCGCATCCGCATGAAAACGCAGGCCCATGTTGGTAACAGCGCCGACACAGCGGCCATTGTCCACGATCAGGTCGTCAACGGGCTGCTGGAAGATGGTCAGGTTGGGCTGGTTTTCCAGCGTCTCGCGGATTGCCGCCTTGTAGCGGATGCGGTCCGCCTGGGCACGGGTGGCGCGCACTGCCGGGCCCTTGCGGGCATTGAGCACGCGGAACTGGATGCCGCCTTTATCGGTGGCGCGGGCCATGGCCCCGCCGAGGGCATCGATCTCACGCACCAGATGGCTCTTGCCGATCCCGCCGATGGCCGGGTTACAGCTCATCTGACCCAGGGTTTCGATATTGTGGGTGAGCAACAGGGTGGACACGCCCATTCGCGCAGACGCCAGGGCGGCTTCGGTACCGGCATGACCACCACCGATCACAATCACGCCAAAACGCTGGGAATAATCCATCTGACAACAACCTTGCAGGTTTGCCTGCTGCTCAAAATATGATCAAAGGGGCGCGATAGTATAGAAAGAACGGCCCACGCCGCAAGTGTCACGCGTCTCACACCATGCCACCAAACGCTACCGTAGGAGCCTCGCTCGCGGCGCGATAACCCACGGCGATTAAACCGGATTGATTACCACAGAGCGCACAGCGGTCACTAAGGAAACACGGTTTTCTCTGTGAACCCAGTGCGCGCTGTGGTGAAAAGGTTTTTGATCCTGGCTGGGAATCGCACCGCCACCGATGCGCCTACTCAGAGCATGCAGCCTGGCGCCACTTGCGTGTAAGCTATTCTACTATAGATCGTTCATCTCACTTAACCGGAAAACTCCTTGGATTCATTGAACTTATTCCTGCTGATCGGCACCGGGCTGATGTTCACCGGCTTGCTGCTTGGGTCCCTGAGCGCTCGCTTCGGGGTGCCGTCGCTGTTGATTTTCCTGCTGGTCGGCATGGCGGCAGGGGAAGACGGCCTTGGCGGGATTGATTTCGATGATTTTTCCACCGCCTATGTGATTGGCAACATTGCCCTGGCCGTGATCCTGCTGGATGGCGGCCTGCGCACCCGGCTCAGTACCTTCAAGCTGGGACTGAAGCCGGCGCTCAGTCTCGCCACCCTCGGGGTGGCCATCTCTGCCGGGCTGGTGGGCGCCTTTGCTACCTGGTTGATGGGCGTGGACTGGCGAGTGGGCCTGCTGCTGGGGGGCATTATTGGTTCTACCGATGCAGCGGCGGTGTTCAGCGTGATCAAGGGCGCCGGTGTGTCGCTGAACGAGCGGGTCGCCAGTACCCTGGAAATCGAATCCGGACTCAACGACCCGATGGCCATCTTCATCACCCTGATGCTGGTGGGATTACTGGTCAATCCGGATGCCCAGTGGGGCATTGGCATGCTGGTGACCCTGGTGCAGCAGTTCGGCCTCGGCGCACTGATGGGGCTGGTGCTGGGGGTGGTGATCAGCGAACTGCTGCTGCGGGTGCGCAGCAATGAAGGGCTGCATGCATTGCTGCTGTGCTCTGGCGGCGCCATGGTGTTTGCGCTTACTAACCTGGTGGGCGGCTCGGGGTTTCTGGCGATCTACCTGACTGGCCTGGTGGCGGGCAATCGCCGCGGCGGGACCGGCGACAACGTCCTCAAGTCCATGGACTCCATGGCCTGGCTGGCCCAATCCGGCATGTTCTTGATTCTGGGTCTGCTGGTCACGCCGTCGCGACTGACCGAACACCTGGCCTGGGCCCTGGCCGTGGCGGCCTTCCTGATGCTGCTGGCGCGGCCGCTGGCCGTCTGGATCAGCCTGCTGCCGTTCCGTTTTACCTGGCGCGAGGAAATGTTCATTGCCTGGACCGGGCTGCGCGGCGCCGTGCCCATCGTGCTGGCGGTGTTCCCGTTGCTGGCCGGGGTGGAACAGACCTACCTGTTGTTTGATATCACTCTGGTGGTGGTACTGATTTCCCTGATTGGCCAGGGCGCGAGCCTGCGTTTTATGGCGCGACGCCTGAAGGTCTCGGTGCCCCCCTCCACCGAACCCCGGCAGACGGTCGCCCTGGCCGCCCCACGGGACCGCTACTTACTGCAGTTCCAGGTGGAAGATGGCGCCCGTGCGGTGGGCAAACCGTTGGCTGAGCTCTCCGATGACGGGCGCACGCCCTTGATGCTGTACCGCAATCACACGGTGCTGAGCCCACGGGACGAGCCCGTCATTGAAGCCGGCGACCTGATTTCCTGGCTGGCTCCCCTGTCCGAGAAATCGGCGCTGTCTGACCTGTGCCACAAGATGAGTCAGGACGAAAAACGCTATTACGGGGACTTTTCCGTGCTCGGCAAAACCCCGGTGGCCCAATTGGTGGCCGTCTACGGGGTGGAATCTCCCCCGCCCCTTTGGCAGGGGCTCACCGTGGCCGAGCTGTTTACCAAACAAGTCGGCAAGCATGCCGTGGTCGGCGATACGGTACGCATCAGTGGCCTGCGCCTGCGCGCCCGCTCGGTCGAAAATGGGCAGGTGGTGCTGGCCGGCCTGAAACTGCCGGGATAGCACAACCTATCCCTGCCCTGACGGTTATTATCCTTACTGTGGCGGGGCGGGCATGCGAGCATGGACCCCCACATTCACTGTCGACACCAACAAGGATGACCCATGGCCCGTTTTGATAATCACCGCATTCTGATCACTGGCGCCGGTGCCGGTATCGGCGCCCTGATGGCAGAAGAGTTTGCGCGCAAGGGCGCCGAGGTGATTGTCACCGCTCGCCGTATCAGTGCCGCCCGCGAGGTCGCCGACCGTATCAAGGCCGCCGGCGGCAAGGCCCATCCCTATGTGCTGGATGTGAGCAAGCTTGCCAGCATCGCCAAATTCCGCGACAAGCTGCACGCCGATGTGGGCCCCATCACCGGGCTGATCAATAACGCAGGCGTGGTATTTGGCGGCGAGTTCGAGCAAGTGGATCTGGAGCAGCACCTCAATACCTTTCGCATCAACAGCGAAGGGCTGATGGCCACCACCCATGCGTTTCTGGATGACCTGATCAGTGCGAAGGAAGGTTACCTGGTCAATATCGCCAGCGCTTCTGCCTTTGTTGGCCTGCCCTATGGCAGCACCTACGCGGCAAGCAAGTGGGCCGTGGTGGGTTTTTCTGAATCCATTCGGCTGGAACTGGACGTGCGCAAGATCAAACACGTGCATGTGACCACCGTGTGCCCCAGCTACATTTCCACCGGCATGTTCGACGGGGTGAAGACGCCCATGTTCACCCCCATGCTGACCCCGGAGAAAGTAGTCAAAAGCATTCTTCGCGGCATGCAGAAGAAAGACAGCTTTGTCATCGAGCCGGCCATCGCCAAATCCACCGAGCTGCTCAAGGCGGCACTGCCGCGCAAGGCCTGGGATGAAGTGGCCTACCGGATCGGGGTATCCACGTCCATGTATAGCTGGAAGGGAAAGAAGTAAGACAGCTGTGAGCTATGCGCTTTGAGCTGTGAGGAAAACCCTTCTGCGGAGCTGCTGCAGGAACGTAGCGCAGCGGCGTTGTTGCGATGTTTGTGGTTTTCCTCAGCGCTCGCCGTTAACAGCTCGAAGCTCAACACCCCGTGAACGCCCATTCACCCTAACGCCGCGCCCCTGCCGCCTTGGCAGTCAATGTCTTTGCGTTGGCTTTCCCCAACAATGCGCTCCGTGATCCGCTGTCCGTTTAAGACCGCCTTTGGCTCTTTATGACAGCCTGACTGATTCTGACGAGGGAATTTCCATGCCGACTTACAAGGCCCCCGTGCGCGACATGCGCTTTTTGATGAACGAAGTGTTCGACTTCGAGAGTCACTACAAGACTCTGCCCAATGGTGAAGAAGCCACCCCGGATATGGTGGAAGCCATCATCGGAGAAATGGCCAAGCTGTGTGAAAACACCATCGCCCCCCTGTATCAGAGCGGCGATGAAGAAGGCTGTGAGCTGAAAGATGGCGTCGTTACCACTCCGAAGGGCTTCAAGGAAGCCTACAGCGAATTTGTCGCGGGTGGCTGGCAAGGTCTGAGCCATCCTGTTGAATATGGCGGCCAGGGCCTGCCCATGTCTCTGGGCCTGCTCAAACAGGAAATGATGGCCACTGCGAACTGGTCGTTCTCCATGTACCCGGGTCTGTCCCTGGGCGCAATGAATACCATCCAGCTGCACGGTACCGAAGAGCAAAAGCAGGCTTACCTGGTACCACTGACCGAGGGCACCTGGGCAGGCACTATGTGTCTGACCGAGCCCCAGTGCGGCACCGACCTTGGTCAGGTGAAAACCAAAGCCGAGCCTCAGGGTGATGGCAGCTACAAGATTACCGGCACCAAAATCTTCATTTCTTCCGGTGATCATGACCTGACCGAGAACGTCGTGCACATCGTGTTGGCACGTCTGCCTGATGCCCCCAAAGGCACCAAGGGTATCTCCCTGTTTATCGTGCCGAAGTATCTGCCTGGCAAGATTGGCGAAGACCACGGTGTGAGCGTCGGTTCCCTGGAAAAGAAAATGGGGATCAAGGCTTCCGCTACCTGTGTGATGAACTTTGACGGCGCGACCGGCTTCCTGATCGGTCCGGAAAACAAGGGCCTGGAGTGCATGTTCACCTTTATGAACACTGCCCGTCTGGGTACCGCCATGCAGGGCATTGCCCACGCCGAACTGTCTTATCAGGGCGCCCTGCCTTATGCCAAAGAGCGTAAGTCCATGCGTGCCCTGTCTGGCAAGAAACAGCCCGATGAGATTGCTGACAGCCTGATCCATCACGGTGATGTACGCCGCATGCTGCTCAAGCAGAAGGCCATCGCCGAAGGCGGTCGTGCCATGATCTACTTCGCCGCCCAGTACGCCGACAACATGATTTCCGGCATCCTGGAAGACGACATGAAGAAGTACGAGCACTGGGATAGCGAGCTGGGCTTCTTCACCCCGATCCTGAAGGGCTTCCTGACCGAGAAGGGTCTGGAAGTGGCTAACGACGGCATGCAGGTGTTCGGTGGCCACGGCTACATCAAGGAACACGGCATGGAGCAGATCGTGCGCGATGCGCGGATCTCTACCCTGTACGAAGGCACCACCGGTATCCAAGCACTGGATCTGCTGGGCCGTAAGGTTCTGCTGAGCACCAAAGGCAAATGTGTTCGTGACTTCAGCAAGAAGCTGGTGGATTTCGGAACCAAGAACCTGCGTGATCCGAAGCTGCGTCCGTTCGCCTGGAAGCTGCTGAAAATCGCAGCAGAGTGGAACTACCTGACCACCCGCATCATGCTGGTGGCAGCCAAGGACCGCGACATGGTCTCCACTGCCAGCTACGACTTCCTGATGTACAGCGGCTACGCCATGATGGCGTACTTCTGGGCGCTGCAGGCAGGCGTTGCCAAGGACAAGCTGGAGAACGGCGGTGCCGAGCCGGCGGAATTCTACAAAGCCAAGCTGGCCACTGCAGAGTTCTACTTCGAGCGTATGCTGCCCAGCGCCAAAGGCCATGCCGAAGCCGCGCTGAAGCCTACCAAGAGCACCATGCAGTTGAAAGAAGAGCACTTCTCGTTCGATTATGAGTAAGTGATCGTCAGGCGTCAGATGACTGACGTCGGATGCAAAAAGGGGCGGCCATCAGGCCGCCCCTTTTTTTGTTGCCGCAGACGCGCGCGGCTTTCCAGAAAAGTAGACTATCTGTGGTGGCGTTGAGGAATTCAGCGTTTCGGTTCTGTCATCCAAAAGCAAATTCCAGGCAAATCCACCTGCCCCCATACGCCTTAGTCTTCCGGCAGGAACGCTCCTGCGGATGGGGCCTTACAGCGGACCCATTCCCACAAGCCACGATGAATCCCCCAAAAAAAACGGCCCCCTTGCGGGAGCCGTTTTTCACACTAACCGAAGGTTAGATCGAGAAACTTAGTTGTTCTCGAACTGACCCATGGTGTTGTGCTTACCACCAGCTTTCAGAGCAGCTTCACCAGAGAAGTACTCTTTGTGGTCATCACCGATGTTGGAACCGGCCATGTCCTGGTGCTTCACGGTAGCGATACCGCGACGGATTTCCTGACGCTGAACACCAGCGGCGTAGGCCAGCATGCCTTCTTCGCCGAAGTAGCCTTCTACCAGCTGGTCGGTGGACAGAGCAGCGGTGTGGTAGGTCGGCAGAGTGATCAGGTGGTGGAATACACCGGCTTCACGAGCAGCGTCACGCTGGAAGTTCTGACACCACTTGTCAGCTTCAGCAGCCAGCTCGGAGTCATCGAAGTCAGCGCTCATCAGACGGGTACGGTCGTAACCGGATACGTCTTTACCTTCTTTCTCCCACGCATCGAATACTTGCTGACGGAAGTTCAGAGTCCAGTTGAAGGACGGGCTGTTGTTGTACACCAGCTTGGCAGACGGCTCTTGTTCGCGGATGCGATCAACCATGCCTTTGATGTGCTCGATGTTCGGAGTCGGGGTTTCGATCCACAGCAGGTCAGCGCCGTTCTGCAGGCTGGTGACACAGTCCAGAACAACACGGTCGATGTTGGAATCGCGACGGAACTGGAACAGACCAGAAGCCAGTTTGGTCGGCTTGATCAGCTTGCCAGCAGTCTTCACCAGAACGTCACCGTGAGAAACGGTAGACGGATCGGTGACTTCTTCGCCTTCCAGGAAGGAGTTGTACTGGTCAGCCAGGTCGCCTTCCTGAGTGGAAACAGCGATCTGCTTGGTCAAGCCAGCACCTTCGGAGTCGGTACGGGCAACGATCACGCCATCGTCAACGCCCAGCTCGAGGAACGCGTAACGTACGGCATTGATCTTGGCCAGGAAGTCGGCGTGAGGAACGGTAACTTTACCGTCCTGGTGGCCACACTGCTTCTCGTCGGAAACCTGGTTTTCGATCTGGATACAGCAAGCACCCGCTTCGATCATTTGCTTGGCCATCAGGTAGGTGGCTTCCGGGTTACCGAAACCAGCATCGATGTCAGCGATGATCGGAACAACGTGAGTTTCGTAGTTGTCGATCTTGTCGATGATTTCAGCTTGCTTGGCAGCGTCGCCAGCTTCTTTGGCATCGTCCAGAGCGCGGTACAGGTGGTTCAGTTCCCAGGCGTCAGCTTGCTTCAGGAAGGTGTACAGCTCACGGATCAGGTCAGCAACGGTAGTCTTCTCGTGCATGGACTGATCAGGCAGCGGACCGAACTGGGAGCGCAGAGCAGCAACCATCCAGCCGGACAGGTACAGGTAACGACGCTTGGTGGTGCCGAAGTGCTTCTTGATGGAGATCAGCTTCTGCTGACCGATGAAACCGTGCCAGCAACCCAGAGACTGGGTGTACAGGCTGTTGTCGGCATCATAGGCGGCCATGTCTTCACGCATGGTCTTGGCGTTGAACTTTGCGATATCCAGATGCGTGTTGAAACGGTTTTGCAGACGCATGCGAACAGCAGATTCCGGATTGATATCTTTCCAGGTGCTGTTGGCACCAATCACGGAGCTAAGTGCTTCGATATCTTTGGTGTATGACATGGTGAACCTCTGATATATGAAATTGATTTATCGATACCGGGGAGGGGCAACCCTGTTCATGTCAGGACATGCCGGCCTACGATGCAGCGCATTCTAGACCTCACCATCCCATAAACATAATCAATACGGTCTATTTTCAGTATTCACAGGATGAATGCTTTGCAGTGGCTGGCGCCTCCCCTTCCTGAGGATAACGAGCGCACAATACCGTCGCATGACGCAAGCCCAGGACGCTCTCCCTCTCACCCTGTTATGACTGCTCAGTCAGCCATCGAGTGTTAGTGAAACCCTGTCGCTACGCAAGCCACAAATTCCTTGCGTATGCGGACGGCATCCCACTGTCTTTCACTGAATCTTCTTCGATAACATTACCCAATGAGACAGCCCTTCTTATTCACATGAATGCCATGATGACCTCGCCGTCGACACAGTGACCCCCACCCGTTTTTATCGCTATCATCCTCTCTGCCAAGCAAAAAATCGGTTTTTTCACCGATTGGCACGGACGCTGCATTTCATTTTCAATAGCGGTAGACAGTCTGTGTAAATGGAACCACGACAAGAGAGAAGGAACAGGACTCTATGAAAGCGCTAAGCCCGGTGGACCAGTTGTTCTTGTGGCTCGAAAAACGCCAGCAGCCCATGCATGTAGGCGGCCTGCAATTGTTCCATTTTCCGGAGGGTGCCGGCCCCAAGTATGTCAGTGAGCTGGCCGAGCAGATGCGTGAATATTCCAGCCCGGTGGCGCCGTTCAATCAGCGCCTTACCCGGCGCCTTGGCCAGTACTACTGGACCGAGGACAAACAGTTCGACCTGGACCATCACTTTCGTCACGAAGCCCTGCCCAAACCCGGCCGTATCCGTGAGCTGCTGGCACTGGTGTCGGCAGAGCATTCCAACCTGATGGACCGGGAACGGCCGCTGTGGGAGGCCCACCTGATTGAAGGCATCCGCGGCCGCCAGTTCGCGCTCTACTACAAGATTCACCATTCGGTCATGGACGGTATTTCGGCCATGCGCACGGCTACACGCACCTTGTCTACCGACCCCAATGAGCGGGATATGGCACCGGGCTGGGCCTTCCAGATCAAGAAGCGCCAACGCTCACTGCCCAGCAACCCGGTGGATGTGGCCTCCAGTCTGGCCCGCCTCACCGCCGGCGTGAGCAAGCAGGCGGCGACGGTGCCTGCGCTGGCGCGGGAGATCTACAAGGTCACCCAGAAGGCCAAGAAGGATGAGAATTACGTTTCCATCTTCCAGGCCCCTGACACCATTCTGAATGGTGCCATCACCGGTTCGCGCCGGTTCGCCGCCCAGAGCTTCTGCCTGTCGCGCCTGAAAGGCATTGCCAAGGCGTTTGGCTGTACAGTGAACACCGTGGTGCTGGCCATGTGCGGTCACGCCCTGCGCGAATATCTGATCAGCCAGCATGCCCTGCCGGACGAACCGCTGATTGCCATGGTGCCCATGAACTTGCGTACCGACGACAGCGCCGGCGGTAACCAGATCGGTATGATCCTGGCCAACCTGGGCACCCATATCTGTGATCCCGGCAACCGTATCCGGGTGGTGCATGACTCCATCGAGGAGGCCAAGCAACGCTTCTCGCAAATGAGTGCCGAGGAAATCCTCAACTTTACCGCCCTGACCATGGCGCCCACCGGCCTCAACCTGTTGACCGGGCTGGCCCCCAAATGGCGTGCCTTCAATGTGGTGATTTCCAACGTGCCGGGGCCCCGTGAGCCGCTGTATTGGAACGGGGCCCAACTCAAGGGGGTGTACCCGGTCTCCATTGCCCTGGATCGCATTGCCCTCAATATCACCCTGACCAGCTACCAGGATCAGCTGGAATTTGGCCTGATCGCCTGCCGCCGGACCCTGCCTTCCATGCAGCGCCTGCTGGATTATCTGGAGCAGTCCATCCGCGAGCTGGAGATCGCGGCAGGGATCAAGTGACATAGGCAAGCTGGGTAACCCGCTGAACCGCAGGTCGGAAATGGGCGCAAGCCCATCTCCGACATTTCCTGCCCGATGCAAACCGGAGCGGGTGCTATATGACAGCGAAGATCGGCTAACGCCGATTTTCTCCTGACGACAATGGCAGGTAACGGATGACCTCTTCCATCTCCCAAATCACCCGCGGTGAACTGTCCTGCTGGCAGATTTATCATCGAGGACAAACGCTGGTGATCGCCGAACAGGGCGCCCAGGTGCTGGAGTACCGCCACGACGGCGAGCCCCCACTGATCTGGTTGAGCCCGGAAGCGGCCTACCAGCGTGGCCAGAGCGTACGCGGAGGGGTGCCCGTTTGCTGGCCCTGGTTTGGTGGGCTTGGCTTCAATCCCGACGCTGTCGCCTCACGCTATATCCTGGCCGACCCGCCCGCCCATGGCCTGGTGCGAGGCCTGCCATGGACACTGGTAGAGCAGGTGCAGAGCTCGCAGCAATGTGTGCTGCGGTTCCGGCCCGACCCGGATCACCTGCCCGATGAGGCCCCCGGCGTGACCCCGACCCTGATCGTCTGTCTGGACCAGCACCTGACACTGACGCTGGTTAACCACAACCACAGTGAGTCCGAGGTCGCGCTGTCTCAGGCACTGCATAGCTATTTTGCGGTCAGCGACAGCCGGCGGATTACCCTGCAGGGCCTCGATGGGCACCCCTATGTGGATGCTCTGGACCAATGGCACAGCCATTTGCAGCAGGGCCCGCTGACCCTGCAAGGCGAAACGGATCGCCTGTACCTGAAGCTGGGCAATCAGCTCCATATCGACGATCCCGGTTGGCAACGGCGCATTACCCTGTCGGTTTCCGGCAGCCAATCCGCAGTGGTGTGGAACCCCTGGGTCGAGAAAAGTCAGCGCCTGAGCCAGTTCCCGGACGATGCCTGGCAACAGATGATCTGCATTGAAACCGCCCGCGTGCTGGACGACATGCTGGTGCTGGCACCGGGCCAGCACCATGAGATGGCGGTCAGATTTATGACAACGCCGCTGTAAGCCGCAGAAATACGCCATAAAAAGAGGTGGTGATTGCCGTAAAAGGGGAGTAGAGTCGGAAGTGGCTGCGAATTATGGCCGAGGTTTGTGTTGGTAGTTGCCTTCCCTGCGTGAAGCTGAAGTTGTCTCCGAACACCCCCCATCATGGTTTGCAAGCAACACCCTAAGTAATAGTTTTTGAGGTATAGATTCACATGGCTACTGGTACTGTGAAGTGGTTCAACGAGTCCAAGGGTTTTGGTTTCATCTCCCAGGACGATGGTGGTGCGGACGTATTCGTTCATTTCAGTGCAATCACTGGCTCAGGCTTCAAAACCCTGGCCGAGGGTCAGAAGGTTTCCTTCGAGATCCAGCAGGGCCCTAAAGGTCCTCAGGCTGCCAACGTAGTGGCTGACTAAGTCACTGCTTCGGCAAACAAAAAAACCCGCTTCGGCGGGTTTTTTTGTGCCTGGCGAAAATGCCAGGCGTTTTTTATCGCGCCGCGAGCGACGCTCCTACGGGAAGGGTGGGGGGTTTTCATTCACGGTTGGAACAGGGGTTGCTCGAGGAGGGTTTTGCGGTGACGCCAGTCGGGCATGCGGGCGTCCATGAGGGCATGGAAGCCGGGACCGTGGTCCATGTGTTTTAGGTGACAGAGCTCGTGCATCACCACATAGTCCAGTGCATCGGCCGGGTAGTGCAGCAGCGCCATGTTGAGGTTGATGTAACCGCGGGCAGACAGTGACCCCCAGCGGGTGCGCATTTTCTTGATGCGCAAGGTGGGGCGGACAAAGCCCTGTTGTTCAAACCAGTGAAACTGGCGCTCGATACTGTCTTCAAACACCGGTTTGGCCTGGCGGCGCATCCAGCCCTCCACGGCGCTGCGCACCGCCATTTCCTGCTCCGGCTCTGCCACCCGCACCGACAGGTAGGGTCCGCTGAGTGCGACCCGGGTGCGCCCTTCACAGACATCCATCTGCAAGGGCTCGCCGCGCCACGCGAGCGTGGCACCATCTTGCCAGCGTTGCCGGGGGCGGCTGGCCTGGCGCTGTTGCTGGTCAGCTATCCACTGACGCCGGCTATCCACAAAATCCTGCACCATGCGCAGGGACGCCCGCTGCGGCGCACGCACCTGAACACGGCCATCTTCCAGCACACGCAGCTCCAGGCTGCGGCGCTTGCTGCGGATCAGTTGGTAGTCAGTCATGAATCAACCTCGCCGTAGGAGCGTCGCTCGCGGCGCGAGCGACGCTCCTACAGCGTAGTTAGTGGCTTCTCGGCATTTCCTTATCCAGCTGCTGCTTCACCGCATCGGCGGGGGAAGCGTAGGGTGCCAACCACTGGTACAACACCGGGATGATAAAGAGTGTGAGTACCGTGGCAAAGAGCAAGCCTCCCAGAATCACCACGCCGATGGTAAAACGGCTTTCCGCACCGGCACCGGTGGCCAGCACCAGTGGTACGGCACCAAAAATGGTGGACACCCCGGTCATCAACACCGGCCGGAAACGCACAATGGCGCCCTGGTAAATCGCGTCTTTGACGCTGCTGCCTTCATCCCGTAACTGATTGGCGAATTCAACGATGAGGATGCCGTTCTTGGCCATGAGCCCAAGCAGCATGATCATGCCAATCTGGCTGTAGATATTGAGGCTGTCCCCGGTGACGCGGATGGCAATCACCGCGCCGGCCAGCGCCAGTGGCACGGTCAACATGATGATCAGGGGGTGGATCCAGCTTTCGAACTGGGCCGCCAGCACCAGGAACACAATCACCAGCGCCAGCGCAAAGGTAATCAGAATGGCCGAGGAGGATTCTTCCAGTTCTTCGGCCATCCCCTTATAGCTGATGCGCGCTTCCAGCGGCAGGATTTCCTGCGCTTTCTGTTCCACATAGTTCATGGCCGAGGCCAGATCGTAGCCTTCTGCCAGGTTGGCAGACAGGGTAATCGCGGGCAGGCGATCCACCCGGCGCAGCTCCGGGGCATCGCCGGTGGTGGTCAGTTCCACCACACTGGAGAACGGTACCAGATCGCCGTAACTGCCGCGCAGGTAGATCGGCAGTACGTCCTCGGGACTGCGGCTGGCGCGTTTTTCGGCTTCCAGCAGCACATCATATTCGCGACCACGATCCACGTAGGTGGACGCGGTGAGGGTGGCGAACATGGCCTGCAGGGTCTGCCCCACATCGGTGGCGGTGATGCCCAGATCCGCGGCCCGTTCACGATTCAGTTTCACGTCCAGTTGCGGCTGGGTTTGTTCGAAATCGGTGTCGATGCTGGTCAGGTTGGGATTGTCATTCATGGCCTGCATCAGGGTTTCGCTCCAGGCCAACACTTGCTCATAGTCTGGTCCGGCGACCACCACTTCCAGTTCCTGATTGAAGGCACTCTGCCCGAGCCCCGGGGGATTCACCGGGAAGGCTCGCAGGCCTGTCACGTTCATCAGCGGGCCACGAATCCCGTTAACGATTTCCTGCTGGGTGCGCTCGCGATCTTCCCAGTCTTTCAGGCGAACAATGGTGAACGCCCGCTCTGCCACCCCCCGGAAACCAACGATTGCCAGCACCCGCTCTGCTTCACCGTTTTCCACCAGCGGCATGAGAATCTCTTCCACGGCCTGGGTGTGATGAGCGCCATATTCCACCGTGGCTCCCTGGGGCGCGGTGGCTGGAATAATAAAGACGCCGCGATCTTCTGTGGGGGCGAGTTCCTGGGGCAATTGACGGAACAGCACCACCGCCACTACACACAACAACACGCAGCCACCAATCAACAACCCCGGTGATTGCAGGGTCCGTTTCAGGGTGCTCGCGTAGCCATTGTTGAGTCGCGTCAACGCGCGCTCAAATGCGTTGCCCTGCCCTTGCTGATTTTTTTGGCTGTGACGGTGCAGCCAGCGCGAGCACAGCATGGGCGCAAGACTGAGCGCCACGATACTGGAAATGATCACTGCTGAAGCGAGGGTAAAACCAAATTCACTGAATAACCGGCCCACATCGCCGCCCATGAACGAGATAGGCACAAACACCGCGACCAGGGTCAGCGTAGTGGCGACCACGGCAAAGGCCACCTGCCGGGCCCCCAGGTAAGCCGCCACCAGTCGCGACTCCCCTTCATCAATACGCCGCTGAATGTTTTCCAGCATCACGATGGCATCATCCACCACCAGACCAATGGCCAGAATCAACGCCAACAGAGTGAGCACATTGATGGAGAAATCCATCATCCCGAAACCGATAAAGGCGCCGATCACGGAAACCGGGATGGTGACGGCAGGAATCAGGGTCGCACGCAAATTGCCCAGGAAGACAAAGATCACGGCAATCACCAGCACCACCGAGATCCCAAGGGTGATCAACACCTCGCGGATAGAGGCGCGAATGAACAGGGACTCGTCAGAATTGATATCCAGATGAATATCAGCCGGCAGGCTTTCGCGCACCGCCAGAATCTCTTCACGCACCAGGTCCGATACCGCCACGGTGTTGGCCTTGGACTGGCGCACGACCCCAAGGCCAATGGCGGTTTCACCGTTGGCGCGAAGAATGGAATCGTCGTTTTCCACCCCCAGGGAAATTCTCGCCACATCACCGAGCCGCAACAGGTAATCGCCCTGGCGGCGCACCACCAGGTCCTTGAAGGCGTCCACGGTTGCCAAACGGTTGTCGGCGCGCAGCGTAAAGGCGCGCGAGTCGGACTCCAGCCGTCCCGCCGGCAGCTCCACATTGTTGCTGCGCAGGGCCTGCTCGATATCGGTCACGGTAACGCCGTTGGCTGCCATCCTCTGACGATCCAGCCACACCCGCATGGCATAACGGCGCTCACCACCGATGATCACTTCCGATACGCCATCGAGCACCGCAAAACGGTCCACCAGAGAACGCTCGGCAAAGTCCGTCAGCTCCTGTGGCGCCAGCGAGGTACTGGTCAGGGTCACCCAGATGATCGGGCGGGCATCCGCATCGGCCTTGGCAATCACCGGTGTTTCTGCTTCTTCCGGAAGGCGATTCAACACCCGTGATACGGCGTCGCGAACATCATTGGCGGCGATATCCACATCCCGCTCAAGGCTG
Organism: Alcanivorax sp. P2S70; assembly: GCF_000475295.1. Classification (NCBI taxonomy): domain Bacteria; kingdom Pseudomonadati; phylum Pseudomonadota; class Gammaproteobacteria; order Oceanospirillales; family Alcanivoracaceae; genus Alcanivorax; species Alcanivorax sp. P2S70. The sequence goes on from NZ_AXBZ01000034.1 coordinate 279,266, forward strand.
AATTCCACCGTGGTCCGCGCCGAGCCCAACCGGCTGCGCGACTCAATGCGGTGCACCCCTTCCACCCCGGCAATGGCGCCTTCAATAACCTGGATAATCTGGGTATCGATCACCTCTGGTGCCGCGCCGGCATAGTCCACCGTTACCGACACTTCCGGCGGATCAATGTCCGGGTATTCCCGGATCGGCAGTTTCTGCAAGGCAATGACACCGAACACCACGATCAGCAGGCTGATCACCGTAGCGAAGACCGGCCGCTTGATGGACACATCAGACAGGATCATGCGGCCGCGTCTCCCGCCACGTCCTGTGTCGGTGGGGCAATCAAGACCCGCTGTTCCGGCAACAAGGCATCGGGGTTGTCGATGATGTTGACCGCCTGACCACTGCCCAGCCGGGTGTGTCCGTTAACGATGATCTCGGGGTTCCCCACCAGACCGTCACGAATCTCTACCCAACCATCACGCCGACCGCCGAGGGTCACCGGATGACGAATCGCCTGACTGTTGGCATCCACGGTGAACACATAGCTCTGTGCTCCCTGGGTGATGATCGCCTGTTCCGGTACCAGTAACGCGGTGCGTTGTGCCAGTTGCACGGTAATACGCATGAACTGACCGGGACGTACCCGGTTACCGGGGTTGTTGAGCCGGGCCCGGGCGGTCAGGCTGCGGCTGCTGGCATTGACCCGGGAATCCAGATGGCTGATGGCCCCGTCAAAATTCAGGTTCGGGAACGCCTCATTGCTGGCATGCACCCGCAGCCCCACGGTAAGCCGCCCCAGATAGCGCTCCGGTATCTGAAAATCCACTTCGATATGGCCCAGGTTATCCAGCGTGGTGATGGCATCACCGGTTTGAAGATACGCGCCGGGATCCACCTGGCGCAGCCCGACCACCCCGGCAAAGGGGGCCTGAATACGGTGGTCGTTGAGGTTCGCCTGGGCTGCATCGCGATTGGCTCTGGCGGCTTCCAGGCTGGTGCGGAAAGTATCCACTTCCGATTGCGAGATCGCCCGGCGGTCTACCAACTGCTGGCCACGGCGAAAATCGTCCTGGGCACGCTGGTATTCGGCTTCGGCCCGGGCCAGTTCGGCACGGGCATTGCGATCATCGAGCTGCACCAGCAGCTGACCCCGTTTGACTTGCTGGCCCTGTTGAAAATGAATCTTCGAGACCCGCCCGGGCACCTCCGCCAACAGCACCACGGCCTGGGCCGCCCGGGCGGTGCCCACGGCCTCGACCTGATCAAACAGGTCCCGCTCAATGCTGGGTGCCACGTTGACCGCGGTGGGTGGCCGTTGTCGCGGTGCCGCACTATCGGGTACCAGTGCCCACCAGATACCCCCTGCCGCCAGCGCCAACAGCACCAGCCCCGCCAAAATCCGCCCCATGGGGTACTCCCTCAATTCAACACGCCAAGCCTAGCGCGTCATTATGCAAGCAATTCGCAATTCATACGCCAGTCTGACCGCCAAGTATGAAGCTAATTCATTCCTGGATACATTCTTTGCGAATATCGCGCCTTGATCTGCTGGTGTCTTGCCGGAAAGGTGCTCCAAAGCGCTCATCACCACAGAGGGCAAAGAGATAAAACCGGGGGATGCTTCGTGCGTCGTCATGCACTGCGGTTAAGGTGGGGTTTCCAGAGTACGGTTTCGCGGCGGAACCTCCGCTCCTACAGCGTATTCGTCGTGGTTATCGTGGCAACGCTGATTGCAGGTCGCTGTTCTGAGCGAACGGTGGTTCCACCGCGACGCGCCAAGCGTCGCTGACCCTTCGCGGTCGAACCACCGTATTTGCCAGGGCTTCTTACACCATTTCCGCCCGCATCTTCTTCTTGTCGAGCTTGCCCACGGAGGTACGCGGCAGGGCATCGACAAAAATCACCCGGTCCGGGATGCCATAACGGCTGATGATGCCTTTCTCGGCATAGTCGGCAATCAGGGCCTTGATACCCTCTTCGTCGGCATCACCGCTTTTCACCACCAGCGCCACCGGGCGTTCGCCCCACTTGGCATCCGGCACGCCGACCACTGCACACTCACCCACACCGGGGTGTTGCAGGACAAGGCCTTCCAGATCAATGGAGGAGACCCACTCGCCGCCCGTCTTGATCACGTCCTTGATGCGGTCAACGATCTTCAGCCAACCATCGTCGCTCATCACCGCCACGTCACCGGTGTGCAACCAGCCACCCGCCCACAGCTCTTCGGACTTTTCCGGATCGTTCAGATAACCCTGGGTCAGCCAGGGGGCGCGGACAACCACTTCCCCCTGGCTCTTGCCATCGTGAGGGACGTCGTTCATCTCGCCATCGACGATTCGCAACTGCACCATGGCCACCGGGCGACCGGTGCGGGTGCGGTAGTCGGCCTGGGTTTCCAGGTCGGCGTTCTCCAGCTCCGGGGTCAACTGTGCGAGGGTCAGCAGTGGGCAGGTTTCGCTCATGCCGTAACCGGTATAGATATCAATACCTCGCTCCAGCGCCCCCATGGCCAGGGCCTTGGGCAAGGCCGAACCGCCGATGATCACTTTCCAGCCACTCAGGTCCACGCTCTTGGCGGCTTCCGCCTGCAACAGCATCTGGATAATGGTGGGGACACAGTGAGAGAAGGTGACTTTCTTGCTGACCAGCAGCTTGAGCAGGGTAGCCGGCTCATAACGGCCCGGGTATACCTGCTGCACGCCCATCAGGGTCGCCATGTAGGGAATCCCCCAGGCGTGCACATGGAACATGGGGGTAATCGGCATATAGACGTCGTCTTCGTTGAAGCGACCCTGACCGACACCGGACATGGTGTTACGACCGGCAAAGGTATGCAGCACCAGCTGACGGTGGGAGAAATACACCCCTTTGGGCAGGCCGGTGGTGCCGGTGGTGTAAAAGGTGGTGGCGCGGGTGTTTTCGTCCAGCTCCGGGAACGCATAGCGGGCCGGTGCGTCGGCCAGCAGCGCCTCGTATTCCCCCGCCAGGGGCAGGCTGTCGCTGCCTTTGACCCCGTCATCGTCCAGCAGGATATAGGTTTTCACCGGCTCGATACGGTCTTTCAGCTCTTCCAGCACCGGCAGGAATTCGCTGTTCACCAGGATAGCGTCATCCTTGGCGTGGTTGATGGTGTAAAGGATCTGCTCCGGGCTCAACCGTACATTTACGGTGTGCAGCACAGCCCCCATCATCGGGATTGCAAAGAAGGCTTCCAGGTAGCGGTTGGTATCCCAGTCCATGACGGCGACGGTGTCACCGGGCTTGATGCCCTGGGCGGCCAGCGCCCCGGCCAGACGATGAACCCGCTCCTCAAACTCGCGGTAGGTGTAATCACGACCATTGTAGGTGATGGTCTGGTTCGGCGCCTTGCGCACCCCCGCTTCCAGGATACGGTTGATCACCAGTGCCGGCTCCACGGCGGAAGCACTGCGCTGAATGCTCAGGTCGCTACTCATTTTGACTCTCCAAAGGTCCATAAATATGGCAATTATTATCGTTCCGACGGCGGCAGGGTGTTCCACCTACTCACCAGTATGCCGGCCCCCAAGGGTGGCACAGCCTTCCCCGCAGGTCACCTGCGGCAAACCCGGAACGGTTACAAAATACTACGCCATGTAGACACCCTGTCTAGCAATCTCGTCATCCCCTGGCACGGTTAATTCTTTCGGTTAATGGTGAAGCCGGTTCTGGCGGTGCTAGGGTGCCTTTTCCGATTTGTCTGCCTGCATGTTCTTCAAAGGAGTGAAGAGTCGATGCCCCGCTGGCTTTGCGTACCCCCCCTACTGTTGCTTGTTGCTGGCCCGGGCGTGGCCGCCCCGGCTTTCGAACGACCAGGACTGGGACTGAACCCGGATCTGCTAGGCAAATACCGCATCGCCATTGAACAGGGGCTCCCTGACGCGACACTGGACATGCGCAGCAGTCCGGAAATTACGACCCTGGACTTCAATACCCTGTTGCGATTGCGTGTTATCCCGAAGATGGAAATTCAGGTCGGTATCAACAGTTACCGTTATCAGGAATACACCACCGGAAAACAGTCCAGCGAACTGGATGGAATGGGCGACAGCAGCCTGGGTCTCAAATTGTCCCTCTACCGGGGCGACATCTTTCGCGCAGCATTGCTCGGCGGCATGCTGCTGGATACCGCCAGCGACGCTTTCAGTAATGAAGAAGATGGCAGCTTCATGGCAATCAGTGGAGGCTGGTGGCTTGACGACCGACACCAGCTGCAACTCAGTGTTCGTTATGACGACAGAGGTAACGAAAAGTGGACTACCGTGGTGCCAAGCTGGCACGCACGGCTCAACGAGCAATGGGCGGTCTTTCTTGACGCCGGCCTAAGCCGGAACGACGAAAACGGTGACGATAATCATCGCGCAGGCGGCGGTCTTACCTGGATGCTGACTCCGACGATTCAATTCGATCTTTATGGCCGCGGCGCCCTGGATAACGACAGCGTGGATAATGAAACGGGGCTGGGAATCGCAGTCGCGTTCTAGCCGCCCAACAAGCCCGCTCTCCCAAGCCTTGCCGGTCTTCAAACGGCAGGCAAGACATCAAGGCACTGGTCAGAGGGTTCCTAGTCTCAAAACGTCATCTGCCAGATCATTCGCCAGGGCTTGAAGCCCGCGCTGATTCCCGGACCGCTGAGCATAGGCACGCAGGCCCATGATGGAAAACTGCAACCACCTGGCCAATCGCTCCGGCTGATAGCGGTCCTCGCCAGACCGGGCTATTTCGCTGTTCTCGATGGCGTGCTGAAAAGCCTGTCGGAACAGGCCTTCCATACCCGACAGACTGGCCTCGATTTGCCGTTGCAAGGTGTGGCTTTCCCCCGTTTCCAGCAACCCTTTCACCAGCATGCAGGCACAGGAAGGCAGCTTGTCACGATTCAGTTTACCCAGCTCCCTCACATAGCTGGCCAGCGCATTGAGCACACTGGACTGGCTGGAGACCCGTTGGGAAAACTCGCTGGCCATGTCTCTGGCATACAACGTCAATGCTTCACTATAAAGGCCTTCCTTGCTTCCAAAGGCGGCATAGATACTGCCCGGGCGCATATCCAGGACCTGTTCCAGGTCTTTCATGGAGGTCGCGTGATAACCCCTGTCCCAGAACAGGGCCATGGCGCGTTGTAGACACTCTTGGCGGTCTTGGCGCATTGGTCTTGGCAAAACCTTTCTCTCCTCTGGTGGGTCAATCGCCTCGAATGCAATGCATTTTACTCCTTTTTTGAGTATTCACTCAAAAAAGGTTGAGATTCCACACAATGCTGTTAGGGTTTGATCCTGTATTTGAGCAATCACTCAAAAACAAACCTTTACTGAGGAGTCCCCATGACGGATTTTCAGCTGCATACAGAAGACAGCGCCCCTGAGGCCAGCCAAGCCCTCTTGAAGGCGTCACAGAAAAGCTTTGGCATGATTCCGAATTTGCATGCGGTAATGGCGGAGGCCCCGGGACTGCTGGAGGGGTACCAAAAACTGCATTCCCTGTTTCTTGAAACCAGCTTTAACGATGATGAAATCACCGTCGTTTGGCAGACCATTAATGTGGAACATGCCTGCCACTATTGTGTTCCCGCACACACCGGCATCGCCAAATCCATGAAAGTAGACGACCGCATCACCAATGCATTACGTGACAAGACACCTCTGCCTACCGACAGGCTGGAGGCACTCCGTGACTTCACTCTTGCAGTGGTTCGCGACCGGGGTGAGGTCAGTGAAGAAGCGATCAACAGCTTTCTTGGTGCCGGCTTTGAAAAGCGACATGTTCTCGAGATTATTCTTGGGCTGGCACAAAAGGTGATGAGTAATTACACCAACCATCTGGCCAATACACCGGTTGATGAACCGTTCAAGAAATTCGCATGGCATGGAGCGGAACAGCCCACCTGCTGATGTCTGCTTTGCCTGTTTCCGGTTAACACCGGAAACAGGTCTTATGCTGTTCAGTTTTCCTAGGGAACCTTGGCTACAATCTCGCTATTCCAGATTCCGCCAGGCATAGCGATACGTCCGTAGTTTTGATCCCCAAATCCCACGTTACCGATCAGTGGATTACCCGGGCCATTGCCAAAGTTGACGCTTTCGCCAATCAACAACTGATTTTCAATCGTAATGGTAGGCGCTCCATCCAGATTCTGGTCACCCGACTTCATGACCACGTTACCGTCTTTCCATCCCAAACTTCCCTCTACATTGTAGAGATTGAAGGAGGCTTGCGGGCTGGAGGATTCCGCCAGACTCAAATAGGAACTGCCATCCAGGTGGAAGAAGCCGGCGAAGCCGATGGTAGACAAGGTTTCGGATGTGGTTCCACCGGAACCATCGGGTACCGTGTACGCCTTGGTACTGGGATAGAGAACGAACCGGTACTGACTGGCGGCCAGATTGAATTGCCAAAGTGCGACATTCGCGGTGTTGTTCCCCAGATCATTGAGATCCCCCGCGCCAAAAAGCCCCCGCAGATAGTAGCGGGCAAACGTATCACTGCTTAGCATGATACCGCTGGGCATATCGGGAAATGCCATGTCGGTATCGCCGATGCGGATAAACATATCCCGGGTTTGCCACAGCACATCATTGTTCAGGATACCGACACCCACACCAGTGTTGGTATTCGCAAACATCAAATGGGAATTGGTCGCCCAATTGTCTCCCGCCGTTGCTCTTACCGTGGGATCCGAACTGTTTGCCTTATCCCAATACCCCGGAGACTGTGCCAACAAGTTAATGTCCAGCTTTAACCCTTCAGTCCCCGTAAAGCCGTTACCACTGTAAGCACCACGGGGATAAATCAGTACATCCGCATCCAGTTTCCCCATGGTCAGAATCAGGCCGAAGTCATAATCCTGATCCCATCCGCTCACCGGATTTTGTACGTTCATTTTACTGCTATAAGCATGCAGGTGGCCGTTACGGACAAGAAACGCGAAAGCAGAATCATTGGCTGCCACGCGAGTATCCAGGAACTCGCCACCATTGGCCTCACACAGCGATTGGTTGGGCTGACCACTGGTCAAGGTACTGCCGAAGCATAGCCCTGATGGCCCGGTATTGTTCTGCAGGATATCCAGAATGACATCCATGGACAGCATCGGTCCTGCTGTTCCGCCAAGCTTGGTCCAGTCCGAAAGTGTCAGGCGAGTTCTGTCACCGTCAGCATGACCAATTGCCAGGCCAAAATCAGAATCAAAATCCCATTGCGAACGGAACAATAATCCTTCGGATCGGTTTGCTGTGTAATCCCAGCTATTGCCCACAAGGTTATAGCTCACCCCCCCCGGAAGAATCTCCATTTGCGCATTGGATAGACCCCCTTTCCAACCCAGATGAACCAGAGGTGATCGGCCTGCCCGATCAAAATCCACAGGGTTTTGCTTGTACATTAAATCGAAACTCAGATCGGTATAGGTATGATCAGCCTGGATCAGCAAGCCATCAGCCGTAATCCCAATCGTTCCATTCCCTGCCGCGTGCCCCCCTGCCGCGCCATTGGTAAAGCGATTTTCAAACACCAGATTACCGAAGCTTAATTCCGCCACACCCGGACCGCCCTGCCGCAGAATCAGATCTCCCGTCATGTTGAAGTCTAACTGGGCAAAGTCACCATCCGCATTGAACAACCCACGGTTGGACAGACTGATCCCTCCCTGGGAATACAAGCCAAGCTGTCCCAGAGACTGGTTGGCGAATGCCTTGTTTGTAGGAGTTTCGAGAGTGAAGCCGCCGATACGGTAAAAACCTGGCTGCCAGGTATAGTTCATGGCGACCATGGGATTACTACCATCACTTCCCACATCAAAAGTGAAGGTCGATTGCATGGGTCCGCCATCGCCCTCCCAGGAAAGATCGCGAAAATGCGTCAGTGCCTCCTGATTAGCAATTCCCTGATCTGTCTCCCAGGTAATCCGGTCAATATGGATACCATCCGGACTTTGCAAATTGACCGTCAAACCATCTCGACCGTTTACCGAAGACAGCGAAGTATCATCCAGCGGGGTTAATGCCAGTGATGATGCTGGCACCAGCCATAACAACGAAAGCGTTCTAGAAACCATAAATCAACGCCCTCCCGTCAAAACGTACCTGCATGTTTGCATTCGGACCCGCACTGTCACTGATGCGGAATGCATTTGCTACCCCCTGATTCTGTTCCTGCATAAAACCGAAATCTGCAATGTCATCAGGCGTATGGGGATTACTTGCATCACTGTATGTCGCCCCCGGGTCATTCACCTCTACCGTCATTCTTCCCACATTCAGGAAGGTGAGCATGTCTCCATATTCACCCGTTCCCTTTGCCGAGGGGTAAGTCATTTCAATAGCCGCCAGTCCCCGCGGATCACATCCTGCAATCATGCAGGTGCCATCCTCACGTTTGAAGCGATCCGGATCATAGTAGGAGGTATGCGCAGTGGAACTGGAAGGCAGCTTCACCCCTTCCAAGCGGATATCCACCAGGTTGAGATATCCATAAAATTCTTTCATCACCAGCCAGTTTCTTTCCTTGTCAACAAACTCCATCCCTAACCGGCAAGGGTTATATGTGCCAGGCGCAGTATTGCAATGGCTTAATGCCACATGGTTATCGTCCTGAACTTCCACATTGTTGTGCATCTTTAAGGAAAGCTGGATTGCATTCTTGCCTGTGACCGCTTCCAACTCTTCGTCTTGCATTGGACGTAATGTCTCAGCGGCAACCTGTATCGGAGCGAATATCCATATGAACAAATAAAACGGAAGGAATTTTATTTTCATTATCTTGCCTCCCCTATCAGCAGAACGTGCTGGATCCATAACAGTTCTGTGCCCTTTGCATCTGAAACTCCGGGTGCTCAATCAGAAAACCCGGCGCTGCCAGAAGGGGCAATACATCGATAACGGTCTGATTACCCAAATCAAAATCATCATTGAATACATCTACCAACTTTGCACTTGGTGCATTCAGCCACCACCCTGTATTGGCAGGAACGGCATAAGCACTATGACAACGAGACGTATCCATATTCGTTGTTGCACATGCGTCCAGCGCCACCCCCATCTGACCATTCTGGGTAAATTCTTCCGTCGGCGTAATTTTGCTGTACCTCGGGTAAGCCACAGCCTCTCTCTGGAACGAAAGGAAGAAATCACTGGTATCCACAAAAGCCAGACCATGCACACTTCGGGCATCAGTATTCAGCTGTGCATACACATCATTTAATCCCAACGCCTGTAACGCAGCCACCACCCCGCTGCCATTCAGCGTAAGTTCTGCGGCGCGTAACCCCAACGTTTGCATCCTGGTACCGGCAAGATCAACAAACACAGAATCACTCTGGTTGGTACCGCACAAATCCACGTTAGTGGCGGTCCGCCCTGTACAGCCCCATGCATCAAGCCCAATAGCACCAAGGCATGCACCAAAGACTATCCCCAATGCACAAATATTTGCCTTCACCCTCATAGTCAGTGACAAGTCTGTACCCAGGAATCCACTCACGGTATTGAGCCCGGAGTGGCATCCGACAACTCCGGATCCTGTAGCCGCTGAAGGATTGCATGAACTGGCGAATCCATTGTTCTCTTCGTTGGTGACACCCTGATAGTAACGACGACCAGTAGCCATAAATCCATTGACCGTGGCGGCACCAATTTTGATACCCACCACCTCTCTCATGGTCCGGGTATCATCATTTTTAATGGCAAATTCCATGTACGGACGGTCCAGTATCACCGGGCTCTGGGAATCTCCGGCCTCATATCCATCGCGCCCCATCATCGTCACGTAATCAATATCAATATCACAGCCAGCATGACCCGAAAGGTGGTCATTGATGCCGCCGCAACCGAGCTGAAGTTTGGACATATTGAGATTGAGCTGCATCTCACCGTCCATTCCGATACGGTAAAAATTAAATGGGGTTGAGTATTCATTTGCCCCAGTTAATTCATCCCCTCGGACCATGTCCGCAACGAAAAGGCCTTGCCCTGATACATCACGCAGTGAGTCGTCATCCATCTCAGTCATAGTGTGACGGAATGCATCCACATTCGTACAAGAGATCATCAGCAGGGTAGTGAAGATCCAGTGCATCATTTTCCGGGATATTGTTATTTTCATAATGGAATCCCTACGGAGCTCCGGCACCGTAACTGGTAAATTTCATATAATTAATCTGCATCCCTTCAATGCGTGCATCACCAAGATTCACAACATCTGTACGAATGACAGGGAGGCCTGCGGCCGGAGCCTGACTGGATACGTCAAACAGCTCTGAAGGATCTTGTCTTGAAGCATGGGTATAGCGACTGCCAGCATTAATGCTGTAGCTTCCGCCATACCCGCAGCGATAGGCATTGCTTCCCGTTCCTGCACTACAAGAATCAGACTGCGCATAGTAGCGGCCATTATCTGTTCGACTTGAGGCAGATATTCCGCGTGGTGTGTATGAACCACAGCTGCTTCCACCCGGGCAGGTGTACTGGTTATTTCCAGGCCGAACATCAACCGCTGTGATCATGTAGGCAAATGCATCAAAGTCATTACACCCTGTACATTTCCTGAAAAAGACACCATCACTAGTCGAATTAAATATATTTCGATCGGGGTGCGAGGCATTCCCTGTGTGAACAGACGGGCAACCAATTCCACGGCATGGATACCAGTCTCCCCATCGTGAATAACCGTGAGTCACGTTGTAGCTTTCAGGTAGTTCTATGTCTGCTAACGGGATGCCATAAGTACTGCTGACATAGTTTTTATAAGCACCAATATTCGCGCCTGGGGTACTTTCCAGAAGTGCCAATCGTGCGGTAATAAACCCTGCCAAGGTGTGACCATTCGGATCATTTGAGTCTGCAGTTGTCTCCGGAACAGCAAATGAATAGAAATGCTCCATGGCCGCATTAAGGGGGTTACTTGTTGGAATAGAGGGGTCTCTAAGATAGGGAATTTCAAGAATAAAATTACCGTCTTGTTGCGGTACGGCATCCAGGGTCAACGCCTGGTAAAAGAGCTGTCCCAGAGGAATAAAGGCATCCACATTCTTGAAATGTAGACCTTCCTGTTCATCAAAGATGACAGGAACCCCGATGACATCACTGCCGTTATTGCCTGCGCCACCGTTATGTTGGGCAGCCGAAAAGCGGAAATCCCCGCGCAAATGGCTGTGGTACATAATCGCGAATGTTTCATTCCCTGGCTGGGTGTGTTGAAACATCCTGAATATTGAGCCCGCGGCATTACCCTGAATCAGGGTCTGAGTTTTGAGAAAATCGCCAGAACCGGTCTCCAGATTTTCATTCGCTCCAGTGCGTCCTGCTTCAATTTCTCCCCAAAAGGCAAAGTTATAGTAGGGCTGCTGTGTCGGCGCGACGTATTCGTATACCGTCTTGTCCGGATTATCCGGATCACTGTTCAGAACAGTTCCGTCGTAGCTGTATCCCGTGGGGGAAAAAGCCCGCAGTACATAGGGATTATCATAGGGGGAGAAATCGGGAATCACCCCTCCGAGAGGACACGCCAAGCCCGTTCCGGTGCAGGCGCTGCCAAAGGAGCCGGTGGACGCGTCCCAATGAAAACCTTCATTACCAGAGGAGCCATCTGGAACTGCAGTGATACTGAGCCCATACCAGCGCATGTCAGCACGTTGAAAGGTGGTATCCCCAACGGGATCCGTTCCCATTTGTTCGAAGTAACTGGTTGGCTTGGTCAGCCAGCGAAAATCTTCAAAGCCCAAGGCAATGCCGGCTCCGCTGACATCGGACATGGCAGCGTCATCCATGCGCTCCATCGCTGCCAGGCTGCACAATGGCAACAGGGCCAGCAGGCCGAGCAATCCTGCCCGTGCCGAATAGCACACTTCACGCATGCACTGACGCATCGTCTGCATGACGCACTCTCCCATATACATATACGTTATTCTTATTTCCTATCTGTTAACAAATATTCACAGACAGTTTCTATAGCTTTACACACGGTGGCGCGATCGTACTGGCCAAACAATGATCAGCAAGCGTTATTTTGTATACGCAGTTTTATTGCCTTGTTTTGTAAGAAGATTTTCCGTTTGTCGCCGGATGGGCGGAATGGTCAGAAATGCGATGTATTTGGCCAATCGGGTAGACGGGTTGTTTAGGAAACGCTTTGTTTATCAAACGTTTACGGGGGATGGGTTCCTGCTGCCGCTGCATGTGCATACTGGGTAATCGCGCCGCCAGCGACGCTGCTACGGCTGTGAGTTTCGAGGTGGGTTATTTGCCGATGCAGAAGGAGGAGAAGATGCGGCCGAGCAGGTCATCGGCGGTGAAGGCGCCGGTGATCTCTTCCAGCGCTTTTTGGGCGGCGCGCAGATCTTCGGCGAGGAGTTCGCCTGCGGCATGGCTATGCAGTTGCGCCCGGCCGTTTTCCAGGGCCTGCAGGGCCTGCTCCAGCGCAGTAATATGGCGGCGGCGGGCCGAGAATCGGCTTTGCCCTTCCCCCTGGTAGCCTGCCACCTGTTTGAGGTGGTCACGGAAGGCCGGGAGCCCCTCTCCAGTGGAAGCGGACAGTACAAAGCAACCGTCCGAACGCGGCCCACAGGGCAAGCCCGACAAGTCCGCTTTGTTGAGGATCACGGTGATGGGAAGCGCCAGATCCTCCAGCTGTTGCTGACTCTGCGGCAACAGGCTGTGGATATCCTGTGGATCTATTGACTGTTCCCGGGAATCTACCATGACCAGCAAACGGTCGGCTTTTTTGATTTCAGCAAAGGCCCGGCGAATACCTTCCTGCTCGACCACATCGGCACTGTCACGCAGGCCGGCGGTATCGATCAGGTTCAGCGGCATGCCATCAATCTGAATGGATTCGCGCAGCACATCCCGGGTAGTGCCCGCTATGTCCGTGACGATCGCCGCATCGAACCCGGCCAGGGCGTTCATCAGGGACGATTTGCCCGCATTGGGTTTGCCCGCAATGACCAGGGTCATCCCTTCTCGGACCAACCGGCCTTGCCGGGCCTCATCCAGTACCCGCAGGCATTGCTGGTGCACCGCTTGCAGGTCACAGGCTACCTTGCCGTCTGACAGGAAGTCGATTTCCTCTTCCGGGAAGTCGATGGCGGCTTCCACATAGATACGCAGGCCGATCAGGTCTTCTACCAGTTGATTCACTTCGCTGGAAAAAGCGCCCTGGAGGGAATTGAGCGCGGCTCTGGCAGAGGCTTCTGTTCCGGCATCAATCAGGTCGGCGATGGCTTCCGCCTGGGTCAGGTCCATCTTGTCATTCAGGAAGGCCCGTTGAGAGAACTCCCCCGCGCGGGCCTGCCGTGCACCGGCATCAATACACGCCTTCACCAGCAAATCGAGAATGACGGGGCCGCCATGCCCCTGCAATTCCACCACGTCTTCACCGGTAAAGGAGTGTGGCGCGGGGAAATAGATGGCCAGGCCTTCGTCGATGACCTGTCCTGCCGCATCCCGAAAGCGGGCAAAGTGCGCCAGGCGCGGGGTCAGTTCGCGATCGCCGCAGATTGATTTTGAGATGCCAGGGGCTGCAGGCCCGGACAGACGCACCACACCCACCCCACCCCGACCGGGGGCGGTAGCAATGGCAACGATGGTGTCAGCGGAATTGGGCATGGAAAAAAGCGACAAGCGGCAAGCTACAAGCCGCAAGGAAAACCTAAAAAGGGCGAAATGTCACGAGTTTAAAAGGCTCGCGGCGCGATATTGGGCGTTGGGGATCGCGCCGCGAGCGGCGCTCCTACGGGGAGGTTGAGCCATGGCTTTGAGGCTCAAATCCCGGCAACGACGTTAGTCGTTGCCTTTTTCGATGTTTTTGGTGATGACCCACTGCTGGGCAATGGACAGGATATTGTTGGTCAGCCAGTACAGCACCAGACCAGCCGGGAACCACAACATGAAGACGGAGAACACGATCGGCATCCACTTCATCACCTGGGCCTGCATGGGATCCGCCGGGGTCGGGTTAAGGCGGGTCTGCAGGAACATGGAGGCGCCCATCAGGATCGGCAGCACGAAATAGGGATCCATCACCGACAGGTCATTGATCCACAGGAAGAACGGCGCCTGGCGCAGCTCCACCGATTCCAGTAGCACATAGTACAGGGCGATGAACACCGGCATCTGCACCAGCATCGGCAGACAGCCACCCAGCGGGTTGATCTTTTCCCGCTGGAACAGCTTCATGGTTTCCATCTGCGCTTTCTGACGATCGTTCTTGTTTTGCTCCTTGATGCGCTGCATCTCGGGAGCCACCTTGCGCATCTTCGCCATGGAACGATAGCTGGTCGCGCTAAGCTTGAAGAAGATCGCCTTGATGATGAAGGTCAGCAGAATGATCGCCACGCCCCAGTTGCTGACGCCGCCACCGATATCGATATCCATGCCGAAAATGGACACTTCGCCGCTCTGCAGGAACACCAGCAGGGCAAAGATCGGCTGGGAAATAAACCACAGCCAGCCATAGTCCACGGTCATGTTCAGGCCCGGGCTGATGGCTTCCAGGTGATCCTGGGTTTTCGGCCCGGCATAAAACTCGGCATACAGGACTTTTTCTTCGCCCGGCGCCACTTTCACGGTGGGGGACACAAAACGCAGCAGGTACTGATCACGCTGATTCAGGTAGACGCTGGAATAGTGGTTACGCTGCTGCGGGTCGGGAATCCAGGCTGAGACAAAGTAATGCTGCACCATGGCCAGCCAGCCGCCCTCTACCGTGAGGTTCAGCGGGCTTTCCTGCATGTCATCGAAGTCCAGCTTGTTGTAGGGCTTTTCGGTATCCCAGTAGGCGGCCCCAAGATACGTCGGCATGGGCGCCCAGCCCTGCTTGGCCAGACCCGGATCGTCATTGCCATCGCGTTTGATCTGCCCGTACAGGGCCCCGGACCATTCACTATTGCCCTGGTTGCGGACGATATGGCTGACACGGACCAGATAGCTGCCTTTTTCAAAGGTATAGCGCTTGATGATTTGCGCACCATTGTCCTGGCTCAGGGTCAGGTCAACGTTCAGCTCATTGTCACTTTCATTCAGGGTGTAGCGTTCCGACGCTGCTGACCACAGTGGTCGGCCCGCGCTGGAATCGGTGCCGTTAGTCCCCACCAGGCCGCTCTGGGCAACATAGGTACGGGTAGCATCCTGCTCCATCAGCACAAATGGCTGATCTGGTGTCTCGACATGAATGGGGTAGTCAGGAAGCGCCAGCCGTACGATATCCCCACCTTGCAGGTCGATTTCGACTCGCAATACGTCGGTGTTGACTTCAATGTGCCGTGACGAGGCGGAGGTCTGCGTGTTTTCCACCGCAGGCAGGCCCAGTGCGTCAGCCGCTGCGGTTTCGGCTTGCGCAGAGGGCACCCCATTATCCTGGCCCAGATCAGACTGGGGAGCCGGAAGATCGGGGGACGCGTTGCCGGCGTCAGCCACTTGCTCGGTAGCAGCGGGTTGGGTGGGGTTGGCATAGTCTTTCTGCCAAGCCTGAATCATCAGGTAGGAGACGATGGCAATGCCAGTAATCACTAAGGCGCGCGGGATTTCCATAAGAGGCTTATCTTTGGCGTGAAAAACGGGCCGCAGTTTCTCAAGCCTGCCGGCACTTGGCAAGCAGCTTGTCGAAAAGCTGGCCTAGCTGTTGGCTGACGAGGGCAGGATCGGGGTGATCCACACGACCGCGGACCAGCAAGATAATATCCAGACCCTGAAGGCTCTGTTGGCGAAGCCGGAACTGTTCACGGGCTCGGCGCTTGATACAGGCCCGGTCAACTGCCCGTTTGGCGCGCTTGCGTCCAATCACCAGACCCAGTCGAGGCAGGGGTTCCTCTGAGGCTTTTGCCATCAACAAAAACGAAGCATTGCCCACCTTCCAGGAAGCGTGGTCAAAAACAGCCTGATAGTGGGAACCGGTGAGAAGTCGGTGTTGCCGGGTAAAGGCCTGGGACAAAGGCACAGTTACCTCAGCCGGAGGGCAGGAGAAAACGGTTGGCTTAGGCAGCCAACCGCTTGCGACCCTTGGCACGGCGAGCAGCCAGTACCTTGCGACCATTCTTGGTGGCCATACGGGCACGGAAACCGTGGGCGCGCTTGCGCTTCAGTACGCTGGGCTGAAATGTACGTTTCATGGCGTCTTACCTGTGGAAATAGACTGCTATTTAGAAGGGCGGCAAGTCTAGGGAATCCTGCCCGCAGTGTCAACGATATTGGGTGACGGGATTGTCGCCGGAAGGGGCGGATCTTTGGGGTGTTCCCGCTCACTGGAGCCTGACAGCAAACATGGCTTTTCTTTGTGGGTGCAATGTCTCCTGTGCTGAAACGGTTTTTAGCCCAGGCGTGGAATTGCACGTTCACGGAGCGCAGCGAAGGAATGCCCGCAGGGTGAGCGAAGCGAATAACCGACGCTCCAACCGCTGACTGTGGAGGCCCCCCAACACTTCATCCGATTCATTACCGCTCTGATTCACGCCCTTTACGGATTGAGGGTTGAACCTTGAGCATGTTCGACCCCTTTTGAAACGGTCACTGTTAATAGAATTTATATATTTAAGTATTTATTAGTTGTATTGGTAGTTATAGGGCTCGCCGGATTCAGTGGGTAAGTCTTGAAAACACAATAAATTCAATATCTTGGTGTAATTATAACTTGCGTACTACCTTGTGTTGTCTGCGGGGATGATGCGGGGAAGACCTGTCATTAACTGTGTGTATAAGTCATCCCTGTGGTTATCCACGGGGTTGTCCCTGTGGGAATTCACATGGTTATAGTCGTAGTTATCCACAGAGTGAATGATTGCAAAAAATGCCTCTTGCCCTGTGGATAGATGCGCCTGCCTGAGGGTAGAATGGCTGGCTCGATTCGGGTTCACCTTGAGCCCTCTTTCTCTGTATAACGACAAGCGAGCAAGGCGGTTTTTGTGTCTGAAGAGCTCTGGCAACGCTGTCTGACGCGGCTCGAAGATGAGTTGCCGTCACAGCAATACAACATGTGGATCCGCCCGCTACAGGTTGCGGCGTCCGCAGATGGTGCCGAGCTGACCCTGTTTGCGCCCAACCGCTTTGTGGTGGACTGGGTGCGCGACAAGTACCTGGACCGGATTGGCGAGGTACTGGGTGAGATGCAGTCAGGGCCGTTGCCGCAATTGCGTCTGGAGGTCGGTTCCAGCCGCCCTGCTCCTGCGCCTGTGGCGCCCGCGGCAGAGCCTGCCACGGCTCGCCCTGCCTCCCAGCCCTTCAATGGCATTCAGGCGCATCAAGAGGCTCCTGAGTCTCGTCCCCCCGTGGCGGAAGTCGGTGGTGCCCGCAAGCACCGTAGCAATCTCAATACCGGCTTTACGTTTTCCACCTTTGTCGAGGGCAAGTCGAATCGCATGGCGGCGGCGGCGGCCCAGCAGGTAGCGGAGAACCCGGCCAGCCATGGCTATAACCCGCTGTTGTTGTATGGCGGTGTGGGGCTCGGCAAGACTCACCTGATGCATGCGGTGGGCAACGAGCTGATGCGCCGTAACCCCAATGCCAAGGTGGTGTACCTGCACAGTGAGCGCTTTGTGGCGGATATGATCTCGGCGCTGCGTAACAAGACCATCAATGAGTTCAAGCGCTTCTACCGTAGTGTGGATGCCCTGTTGATTGATGATATTCAGTTTTTTGCAGGAAAGGAGCAGTCCCAGGAAGAGTTCTTCCATACCTTCAATGCTCTGCTGGAAAACGGGCAGCAGATCATCCTTACCTGCGACAAATTCCCGAAGGAAGTGGACGGCCTGGAAGAGCGTCTCAAGAGTCGCTTTGGCTGGGGGTTGTCTCAGCCCATGGAGCCGCCGGAGCTGGAAACCCGTGTCGCGATTCTCAAGAAGAAGGCGGAAGAGGCCAAGGTCGACCTGCCCAATGATGCCGCCTTCTTTATTGCGCAACGAATCCGGTCTAATGTACGGGAACTGGAAGGGGCGCTGCGGCGGGTGATCGCCCATGTGCGATTTACGGGTGCGCAGATCGATATCGGGCTGATCAAGGAAGCGTTGAAGGACCTGATTGCCCTTCAGGCGCGGCAGATCAGTATCGACAATATTCAACGGGTTGTGGCCGAGTACTACAAGATCAAGATCAACGATCTGCTTTCGCCCCGGCGAACCCGCTCGGTGGCGCGTCCACGTCAGGTGGCCATGGCGCTCTCCAAGGAGTTGACCAGCCACAGCCTGCCGGAAATCGGTGAGAACTTTGGTGGCCGGGATCACACCACCGTACTGCACGCCTGCCGTAAGGTGCTGGAGTTACGGGAATCCAGCCCGGAAATTGAAGAAGATTATCAGAACCTGCTGCGGACGCTGACGTCCTGAGCAGGGACCACATCCAGGAAGGTAACCAGAACGGGATAGCGCGATGAAATTCTCAATCAATAGAGAACAGCTCCTCAAGCCCTTGCAGCAGGTGGCTGCGGTGGTGGAAAAACGTCAGACCCTGCCGGTGCTCTCCAATGTGTTGCTGGAAGTGGGCGATGGGCAGCTTTCCATGACGGGCACGGACCTGGAACTGGAGCTGGTCGCTCGCCTGCCGCTGGAAGGGGAAATGCAGCCGGGTGAAACCACAGTGCCGGCACGCAAGCTGGTGGATATTGCCAAGAGCTTGCCTGCCGAAGCGGATATCCGGTTTGAGGTCGATGGCGAGCGCATGCTGGTGCGTTCCGGGCGTAGCCGGTTCACCCTGTCCACCCTGCCCGCCTCCGAGTTCCCCAACCAGGAAGAAGATGCTGCGGGTTCTACGCTTGATATCCAGCCCAATGTACTGCGCAGCCTGATTGACCGCACCGCGTTCTCCATGGCCCAGCAGGACGTTCGCTACTACCTCAATGGCATGTTGTTCGAGCTCAAGCCGGGCCGTCTGCGTGCGGTTGCCACCGATGGCCATCGCCTGGCATTGTGCGATGCCGAGCTGGAGGCACCGGTAGAAGAGGCTTCTGTCATTCTGCCGCGCAAAGGGGTTATGGAGCTGTCTCGTATCCTTGGGGATGCCGGTGAAGTCGCGCGGCTGACGATCGGTCGCAACCATGTGCGGATCGTGGTGGGCGCGATTACCTTCACCTCCAAGCTGGTCGATGGCAAGTTCCCGGAATACGATCGTGTGATTCCCAAGGAAGGCACCCGGCACGTGATTGCCGATCGTGAAACCCTGCGCCAGGCGCTGGCCCGGGTGGCGATTCTTTCCAATGAAAAGTACCGCGGCGTGCGTGTCCAGCTGGCCGAAGGCAGCCTGCGTATTGTGGCCAACAACCCCGAGCAGGAAGAAGCGGAAGAGGAAGTGTCCGTGGACTTCAATGGCCAGCCGCTGGAAATCGGCTTTAACGTGAGTTATCTGCTGGATGTGCTGAATACCATGTCTGGCACCCAGGCGGAACTGGAGATGGGTGACAGCAACAGCAGTGCCCTGGTCTTCGATCCGGAGAGTAAAGCGGCACTGTATGTGGTGATGCCCATGCGGCTGTGATGTGACCTGACTGTTCTGGATAGAAAAAGCCCGGCATTTGCCGGGCTTTTTTGTGGTTTATCGTTGATGAGCGCGTCAGCCTCTTCCTTCTCGTGGTTCATTCAAGGAGCCTCTGAATAACGCCTTGCATGCTCCGCGTGTCCTGAAGCGTGCAGCTGTCTTGTCTCGAGGGTAAGGGTGTGGAGGCAAGGCGCAGCAGATGGGCGCTCCAGGCCGCGCCTGTATGCTCGTCAGGGAGCGTAGGGTCTTCCAGGCTGGCCCGCACTCGTTGTTGCGCTTCTTTCGAAGGTGAAGAGCCGATGGATGGATATACACCTTCAAAAGCGCGCCTCTCTTTACCTTTTAGCCCATAGAGGGGGTGAGCCAGCCTGAAAGACTGGGTACGCAAGGAGTTGTTCAGAGGCTCCTTTAGCTTGGGCTAGGGGTTTCTTTGTCCTGTGGATAGGTCTGTGGGTAGCCTGTGTCTTGCTGTGGAGAAAGGTGGCTTGGGGGCGCAGGCAGTCCGGGGCTGCCTGCGCTACAATCAATGTCCAATTCGTTTGCCGGTGCGGTTGTTTTGCGCTGGTGCCAGTGCTGTCTTTGGGGTCAGGATCCGGATTTATGTTGAATCGTCTCCAGCTGGGAGATTTTCGTAACTACCGTCAGGCGGATGTCAGCCTGTCTCCTTCCCTGAATGTAATCCTGGGTGATAACGGCAGTGGCAAGACCAGCCTGCTAGAGGCGATCTATTTTATTGGTAGTGGCGGGCGTTCGTTTCGGGGTGGTCGCCTGTCTCGTCTTGTGCGTGACGGGGCGGAAGCTGCGACGCTCTACGCGGAAGTGCATGATGGTGAAAGTGTTCGCCGTCTTGGGGTTCGCCGGACGCCGGGCGGCATTGATGCGATCAAGCTGGATGGTGCTACCCCGAAGGCCCTCAGTGAGGTGGCCACATTGCTTCCGGTATTGGCGCTTCATCCCGGCTCCGTGGACCTGGTGTTTGGGGCTTCGGCTCTGCGTCGCCGCTTTATGGACTGGGGAATGTTCCACGTGGAACATGAGTTTATGCCCCTCTGGCGCACCGCCAATGCTGCGTTGAAGCAACGCAATGCGCTTTTACGCAGTGGCAGCATAAACCCGCGGGAATTGGGCTTTTGGGATCAGCAACTGGCGCAGACTTCTGATAGAATCGAAGGGTTACGCCGCAGCTATTTGAAAGAACTGCAGGCTGGACTTGATGACGCCCTGGCTGTGCTATCGCCGGACATGAAGATCCGTTTACGGCTGCAGACCGGGCGCCAAAAAGGCGAAGACACTCTTGCTGCGCTGCAGCGCTTGCGGCAAGACGATATCCGCAGGGGGTTCAGCCAGGCGGGGTTTCACCGGTCGGATATTCGCATTGATATCGGTGAGGTAGTGGCCCGGGACCGGTTGTCCCGTGGTCAGGCCAAGCTGGTGGCGTATGGCATGGTGTTGGCCCAGTTACCGCTGATACAGCGAGTGGGCAAGGTATGTACCCTGCTGGTGGATGATCTGGCCGCAGAGCTGGACGAAGAGCACCGTCACCGTCTGCTTCAATACCTGGCGATGACGGGCCACCAGACATTGATAACCGCGCTGGATGCGCCCCAATGGGCGGCCATCGTGAATGACAACAACGCTTTACAGGCGATCGAGAGCAAAATGTTCCACGTGGAACATGGCAAGCTTCGATCCCTTACCGGGAGTGAATAAGGAAAGAGCATGGCGGAGAAAAATTACGATTCATCCAGCATCAAGGTGCTGAAAGGGTTGGATGCCGTTCGCAAGCGCCCCGGCATGTACATTGGTGACACGGATGATGGCACCGGTCTGCATCATATGGTCTTTGAGGTGGTGGATAACTCCATCGATGAAGCTCTTGCTGGCTTCTGTTCCGAGATCAAGGTTGTCATTCACCCGGACGAATCCGTCTCCATTCAGGATAATGGTCGCGGAATTCCGGTGGATATCCATGAGGAAGAAGGGGTTTCAGCGGCAGAGGTAATCCTCACCGTACTGCACGCCGGCGGCAAGTTCGATGACAATACCTACAAGGTATCCGGCGGGCTGCACGGTGTAGGGGTGTCCGTAGTAAATGCCCTCTCCGAAGAGCTGAAGCTGACGATTCGGCGTAATGGTCAGGTCCACGAGCAGATCTACCGTCATGGCGTACCGGACAAACCCCTGGATGTCGTAGGTAACACGGACTCCAGCGGGACCAGCATCCACTTCCGCCCTTCTGCTGAGACCTTCAGCAACATCAAGTTCCACTACGACATTCTGGCCAAGCGCCTGCGTGAACTGAGCTTCCTGAACTCCGGTGTGCGTATTCATCTGAAAGATGAGCGTAGCGGTGAAGAGGAAGTGTTCGAATATGAAGGGGGCCTGAGTGCCTTTGTCAGCTTCCTGAACGAGAACAAGACGCCACTGAATCAGGTGTTTCACTTCCAGTATGACCGTGAGGAAGACGGTATTGCCGTGGAAGTGGCCATGCAGTGGAATGATTCCTACCAGGAAAACATCTTCTGTTTCACCAACAATATCCCCCAGCGGGATGGCGGTACCCACCTGGCGGGGTTCCGGGGGGCGTTGACCCGTACCCTGAACAACTACATGGACAAGGAAGGTCTGCTCAAGAAAGAAAAGGCCAACCCGTCCGGTGATGACGCGCGGGAGGGCCTGACAGCGGTGATTTCCGTGAAGGTGCCGGATCCCAAGTTCTCCAGCCAGACCAAGGACAAGCTGGTGTCCTCCGAGGTCAAGGGGGCGGTAGAGCAGACCATGGGAGAGCTTTTCCAGGACTATCTGCTGGAAAACCCGGGTGAAGCCAAGGCCATTACCCAGAAGATCATTGATGCCGCGCGTGCACGGGATGCGGCCCGTAAGGCGCGCGAAATGACCCGTCGTAAAGGGGCGCTGGATATTGCCGGCTTGCCAGGCAAGTTGGCGGATTGCCAGCAAAAGGACCCTGCCCTCTCTGAACTGTACATTGTGGAGGGTGACTCTGCGGGGGGCTCGGCCAAACAGGGCCGCGATCGCAAGAATCAGGCGATCCTGCCGCTGAAGGGCAAGATCCTCAATGTGGAAAAGGCGCGTTTCGACAAGATGCTCTCTTCCCAGGAAGTGGGCACCCTGATCACGGCCCTGGGCTGCGGTATCGGCCGTGATGAATACAACGTGGAAAAGCTGCGTTACCACCGCATCATCATCATGACCGATGCGGACGTGGACGGCTCCCACATTCGTACCTTGCTGCTGACCTTCTTCTTCCGTCAAATGCCAGAGCTGATTGAACGTGGCTATGTGTATATTGCCCAGCCGCCGCTGTACAAGGTGAAGAAAGGCAAGCAGGAAACCTATATCAAGGATGATCCGGCCATGGAGGAGTACCTCACGACCCTGGCATTGGAAAAGACCTCCTTGTACCCGGGTAACGATGCGCCGCCGATCAGTGGTGAACCGCTGGCCAACCTGATTGCGGAATACCGCAATGTGATGAAAATTGTGGATCGTCAGTCCCGGGTCTTCCCTGAGGAAGTGCTGGAGCAAATGATTTACATGCCCTCCCTGTCTGAAGACAGCCTGAAAGACCAGGCGGGCATGGAAAGCTGGTGTGAGAGTCTGGGCAAGCGTGTGGATGCCATTACGGATGCCACCCAGACCTTTACCATCAGTGCCCGCAAGGACGAAGAGCGTGGCCTCTTCTTGCCGCGTGTGCGAGTACTTGCTCACGGTGTACCCCGCGAATATCAAGTGACTATCGATTTTCTTCAGTCTCCGGACTACCAGAAGATCAAGGCACTGGGCGAGACCCTGGAAGGCCTGCTGGCAGAGGATGCCTATGTGCAGCGTGGCGAAACCCAGCGGCCGATTCGCCACTTTGCGGAAGCGCTGGAGTGGCTGATGATCCAGGCCCGTCGCGGTACGGCTATCCAGCGATATAAAGGGTTGGGTGAAATGAATGCCGAGCAGCTGTGGGAAACGACTATGGATCCCGAGAGCCGCCGTATGCTGCAGGTGACCATCGAAGACGCCATTGCGGCGGACCAGATCTTTACCTGCCTGATGGGCGATGATGTGGATCCCCGTCGTCAGTTCATCGAGTCCAACGCGTTGCAGGTATCGAACCTGGATGTGTAATTAACGCAACAGGCAACACGCTAAATCGAGGCCGCAGACACTGCGGCCTTTGTTTATCAACCGGCGCCAGCGTGGAGCGATCCTGTTGGTCAGGAGCGAGTAACGAGTGTCGAAAACCTTTAAGCCATCAGATCTGCTGATTTTGCCTTTCGAAACTCGCGACTTTGTGATCGCGCCGCGAGCGACGCGCCTACGGGAAGCTGATGCTGATTGCGTCAATTGATGATGAACCCATAAAAAAAGCGAACCCGATGGGTTCGCTTTTTCTTTACGTGCAAGCGTGTCGGCGTTGCCTTACACCGCAAAATCTTCCAGCTTGGCGCCTTTGGCCAGCGCATCCTGCAACCACAGCGGACGTTTACCGCGGCCAGTCCAGGTGTTGCTGCTGTTGTTGGGGTCGCGGAATTTCACTGCAGCAGGTTTGCGTACCCCTGCTTTTTTCTTGCCAGCCGTTTTCTTGCGAGGGGTCTTTTTCTTGTCGTTGGGCTTCAGCAGTTCAGAAGGATCTACGCCCAGTTCCTTGGCCATCTTTTCCAGTACCGCCTGGGCATTTTTCAGCTCAGCCTTACGCTTTTTATCCAGTGCGGCTTCCGCCTGCTTGATCAGTTTTTCCAGTTCGTCGATGGAAAGTTCATCAAGATTGATGGTCATTATAATGCCCTTGTGATTTGTCATTTAACTGCGCGACGACTCTAAGTATTTTAAGCAGGGTTGGCAATAACGGTGTAGTTAAAATAGCTGTGGCGCAGGAAACTGCCGTGGTGGGAGTATGCCTGCAAGCTCCCATAGCTAATGATCTGACGACGGCAACCTTTCTCTACCCTGGATAATGCTCCTGAATCCACTGCTGTACTTCTGCAGTGACCTGCTGGGCTTTCTTGCCTTCTGTGCCGATCGGGGGGCTGATGCGAACGGTGATGGTGCCGGGATAGCGAATCCAGGTGCCTTTGGGCCAGCAATCACCGCTGTTGCTACTGATGGCTACCACCGGGACACCGGCCTGGCAGGCCAGCATGGTGCCGCCATGATTGAAGCGACCGATGGTACCCGGGAGTTGGCGGGTCCCCTCCGGGAAAATGACTACCGGTAGTCCCTGTTGCAGCCGTTCCTTGCCTTGCTTGAGCAGGGATTTCAGTGCGGCATTGCCTTTGCTGCGGTCAATGCGAATGGGGTTGAGCAGGGCCAGCCCCCAACCGAAAAACGGGATCCACAACAGCTCCCGTTTGACCACGGTAGTCTGCGGACAGATGAGCGTTTGCAGGAAAAAGGTTTCCCAGCTGCTCTGATGATTGGAGAGCACCACGCAGGGGGTATCGGGCAGGTTATGGGCCCCTTCCAGCTTCACCTTCACCCCATTGAGGTGGCGGTCGAGCCACATGGTCAGGTGAGTCCACTGGTTGATAAAACGATGGCGGGGGCGCATCGGCAGCCAGAAGCCAACGATGACGCAGAAAAAGCTGTAAATAATTCCGGCAAGGTTATACAGCACGAAAAACAGCGCGCTGCGAACCTTGATCGACAGCGACGGTGTGTCGTGCTGCATACCTAGTCCTTCAAGGTGTGATCAACAAAGTCGGCAAGAGAATCAAAAATAGCCACGTCACCCAAGTTCTCGGGCAGGCCCTTGTCCAGGGTCTTTTGTCCTTTACCGGTGAGTACCAGTACCGGTTGGCAGTGGCGAGCGATTCCCGCTTGCAGGTCCCTAAGGCTATCACCAATCAGTGGCGCTCCGGTGACATCGCCATACTCGGTAACAATCTGGTCGATCAGTCCGGGAAGGGGTTTGCGGCAGTCGCAGCCATCGTCCGGGCCGTGGGGACAGTAGAAAATACCGCCCATTTCACCGCCCTGCGCGGCGACCAATTCACGCATCCGCGCATGCATGGCATCCAGGGTGGCCACGTCGTAGTAGCCACGACCAATCCCGGACTGATTGGTGGCTACCACCACGGTATATCCGGCCTGGCTGAGCCGTGCGATGGCCTTGATGCTGCCCGGGATTGGAACCCATTCGTCTACCGTCTTGATGTAGGCATCGGAGTCTTCGTTAATGACCCCGTCGCGGTCGAGGATAATGAGTTTGTTCATGAATAAACCCTGTGCCTTAGTTGTAGGAGCATCGCTCGCGGCGCGAACATCTTGGCCTGGGACGGGTAACGAGTTTCTAAAACCTTGAAACCGAATGGTCTGAGGGTTTTATCTTTCGAAACTCGTTTTCATCACTCACGACGTTGTGATCGCGCCGCCAGCGACGCTCCTACAGCAGTGTTGGGTGTATAAACAAAGGCCGCAGTGACTGCGGCCCGGTTTTGCGTGTTGCTTGATGCGTGCAGTGTGTTGCGTCTTACTCTTGCAGCAGACTGATGTCGGCCACGTTCAGGAACAGGTCACGCAGGAATGCGAGCAACGCCAGCCGGTTGTTGCGTACGGCTTCATCTTCGGCCATCACCATCACGGTGTCGAAGAAGGCATCGACCGGTTCACGCAGCTCGGCCAGCATTTCCAGCACGCCCTGATAGTCACCCTGCTCCAGCAGCGGTTCGGATTGCTCATAGCTGGCCACGACCAGATTGGTCAGGGTCTGTTCGGCGTCGTCTTCCAGAAGAGCGCCGTCGATCTCTTCGGGCGGTTCCCCGTCGAGCTTGGCCAGAATGTTGGACACCCGCTTATTGGCGGCGGCCAGCGCGGCAGCTTCTTCACGCTGCTGGAAATCGGCAACGGCTTTCACGCGTCGGTCGAAATCCAGTGGCTTGCGGCAGGCGTCGTCGATGGCCAGTACCGACAGGATCACCGGGGTGGCAATGCCCCGCTCCTGGTACATGGCGCGGTAACGGCCCTTGATGAAATCGAACGCCTCGTCGATCTGGCTGGCATCAATGCGTTCGCCAAGTTGCTGGCCTGCCTGATCGAGCAGCTCACGCAGGTCAATGGCGAGACCGTTTTCGATGATGATGCGCAGCACCCCCAGGGTGGCGCGACGCAAGGCATAGGGATCCTTGGTGCCGCTGGGCTTCTGGCCGATGCCGAAGATGCCCACCAGGGTATCAATCTTGTCGGCCAGAGAGACGGCCATGCCAGTCTTGCTCTGCGGCAGGCTGTCGCCGGCGAAGCGCGGCAGGTACTGCTCGTACAGCGCGTTGGCGACCTCTTCCGGCTGGCCTTCACGCTGGGCCAGGTAGTAACCCATGATGCCCTGCATGGTGTCGAACTCGTACACCATCTCGCTGTTCAGGTCGGCCTTGCTCAGCTCGCCCGCCAGTTTGGCCTGGGCCGCATCGCCACCAATCTGCTCGGCAATCACTGCCGCCAGGGCACCAATGCGCTGGCATTTGTCCGCCACGGTACCCAGCTGCTGCTGGAACACCACATTGGCCAATCCCTCGCCGTGTTGCGCCAGGGTCTTCTTGCAATCGTTGTCGTAGAAAAACGCCGCATCGGCCAGACGCGGACGAATCACTTTCTCGTTGCCGGCGATGACCTGTTCAGCATCCTTGGACTGGATGTTGCTGATGGTAATGAACCTGGGCATCAGCTTGCCGTTGGCGTCCAGAACAGAGAAGTACTTCTGGTGTTCTTCCATGGCGCTGATCAGTGCTTCCTGGGGGACCCGCAGGAAGTCCTCGTCGAAGCTGCCGGTGAGGGCTTCAGGCCATTCCACCAGCGCGGTAACTTCGTTGAGCAGGTCAGGGTCAATCTGCGCCGTGCCGCCGGCCTGCTTGCCCGCGGCAATGGCCTGTTCTTCGATCATGGCCTTGCGGCGATTGAAGTCAGCGATCACATGACCGTCATTTTCCATCCGTGTCGGGTATTCACCGGCGTTGGCCAGCTCGATGGCACCCGGTGAGTGGAAACGGTGGCCATAGCTGGTGCGACCGGATTGCAGGTCCAGCAACTCGAACGGCACTACTTCGTCACCAAACAGCGCCACAAGCCAGTGCGCGGGGCGCACAAACTGTACCTTGCGTTTGCCCCAGCGCATGCGCTTGGGGATCGGCAGTTTCTGAATGGCCTGGGCAAAGAATTCCGGCACCAGCTCAACGGTGGGCTTGCCCTGCTCGGTAATGTTGGCGACCAGACGTTCGCCCTTGCCGGTGTCCTGGCGGCCCAGTTGGTCCACGGTCAGACCCAGTGAAGCGGCAAAGCCCTGGGCGGCCTTGGTGGGGTTGCCGTCCTTGTCGAAGGCCGCCTGTACGGCCGGACCCTGGCGTTCGATGTCACGGTCAGCCTGCTTGTCGTCCAGGCCACGTACCAGTACTGCCAGACGACGGGGGGCGGCAAAGCTTTCTACGTCACCGTGATTCAGTCCTGCTTCATCCAGCTGGCGAACAAACTCGTCGGTGAGCGCCGCACTCAGGTTCGGCAGCGCTTTTGGGGGCAGCTCTTCGGTGCCCAGTTCAATCAGCAAATCCCGGGACATTATTTCTTCCCCTTCTTGTTCGCCTGTTTGGCGGCTTTCTCATCCTGCTTTTGCAGCTCTGCCATCACTTCCTCACGAATGGCGTCGTCGGCCATGGGGAAACCCAGCGTGCGGCGCGCATCGAAGTAGGCCTGGGCCACGGCCCGCGCCAGGGTGCGTACCCGCAGGATAAAGCGCTGGCGTTCGGTGACAGAGATGGCCTTGCGGGCATCCAGCAGGTTGAAGGTGTGCGAGGCCTTCAGGACATATTCATAGGCGGGCAGCGGCAGGCCGGCCTCGATCAGCTTGGTGGACTCGGATTCGAACAGGTCGAACTGCTTGAACAGCTCTTCCACGTTGGCGTGCTCGAAGTTGAACGTGGACATTTCCACTTCATTTTGCAGGAACACATCACCGTAGGTGACCTTGCCGAAGGGACCATCGGACCACACCAGATCGTAGACCGAATCCACGCCCTGGATGTACATGGCGAGACGCTCAAGACCGTAGGTGATTTCCCCGGTCACCGGGTAGCAGTCGATGCCGCCCACCTGCTGGAAGTAGGTGAACTGGGTCACTTCCATGCCATTGAGCCACACTTCCCAACCCAGTCCCCAGGCGCCCAGCGTTGGGGATTCCCAGTTGTCTTCCACAAAGCGGATATCATGGACAAGCGGATCAAAACCCAGCATGCGCAGGGAACCCAGGTACAGCTCCTGGATGTTGTCCGGCGACGGTTTCAGGACCACCTGGAACTGGTAGTAGTGCTGCAGCCGGTTGGGGTTTTCCCCGTAACGGCCGTCGGTGGGACGACGGGAAGGCTGCACGTAGGCACTGTTCCAGTTCTCCGGGCCGATGGCGCGCAGGAAGGTAGAGGGGTGAAAGGTACCCGCACCGACTTCCATATCCAGTGGCTGTACCACCACGCAACCTTGCTCTGCCCAGTATTGCTGAAGGGCCAGAATCAGGCCCTGAAACGTCATGATATCCGTCTGCGGTTGTTCCGCCATGGTGAATCCTGTTGTTCAATACATTTTCCGCGAAGGCGCAAGTATACCGGGCCGTCCGCAGCGGTGATACCGCTGTTGCGCCTCTCGCAACTACTGACAGCAGGGTGTCAGTAGACACCGGGTAGAATGGTGTGGATATCGGCCGGCAGGCCGTCAGGCGACATATCACAGGGAAGAGCATGCGACGCGCGGAACGCTTGTTTCAGATCGTACAGATCATCGGGGCCAACCCCTGGACCACGGCCCAGACTCTGGCGCAGCGCCTGGAGGTGTCGGAGCGCACCATTTACCGGGATATTGACCATCTGTGTGGCAGTGGCGTGCCGGTCTACGCCCAGGCGGGCAAGGGCTATGCCCTGCTGGAGGGGTATCAACTGCCTCCGCTGATGTTCAGTGCCGAGGAATGGCAGGCGTTGCTGACCGGGTTGGCCATGGCGCAAGGTTGGGCTGGGCAGCGCCAGGCGGGAGTTTTGCAGGCCGTTCAGGAAAAACTCGCCATGGCGGTGCCGGCCCGGTTACGGGCGCAGACCGCGACGGTAACCGCGCCAGCCTTGCCCGAGCGAAGGATGCTTGGTGCGTTGCTCGATCCCCTGCAGCGGGCTATCGCCGATCAGGTGAAGGTGCAGATTCATTACCGCGATGCCCTGAACGCCCAGAGTGTGCGTACGCTTTGGCCGTTGGGGCTGTATTTCTGGGGCCATTGCTGGACCCTGGTGGGATGGTGCGAATTGCGCAGGGCATTTCGGCATTTTCGTGTCGACCGGATCGTCATTCTGCAAACCCTGGGCAGCCATTATCCAGTCATGCCTGGTCAGACGCTTGCGGATTATCAAGCCCTGGAAATCGAACAGTGTGAAAAGAGAGAAGCCGATGAAAGACCGCTGTCCCTGGTGCGGGGATGACCCGCTCTATCAGCGCTACCATGATGAAGAATGGGGCGTTCCGGAATATGACGATCAGACCCTGTTCGAGTGCCTGAATCTGGAAGGTGCCCAGGCGGGCCTCAGCTGGATCACGGTGCTGCGCAAGCGTGAGCACTATCGGCAGGTTTTTGATGGCTTCGATCCGGAAAAGATCGCCCGTTATGACGAGGCGAAGGTGGCTGCCTTGCTGGCGGATCCCGGGATTATCCGCAATCGACTCAAGGTGGCGGCCACCATTGGCAATGCCCAGGCCTTTCTCGCCATGCGTGATCGCGGACAGAGCTTGTCAGGCTTTCTCTGGGATTTTGTCGACGGTACCCCGACGATCAACCATTTTGCGACGCTTGCCGAGGTGCCGGCCCTGACGTCCACCGCTGAAGCCATGAGCAAAGCCCTGAAAAAAGCCGGCTTCAAGTTCGTTGGCCCCACCATTGCCTATGCCTTCATGCAGGCGGTGGGCATGGTCAATGATCACCTCATCACCTGTCCGAGGCACCGGGAGTTGTGCTGACGCAGGCCCAGGCAGAGGTCACAGAGAAAACCGCCTTTCCTACCCTAATCCCTGGGGTCTCTGCGGTAAATCGGCCTTTGAAAACGCTGACAATCGCGCCGCCAGCGACGCGCCCACGGCAAGGGCGGTAGGAGAATTCAAACGGGCTTTCCCGAAATATGTGATGGACCCCCACACGGCCTTTCTTACGTCCTGTCTGCGAGAACAAAGTGGGAAACGACAAAGTTGGTACGCCCCTTGCTGAGTCCAAGGATGGAGAGTAGTCAAAGACAGGATGTCGTTCAGGGTACCCAGCAATGAATAACAGCAAGCCCATCCTCATCATCAAGACCGGCAACACCTATCCCCAGATCAGCCAGCACTATGGGGACTTTGATCACTGGATTCACGCGGGGCTTGGCAATAGCCCGGCTTCTGTAATCAGTGCCCACCAGGGTGAGCCGCTGCCCGAACCGACATCGTTGGCCGGGGTGGTGATCACCGGCTCCCACGCCATGGTCACAGAGCAAACTCCCTGGATGCGGACCCTGACCCACTGGCTTTATCGCCTGGTAAAGGATAGCCCGGCGATGCCGGTGCTGGGGTTGTGTTTTGGGCATCAACTGCTGGCCCATGCCCTGGGGGGGGAAGTGGCTGACAATCCGATGGGAATGGAGGTGGGGACTGTGCCCCTGCGGCTCACCGAGGCGGGGCATCACGATCCGTTATTGAGCGCCATCGTCGGGCATCCGTGGGCACAAGTGGTGCACAGGCAGTCAGTACTGACGCCGCCCCGGGGTGCCACGGTGCTTGCCAGCAATGTGCATGACGCCTGTCAGGCCTTCCGGTACGGGGAGTGTGTCTGGGGGGTGCAGTTTCATCCCGAGTTCAGCGCTGATGTAATGCGTGCCTACCTGCAGGCGTTGAGCGGTGACAGCCTTACCCAGCAGCAGGTGGATACCCATCTTCAGGATGTGCGGGAGTGTCAGGATGCCAGCAGCATCCTGGCCCGTTTCGCCCGCCTGACGTTGCCGCAGGTGGCCTAGGAGCAAGCGACAAGCTTCAAGCTACAACGCGGCGGGTCTCGTCATTAAGCAGGCCGCCCTGCCCGTGCTCCTGATTCGGTCCGCGTAGGGCATTTCAGACACGATGAAGATTCCCGCGTTGTCGCTCGCGACTTATTCTGCCTGTTCACCGAACACCGCGCCGATCAGGGCACTGCCCTGCTGGAAGGGGTTCTGGCGGATCTGGGTTTCCTGCTCGCCGATGCGGGTGTAGAGCTGGTCCATGCTGGTGTCGATAACGTACTTTTCCAGGTCCAGGTTCGGCTTGTTGGTAAGTGGTAACTTATCGTAGGCCGCCAGTAATGTCTGGTATTGATCATAGAACCCGGTCTTGCGCAGGTTGTCTTCCACAATAGGTTCAAAACGCTGGCGCAGGCTGGTTTCCGTCTCCCCGCGGAAATAGGTGGTGGCTGCGGTGTCCCCGCCCTGAATAATGCCCAGGGCATCATCCACACTCATGGCATTGATGGCATTTTTGAACACCGGGGCGCCCGCCGCGACGGCCTTTTCTGCCCCCCGGTTCATGGCGGTTTCGAGCTGGTCTACATAACGGCCAAAGCCAAACTGGCGCAGGGTGTTGGCCACCGGCTGGGCAGCGTCCGGCAGTTGCAGGTTCATGGCCCCTTCGCGGGACAGCTGGGCAGCAGCGGTATCGGTGCCCTTGATCAGGGCTTCCTTGATGCCGGCGACCAGCCGCGACTCGGTATCGTAACCGGCGTCCTTGGCCATCTGGTTGCCTGCGTTGACCCAGGGCATGACCGCTTCCATGTGCTGACACCCGGTCAGCGCCAGGACAAGCAACAGGGGGACAAGAGAAAGTCGTGTCTTCAAGGGAGTCTCCTTTGTTTTGGCGGACATGCTACTGCACCCGTCCGGGCGGCTAAACTGTTCATTGAGTTGAAAGTTCAAAGTGGAAAAGCGCGGAACAGGCACCGCCTGATTTAAACCATGAACCCAGCGTCCCTAGCGCCCCTAGCGGCAAGCGCGGGCACGGCCTGGCATCCGGATCGGCTTGGCCCGCGTTTCAACTTTGAACTTTCAACTTTACACTCGCTTTCCATGACCGAAGACGATTACCGCGAACAACACAAGCAACGCCTCGCCTATATGCCCTGGCTGTATGCCCGGCTGAAACCGAAGCATCGCGCCTGGGCCGAGCCGTGGCAGCAGGCCCTTCAGCAACGCTGGATGGCGCTGGAAACGGTGACATTTGGAACGGACTGTTTTGTGGCGCCGCAGGCGGTGCTGCTGGCAGAACCCGGTCGCGACATTATCGTCGGTGATGGCAGCCAAATCGCCGCAGATTGCGTCATTCACGGGCCGGTACGCCTGGGCCGAAATGTCAGTCTGAACCACCATGTGACTCTGGAAGGGGGGGCCGCCGGGGTGCATATCGGCGACGGCTCCCGTATTGCCGCTTACTGCACCTTTTATGCCTTCAACCACGGTGTGCATGCAGACCGTCCGGTGCGCGAGCAGCCGGTCACGTCAAAGGGGATCCACATTGGCAAGGATGTCTGGGTGGGCGCCCGGGTCGGGATCGTGGACGGGGTGACTCTCGGGGATCACGCCGTGGTGGGGATGGGGGCCGTGGTTACCAAGGATGTACCCCCCTGGACCATCGTGGCGGGCAACCCTGCCCGGCCCATTGGCCGCCGGCCAGGTGCGTCCCCTGAACACCCCTCGACATAGCCGGTAACATCCTTCTTGTTGAACGTTGTTTAGTTGTTTGGCATTTTAATTGAACACCGTTAAACAAGAGGGTTTCACCATGGATGAAAGTGCGATTCAACGACACTCCGGGGGCTGGCTTTTTTACGTCAAGGCGGCATTCGGGATCAGCCTGGGGTTGATGGTGCTGGGCATCGTCTGGTTACCCACTGACCTGTGGATCAAGGGCTACCTGGTGATGGGCATCATGTTTGTGGTCGGTTCCACCATCACCCTTGCCAAGACCCTGCGCGATGACCATGAGGCCCGGCGTCTGATCAACCGGATCAGTGAGGCGAAGACGGAAAGATTGTTGAAGGAATACACCGACTGAAACCGGTCGAATGTCAGATGTGAATAAGGAGAACACCATGGCAACAGCGTGGAACAAACTGAAAACCCTGATGCGAGGCCAGGCCCGTATCAGCATGGAGCAGATCGTCAACGCCAATGACATGCTGCTGCTGGACCAGCAGCTGTATGAAACCGAGCAATCCCTGCGTGACGCGCGCCGTCAATTGGCAAGGCTGATGGCGGAAGAGAAACTGAATCAGCGCCGTGCCGATGAGTTGAGCAGACAGAGTCGGCACTATGAGGAGGGGGCCCGCCAGGCCCTGGCGGCAGAGAATGATGTCCTGGCACTGGATATCGGCAAGCGTCTGGCGGATCTGGAGCAACAGCAAAGCCGCCTTGCCCGGCAAGGCGTGACGCTGGAGCAACAGAAAACCGAGTTTCAGGCGTTTATCAAACAGGCAGCAGATACCCTGAAAACCCTGCGCCAGGAGCAATCCATGGCGCGCAGCCAGGAAACCCTGTTTGGAGAATCCCGGCAACGCCATCAAGACCAGCGCGGTCTGGCGCAGCGACTGTGCGACAGCCAGCAGACCCTGCAGCTGATTCAGCAACGACAGGAAGAATGTCGCCTGTTGTGGCAGAGTGAAGCGCAGTTACACGGGGATCGCCTGGGCGACAGCCTGGACCAGCGCATGGCGGAAGCGGGGATCGGCGATCACCAGAGCCGTCGGGCAGAAGAGATTCTGGCTGGGTTGAAAAGCTGATTTTTACCACAGAGAACACAGCGTTCACCGAGAAAGACGTTTCGCAAAGCCTGCCAGGAATCTCCCGTGGGAGCGGTGGTTCCACCGCGATACTTCGGCCCGGACGCCTTCGCGGTCGAACGGCCGCTCCCACAGGGTGTATGGGTTTCCTCTGCGCCCTCTGTGGCAAACGGCCTTAAAGGTGTTATGCGAGTTAATAAGGAGTTGCTGTGGCACGTCGTAACCAACACAGCCGTGAAGAATTGCAGGCGCTGGCAATACAGGCGGTACGGGACCTTGTGGCTGAACACGGGTTGGAGAAACTCAGTGTGCGCAAGGTGGCAGAGCGCATCGGTTATACCGCCGGCATGCTTTACCATGTGTTCGCCAATCTGGATGATCTGATTCTGCAGGCCAATGCGGATACCCTGGCGCAGCTGCTTGAGGCGATGATTGATTGCCCGTCGCCTGAGGCTCGTGAGCAATTGCAACATATGGCCCAGGTCTATGTGTCCATGGCACAGGACCACACGCCGCTGTGGAAGATGGTATTCATGCATCAAATGCAGAATGCTGCGGAGGTTCCCGAGTGGTATCAGAAAAAGACGGCGGCCCTCTTTCGTGAGGTGGAGGTCCGCATGGCAAAACTGGCCGAGCGGCACGACACTGCACAGATTCATCTGGCCGCCAGGACGTTATGGGGAAGTGTGCACGGCATTGCCTTGCTGGCAGCGGATGACAAGCTGGTGGTCGCCGGGGATGTCAATGCGCAGGCGATGATCGAATCGTTATTGCAGCATTATCTGAATAGTTGGGCGGAGGCATAGTTTAAATTTTGAACGTTAAACTCAGCCCTTCCCTACCAAGGAAGAAAAAGGCGAAAAAATGAAAAAAGGGTTGTTCTCTCTGCTGGCGTCACGCCGTTTCGGGCCGTTCTTTTTTACCCAGTTTTTAGGGGCCTTTAATGACAATGTGTTCCGCCAGGCGCTGATCCTGCTGATTGCCTCCGGTGTGGTGACAGGCCTTAGTGTGAACACCCTGAACAATGTGGCCCTCGCGCTGTTTATCCTGCCATTCTTCCTGTTCTCGGCACTGGCCGGCCAGGTGGCCGACAAATACGACAAGGCCAGCCTGGTGCGCAAAATCAAGTTCGTTGAGGTCTGCATCATGTCCGCGGCGGCGGTGGGTTTCTTCTTCGACGCGGTGTATTTTCTGCTGGCCGTGCTGTTCTGCATGGGGCTGCAGTCCACCTTCTTTGGCCCGATCAAATACTCCATCATTCCCCAGCATCTGGATGACAAGGAACTGGTCTCCGGCAATGCACTGGTAGAAATGGGCACCTTTCTGGCCATTTTGCTCGGCTCCATTTCCGGCGTGCTGCTGAAGATGGAAGGGGTCGGCGATGGGGTGGTGGCCGTGGCAGTCATCGGGCTGGCAGTGTTGGGCTATCTGGCGGCCCGGGGAATTCCCTCCGCTCCGGCGGCGGATGGCGAACTGAAACTGAACTGGAATCTGTTCAAGGAAACCTGGCATATCGTTGGCTACGCCCGCGAAGTGAAATCGGTGTGGATGTGTGTGTTGGGGATCTCCTGGTTCTGGTTTCTCGGGGCGGCCTATACCACTCAGCTGAAAGTGTACGTGGATGATTATCTGCTCGGCACCGATGGTCTCTATGCGCTGTTGTTGGGAACTTTCTCCATCGGCATCGGGCTGGGCTCGTTCCTGTGTGAAAAACTGTCCGGCAAGCGGGTGGAGTTGGGGCTGGTTCCTTTGGGCTCCATCGGCCTGAGTGTGTTTGGTATCGACCTGTTTTTCTCCTATGCCGGTCTTGCCGGTACGGGGCAGGTAGATATCGCGGGCTTCCTGCAGCAGGCAGGCGGCTACCGTGTGCTGCTCGACCTGCTCGGTATTGGTGTGTTCGGCGGGTTCTACATCGTGCCGCTGTTTGCGTTTATCCAGCACCGCGCCAACCCGAAACACTTGTCGCGGATCATTGCTGCCAACAACATCATCAACGCCCTGTTGATGGTCCTTTCGGCGGTGGCGGGCATCGTGCTGATCGGTTTTCTGGAGCTCACGGTTCCGCAGTTTTTCCTGGCGCTGGCCATTACCAATGTACTGGTGGCGAGCTATATCTACAGCGTCGTGCCGGAGTTCCTGATACGCCTGTTGGTGTGGATGCTTACCCACACCCTGTACCGGGTGAAGCATGAGGGGATGGACAACATTCCTGAAGAAGGCCCATGCATGCTGGTGTGTAACCATGTGAGTTACGTGGATGCATTGCTGCTGGCCGGGGCGATCCGTCGCCCGGTGCGTTTTGTGATGTTCAAACCGATTTATGACATGCCGCTGTTGAACTACATCTTCCGCACCGGCAAAACCATTCCCATCGATTCCAAAACCCGTAACCCGGCCATTTACGAACAGGCGTTTGTGCGTATCCGCGAAGAGCTGGCCGCTGGCGAGGTCGTGTGCATCTTCCCGGAGGGCAAACTCACCAGTGACGGCGAGATTGACGAATTCCGTGCCGGTATCGAGAAGATCGTCGGCGAGACGCCGGTACCGGTGGTTCCCATGGCACTGTCCGGACTGTGGGGGAGCTTCTTCAGTCACAAGGGAGGCAAGGCGCTTACCCGCCTGCCAAGCCGCTTCTGGTCACGGATCAAACTGGCGGTGGGACACCCGGTGGCGCCAGAACAGGTTGATGCCACGGATTTGCGAACCCGGGTGCTGGCCCTGCGTGAGCGCCCCTGAGGCCACAGCGGCAGTGCAGGTTGCGCAAAGCATACGGACGGTAACTTGCGAATTGGCCAAAACCCCGGACACTCGACAATAATAGTGGGTCTGTAACCCCTCACCACAATAACAACAGGGATTCAGCGTGTCAGAATCTTCCTTGTCGCCCGCCGGACTGCGGGCGCGCCTCCAGCAGTTGCTGCTGCAACTGCCCCCGGTTCAACGGGCGGATGCCCGTTTTCATCAGGTCGAGCATGATGTGCTCCAGACCCTGAAGCAGCGTCTTGAAGCGCTGGAGACCCCTGGCGAATTGGCCGGCCCCCCGGAGAACCTGCATCAGCTGTTGGATGTGTCCCTGGAGCAAAGCCGTGATCAGGCGGAAGACATGCTGGTGCGCCAGTTGCTGGCCGGGCTGACCGCCGATGAGGTGCGTATTCTGGCTGCACTGTCTGATGGCAGCGCGTTTCCCATGCTGGCCCTGTACAGCGGAGGCCGGTTTTCCCGTGGCCAAATCCTGTTCCGTCATTCCAACGTGGGTCGTGCCGCCGGAATTCAATGCACCGACATGATTGGCACCTACCTGCAGCGGTTGTTCAGCCAGGGTTGGGTGATTGCTACCGGTTTTGAAGAAGCCAACCGGACTGACTATGAATTGCTGGAAGGCGACAGCGGTTTCCGCCGCGCTATGTCCGGGCTACAGACGCACTGGCCGAAAGTGAAACCTCACCGGGAAACCCTGCGGCTCGGGCCCATGGGTCAACAGATGTGGGCCCTGCTCAGTCAGCCGGCTGAGGCGGATCTGTCAGGCGATGAGGAGTAAGGCGTGATTACCGATATCGACCTGATTCTCGCAGACATCCAGGCCAACTGGTTGTTGTATCTGTCCATGCCCTTCGTGGCCGCGGCGATTGGTTATGGCACCAAGGTGGTGGCCATCAAGATGATGTTCAAGCCGCTCAGCTTTATGGGTATCCGCCCGTTTCTGGGCTGGCAGGGCATTGTTCCGCGCAAGGCGGCCACCATGGCCAGCATCGCCTGTGACCTGATGATGGAACGGCTGCTCAAGCCGGAGGATGTTTTCAACAAGCTCGACCCGCATCGGGTGGCGGAAGAAATTCGCGATCCGCTGATTCGCTCGGTGGACGACATCACCCGTCAGGTTGCGGCGGAGTACCAGCCGGGCCTGTGGGAGTCTGCTCCGGAATCGGTGAAACGGCTGGTGATTCAGCGCATCCAGAAAGAAGCCCCGCACATGGTCGAGCAGATCATGGAGGATATCAAAAGCAATATTCACCGGGTGTTCGACCTCAAGGATCTGGTCATCAATGCCCTGGTGCGGGACAAGGAACTGCTCAACCGGGTGTTCCTGGAAGCCGGTCATGTGGAGTTCAAGTTTATCCGCAATTCCGGTATCTGGTTTGGGTTTGCTATCGGTATTGTTCAGGCCGTGGTCTGGGCCTTGACCCATAATGTCTGGGTGATTCCGCTGTTTGGGTTGTTCACCGGCTGGTTCACCGACTGGCTGGCACTGAAGATGATCTTCAATCCCAAGCAACCGGTGCGCTACCTGGGGTTGTTTGAATGGCAGGGCCTGTTCCTGAAACGGCGCAAACAGGTGGCCGCCCGTTACGGCGAACTGGTGGCCAGCGAGATTGTCACCCCGGCGGCGGTGATCGAGGCTATCCTCAAAGGGCCGCTGTCGGACCGCTTGTTTGGCCTGGTACAAAAACAGGTACAACGCACCCTGGACGAACAGGCTGGTCTGGCCAAGCCGCTGGTGGTGTTTGCGGTGGGCAGCACCAAATACCAGGAAATGAAACGGTCGGTGGCCGACAAGGTGATGGAAGCGTTGCCGGAAACCCTGAGCCACATGGAAGCCTATGCCGAAGAAGCCATGGACCTGAAGAACCTGTTGGTCAACAAGATGCAGGAGCTAACCGAGGAAGAATTCGAGGGACTGCTACGGCCGGCTTTTCAACAGGACGAGTGGATTCTGATTACCGTCGGCGCGTTGCTGGGGTTCCTGGTCGGAGAGATGCAGGTGCATGTAATGCTGCACTTTGCGGTGCCGGTGGCGTGACGGTCCTGCAGCAGCCTGGCAGGCCGTTGCGGTTAGGGCAGTAAGAGCGGAGGCAATGCAG
This sequence comes from Alcanivorax sp. P2S70, assembly GCF_000475295.1. Taxonomy (NCBI): domain Bacteria; kingdom Pseudomonadati; phylum Pseudomonadota; class Gammaproteobacteria; order Oceanospirillales; family Alcanivoracaceae; genus Alcanivorax; species Alcanivorax sp. P2S70. The sequence goes on from NZ_AXBZ01000034.1 coordinate 318,364, forward strand.
GTCCATATTGTCTGCACATTTGGCTGACAGTATCTTGAATTTGAACCGTCAATCAGGAGCAAGCCAATGGCCAGCCAGGACACCACTGAACGTTACGGAACCGTCACCCGCCTGTTGCACTGGAGCATGGCATTGCTGATTGCCTGGCAGTTCCTGTCGGCGATTGCGCATTATGGGTTTGAAGACAGTGCGTTCGAGGCCTTTTTCTGGCCGACCCACAAACCTCTAGGCCTGCTCCTGATGATCCTGATTGTGGTCCGCCTGCTGTGGGCCCTGAAGAACCTGGCCAGCCGTCCGCCCTCCATCAACCTGCCCGCCAAACTGGGTCATCTTGGCCTCTATGCGTTGCTGCTGTTGGTCCCTGCGTTGGCACTATTGCGACAATATGGCTCCGGTCGGGCCTTTGATCCGTTTGGTATTGCGCTGATGCCGGGTGGCGGTGACAAGATCGACTGGATGGTGGATCTGGGATCACTGCTTCATGGGGAGTTGGGGTGGGTACTGCTGGCCATGATCGCCGGTCACATCGCCATGGCCTTTGTGCACCGTCACCAACCCGGCCAGATCAATGTGCTGCCGCGCATGTGGGGTAAATGACGGCTGGACGAGCTCTTTCCACTCCCTTGGCAGTCGCCCTGACCCGGATCAGGTTTTCCAGGAACGGTTTGAAATCCGCAATTTAAGACATTGACCACTATCCTTCCCCGGAGGGCGCTTTAGAATGCGCCCTTTAATAAAAAAGTACTGGGGAAAAATCATGGTTATGGAACGACTCAAAGGGGTATTTGAGGTCAAGGGACTGCTGGGGGGGATCGTTGGGGCACTGGTCTTGCTGGTGGTAGCGAACAAGTCCATCTTCTATGCCGAACCGGGATATGTGTATCACGTGCGGACCATTCTGGGTCAGGAACATGTGGTCAGCGATGTGGGGTATCAGTTCTTCTTCTTCGGGCGCTGGAACTCCTGGAAGCGCGCGCTGACGGTACAGGCCGTGCGCGGCGGCAGTGAAACGCTGGATTATGTGGAAGTCGAACACTCGGAAACATCCGCTGCCTTGCCGCCACAGAACATCATGTTCCTGGATCAGGTGGATGCCAATGCCCAGGCCACGGTCCGCTTTACCATTCCCACGGACCAGGACACCTTCCTGCGCCTGGCCCATGAATATCGCACCCCGGAAAACCTGTTGCGCACTGCCCTGATCCCGGCCTTCAAGGAAACCCTGCAGGCCAACGCTTCTCTGATGAGCGCCGAAGAGTACTACTCCGGTGGCCGTACCGAATTCAATACCGAATTCGAAAACCAGATGATCAACGGCATTTATATCGTGCGTCGCGAAGAAGTCAGCCAGAAACGCGTCGGTGATATCAAGGGCTCTGCCAACGTTGCCATGGGCACGGATCAGCAGGATTACGGAGATGACAGCAAGGTAATCTTCGTGGTGCGCAAGATGCTGGATGAGACCGGTATTCCACTGCGTAAATCCCAGCGCTTTATCGATTACGGCGTCTCCGTGGTGGAAGCCCGTGTGACTCAGATGGATCCCAACCAGCGTTTTGTCGAGCGCATGCAACTGAAACAGAAGGCGTCCGCCGACCGCGCCATCGCCCGTGAGCAGCGGGTCCAGGAAGAAGAGCAGCGGTTGCTGGCCATTGCCCGCGGGGAGCGTGAAGTGGCAGAACGGCAGGCCAAGGCCAAGGTGGATCAGATCCAGCGCACTACCGAAGCAGAGACGGAAAAGCAGCTGGCCATTACCGAAGCCCAGAAACAGAAAGAGCAATCGGAAATCGAGAAACAGACTGCACAGATCCAGCTGGAAAAAGCCCGTATCGAAGCGGAAACACGTCGTACCCTGGCTGACGCGGAAGCCTACCAGAAGAAAGCGGTGCTGCAGGCGGATAACGCCCTGGCGCAGAAACTGGATGCGGAAATCGAAATCCAGAAAATCTGGGCCCAGGCTTTCGCCAACCGCAAGGTGCCACAGTATGTATTCGGTGGCGGTGAGGGAGGCACGCCTACTGGCTCTGATGGCGAAACGCGTGCCTTCATGCAAATGCTGACGCTGGATGCGGCCAAGCGGTTGAGTTATGACCGGGATGTGAAGAAGTAACCTCTTTCAGGTGACGATGACACCGGTCATCGTCACCTGCAATGTCAGTACCCTCCGTTCGCAGAACGCTGCGAAATCACTACCGTTCGGCTAATGCGATCATGCAACAGCCGCCCTCCCAAAAAGGCGTTGACGATAAAAATCACTTTCCAGAGCAGGCCGGTGAGGATGAAGGCAATAACGCGCAGCCCGTTGTGCCAGAAAGGCAAACGCTGGCCATGACGATTGACGACACGCAAGCCGAGCAAATACTTTCCCGGAGTGGCTTGCAGGGGAGTGGTTTCCATAATCAGACCCATCAGCAAATAACCCGGCAAGGTGCAAAGTAGCAACAGGCTTTCGTATCCGGATTGCGTACCACTGATCATTTTGATGGGACCTACGAGAAGAATCGCAATGGCCACCATGACAAAAAACAGGTCCATCACAAAGGCCAGGATGCGAATGCTGTAGCTGCCATAGGCATGTGTGGGCGGGACATCATGATCCTGGTTCGCGACGACACGCTGCGCAGAGGGGCCAATCAGCTTTCCTCCCCGTATTCCATGACCCTCTACCGGGGGGGCGCTGAGTGCATCAAGTCGGGCAAAAATGGGGTCGCATACGGTGCTGCCCAATGTGTTAGCCAATGCCGTGCGTTGACCTGTCCAGTGAAAAAACGCATTCAGATACGATAGCACCGCCACATCAGCAAGTTCGCCAGTTGCCTGATACTGTTCAGCGATAAGCCTGAAAAGCTCCTGCCCGGCGGCATGATGGAAACCGTCATCCAGTAGTTCCGCGCGGGTAAAAAGCGGTTGCCATTGCTGAGGTTGTGAACGGCCCTCTGGGGTTGAAAGATACTGTTTGGCGTTACTGATCCATTGCGACACCGCCTCCTTAGGGGCCTCGGCTGACGGGCGTAATGTTATTGCTTCGGTATCAGGGTATGACAAGGGTTCGGGTGTCGAGGCACTGTCAATAACCTCTGCGGTGTCTATGTCAGGGGTTTCCTGCGGGGCCGTCGTATCATTGGCCGCCAGCGCCAGGGCGGTTTTGTAGGCCTGATGTAACTGCTGAAACGCAAGGGGATCATCATCTGGACGGGTGTGTTTGAGCTGTTGCGCATAGGCGCGTTTGATCGCCCGTACATCCTGAGTGGGCTGAATGCCGAGCAGGTCCCAGGGCATATCAGCCTCTCCTTTCTCGTTGGCGGTTGCGTGTTTCAGGCCAGTTGATAATACGTGTGCCAGAAAAGCGGTCTTGCAGCAGGTCGCCCTGCAGAAAAAGGTTGATGAACATGACCAGCAGTACCAGGGTGTTGAGACCCAATGCCCACTGATTCAGGTACAGCATTAATGGCAGGCATAACAGGAATGCGGCTCGTCGAAGCACATGCCGCAATGTCACTGGTTTGAACGTTCGGGTCATGACACGCAGGCCGAATAGCCAGGGCGCGGGGGCGGCACGCAAGGGGCTGAGTTCGCACAGTGCTGCAAAGAGCAGGTAGATCGGGATCAGTAAAAGCATGTCGTCACCTTGCGGACGCAAGTGACTGAAGTGTGTGTCGACCCAGGAAATATTGAATAGGCTTTTCAGCACCAGGCCCAGCATCACAACATCAACGACCATCGCCAACCCGCGCAGTAACGGGTTAGCCAGGGCGAACTCAGACGGGTGGCTAACAAGTGGCTGGTGAGCGATCCTTTTTTTTCCTCCTCGCACCCCCGCAAAGGGCTGAGTTTGCTGTGCGTCATCTATTCGCGAAAAGAGTGATTCAAGCATCACGCGGTCATGGCCCCGGAACGCATCGGCCTCCAGGGAAGACCAGAAGAACAGATTGTCGAGAGAGAAGAGCACCGCTGGCGACATTGGTGTGCGGCGTGTATCACCGCCAAGAATGGCCGCTTCATGTGCGATGATGAGATCAAACAAACGGCGGGCAAAGCGGCGGTGACAATCGTCATCGAGGAACAGGGGCTGCTGCAACAGGAAGTTCCAGTACTGCGGTTGCCGGGCACCGTGGTGCTCGGCCATCAGTGCCTCGCACCGCTGGAGCAGTGGGGCCAGGATATCTTCGGCTTGTTGAGTCTCAGTCTGTACCGTGTCGCTGCCGGTTGTCGTTGTGTCCGAAAGGGTAAGGGTCCAGCTTGCCAGTGTTTCCGGTGTTGTATTCTGTTCGCCGAGGGGGTCGGCACAAGGCTGCTGTGCACTGGACTGCCGGGCCGCATGCGCAAGCGCTTGCTTGTACGCTTCATGCAATCGCTGGAAAGCCTCGGGCTGTTCATCCGGTCGGGTTTGTTTGAGCTGGCGAGCATAGGCCCGCTTGATGGCGCGCGCATCGCTGGTGGGTTCCAGTTCAAGAATACCCCAGCGATCCATCAGAACCAGTCCTCATTTTCCAGTTGGGCCAGCGCATCGCTGACCTGCTTTCTCATTTTGGCGATCTCCGCTGGGTTCTGGCTTTCCAGCACGCGTTCGAATTGTTGCATGACATTTGCCACGTAGTCCCGTCGCTCACCGAGGCAGCTTTCATAGAGTCGCTCACCACGGGCAAGCAAAGCTCTGTTCTCTTCTCCGTCACGGGGATGAAACTTGAGTTTTTCCAGTTTCGCCAATGCTGCCTGTTTCTCGGCTTCGCCAAGCGCCCCGGGAGCGTGCTCAATCAGGTGATGGTGGGCTTTTCCGTTGGAGACCACGGTGACATCGACCGACAGCAATCCATTCATGTCATAGCTGTAGCGGATGTCGATGGCTTCTTCCCCTTTGGCCGCGGCCGGTACCGGTACCGTCAGCTCTCCCAGGTATACATTCTTTTCGACCAGGCGGTTTTCGCCCTGGTACACCTTGACGGTGACTTCCGTTTGGTTGTCATGGGCAGTGTAGACCTGTTTGACGATGCTCACAGGCACGACACAATTGCGTTCGATAATGGGTAGAAAGTAATCGCCCTGGCGGGGGTTATCACGATTGAGAACGCCGGTACCGAGGGTATAGGGGCAAACATCGGTCAACACCACATCGTCCAGCGCTTCATCGCGCATCATCAGCCCGGCCTGAATCGCGGCGCCCATGGCGACAACGGTGTCCGGATCCAGATGACATGACGGTAAGCGACCAAACATCTTGCCCACAGTTGAACGGAAGATCCCGAGCCGGGTCGAGCCGCCGACCAGTACCACATCATCAATTTTGCCGGGATTGAGATTGGCATCGCGAATAGCGCGTTCGATGGGATGTTTGGCGCGCAATAACAGCGGTGTGCAGACACGGGTGAACCAGTCACTGGTTACGGTAAATTCCACCGGTTGTTTGCCGAGATCCAGTGTCAGTGTCTGTTCCTGGGCGCTGAGCTTGCGTTTGGCCCCTTCCATCTGCAGGTACAGGTTCTGCAACTGCACCGGGGTGAGGTGGTCGCGCTTTATGCCTTGCTCGCGTAGCACGTCTTCGACCATCGCATCGACAAAATCCTCCCCGCCAAGAAAGTTGTCCCCGGCACTGGCGTGAACCTCCATGATGCCGTCGAAGAACTCGAGCAGTGATACATCAAAGGTTCCGCCGCCAAGATCCAGAATCAGGAACAGGCCCTCCTGCTTTTCATGCAGGCCATAGGCAATGGCCGCAGCGGTGGGTTCGTTGATCAGTCGTTCGACCTTGAGGCCTGCAAGCTCCGCAGCTTGTTTGGTGGCCTGGCGCTGATTGTCATTGAAGTAGGCCGGTACACTGATGACGGCTTCGGTTACCGTTTCCCCCAGAAACGTTTCGGCATCTTCCTTGATGGAACGGAGCACCAGCGAGGAGAGTTCGGTGGCAGTGAAGGTGCGTTTGGCGAGTTTGACCTGATGGTCTGTGCCCATCAGCCGTTTGAACGCTGCTACCGTGCGATCACTGTGATTGATCAGACGCTGCCGGGCGGTCCGGCCGACGATGATTTCCCCGTTTTTGTCCAGGCCAACAACGGATGGGGTGAGCACCTCGCCGAGCCGGTTGGGGATCAGTTTGACCCCGTCCTCTGTCCATACCCCGCAGGCACTGTTAGTGGTGCCCAGATCAATCCCGATGATGGTCATATCCCTTCCCTGTTATGCTGTCCGACACATTATGAGGACGGACATGCTTCAAATAGGCAACAATTTACAGATTCCTGATTCAGAGATCGACCTGCAGGCCATTCGTGCCCAGGGCAGTGGTGGCCAGAACGTTAACAAGGTCTCCAGTGCCATTCATCTGCGTTTTGATATCCGTGCTTCCTCATTGCCGGATGTCTACAAGGAGCGGCTGTTGGCGTTGAGTGATCAGCGCATCAACAGCGATGGTGTGGTGGTGATCAAGGCCCAGCAGTTTCGCACCCAGGAAAAAAACAAGGAAAACGCGCTGGCAAGGCTGGCCCAGTTAATCCAGAGCGTGACGGTAGAGCAGAAAAAGCGTAAACCCACCCGCCCGACCCTGGGTAGCAAGAAGCGCCGCATGGACAACAAGACCAAACGCGGCCAGATCAAATCCCTGCGTGGCAAGGTCGATCCGGGGTAAGTGCAGCGGCATTGACCGGAATCCTCCCGCCCCTTGGCGTTATCGGACCCTCCCCTGCGCGCAGGGCTTTGTTAAGCTGGGCGCCGAATCGTCATCACGGAGCTGACCATGAAAGCCATCGTCACCACAGGCTGGGGCCTGAACGCCAAACTGACCCTGACCGAGACCGATGCCCCGCAACAGCCGGGGCCGGATGATGTGTTGGTACAGGTGCATGCGGCATCCGTGAATCCCAAGGACTGGAAGCTCAATTACCACCTGGCCGTGGCCGCGACCCCGGTGGGAATCAAGCGTCTGCCGCCGATTTTTGGTGATGACCTGGCCGGCGTGGTGATAGCCAAAGGCCGCAATGTGCGTCATTTCGAAATCGGTGATGCGGTTTATGGCATGGACATGCGGCTGCGTACCGCCTCGCTCGCCGAGCAGGCGATCATCAGCCAGCATCGGGTGGCGAAGATACCCAGGGGCCTCAGTTTTAATGAAGCCGCCTCCCTGCCCCTGGCCGCTCTGACCGCTCTGCAGGGGCTGCGCAAGGGCGGTGCCAGGGCGGGCAAGTCAGTGTTGATCATTGGCGCCTCTGGCGGGGTCGGCACGCTGGCGGTCCAGATCGCCAAGCAGATGAAGCTGCATGTCACCGGGGTGTGCAGTACCCGCAATCTGGATTTCGTCCGTGAGCTCGGTGCCGACGCCCTGATTGATTACACCCAGGGGGACTACCGCAAGACCGCTGGCGAGTTCGACATCGTGTTTGATGTGACCTCTTATGAAACACCGCTGACCTGCAAGGCATTGCTGGGCAAGCACGGGCACTTTATTTCCACCGGTGGCCAGGGAGCGTCCATGGTGGCTACGCCGTTCTACCGTCTGCTCGGCAAGAAGGCCGGCACCGTGGTGGTGGAATCCTACCGCGAAGATCTGGATACCCTGGCGGAGATGGTGGAACAGGGTGCCCTGACCCCCATTATCGACAGTGTCTTTCCCCTTCAAGACAGCGAAGCGGCCTATGAGCGCAACCGTAGCGGTCGTTGCCGGGGCAAGGTTGTAATCGAAGTGTGTTGACGGGGGGGGACGGGAGCGGCACATGGCTCTCCCGTCGTCCTTAAATCACCAGCCTATCCATAAAGGCATTCACCGGGGTGCTCTCCAGAGTCTTCTGGTCCTTGCACAACCTAAAGATTGCGTCGCTGCGGCCGGCAGGGAAGCGGGTCGCCAGATTGCTTTTGAACTTCTCCTCCAGCACCGGAATGCCTTCTTCACGGCGGCGGCGGTGGCCGATGGGGTATTCCACCGCCACTTTTTCGGTGTGGCTGCCGTCCTTGAAAAACACCTGAATGGCATTGGCGATAGAGCGCTTGTCCGGGTCCAGGTATTCGCGGGTGTAACGCTCGTCTTCCACGATTTCCATTTTTTCGCGCAGGGTGTCGATCAACGGGTTGGCGGCGTGGAATGGGTCTTCATAGTGCTCTGCCGTCAGGTTGCCAAAGATCAGCGGTACCGCAGTCATGTACTGAATGCAGTGATCGCGGTCCGCCGGGTTGGCCAGGGTGCCTTGCTTGGAAATGATGCGGATGGCGGATTCATGGGTGGTGATGACGATACGCTCGATCTCGTCGAGCCGGTCTTTCACCTGCGGGTGCAGGGTCACCGCAGCTTCACAGGCGGTCTGGGCATGGAACTCCGCCGGGAAGCTGATCTTGAACAAAATGTTTTCCATCACATAGGTGCCGTAGTCCCGCTGGAAGCGGAATTCGCGCTCGCCTTCCGGTTTCAGGGCCAGGTCCTTGTTGGTGTGGCTGAAGGACACATCGTAGAAGCCCCACTGCGGGGCGGTGAGCACGCTGGGAATGCCCATTTCGCCGCGCAGGGACATGTCGGCCAGGCGCACGGCGCGGGAGGTGGCGTCGCCTGCGGCCCAGGATTTGCGTGAGCCGGCATTGGGGGCATGGCGATAGGTGCGCAGGGACGAGCCATCGACCCAGGCCTGGGACAGGGCCGCCATGATCTGCTCGCGGTCGCCGCCCAGCATATGGGTGACCACGGCGGTGGAGGCCACCCGTACCAGCAACACATGGCACAGGCCGACACGGTTGAAGCTGTTCTCCAGCGCCAGCACCCCCTGGATTTCGTGGGCTTTGACCATGGCTTCCAGCACATCCTTCATGGTCAGCGGCGCCTGGCCATTGGCCAGCCGCTGCTGGGACAGGTGATCGGCCACGGCAAGAATGCCGCCCAGATTGTCCGAAGGATGGCCCCACTCTGCGGCCAACCAGGTGTCGTTGAAATCCAGCCAGCGAATGATGCAGCCGATGTCCCAGGCGGCTTTCACTGGATCAAGAATGAACGGCGTGCCCGGTACACGTGCGCCGTTGGGTACCACGGTGCCCTGCACCAGTGGCCCAAGATGTTTGGTGCATTCCGGGAAGCGCAGCGCCAGCAGGCCACAACCCAGGGTGTCCATCAGGCAATGGCGGGCCGTTTCCATGGCTTCCCGTGAGGTGATATTGAAATGGATCACGTAGTCAGCGATATCCTGAATCACCTGGTCGTAATCGGGACGGTTGGCAAGATCCATATTGGAAGACATAACGTGGTAACTCCTCGTTCAACGGTCGAATGACGTTGGGCGCAAAGAAATACCTGGCCATAGCATGGCAACACGAATGGATGCCGGAAAGCTGGGAGATGAAAGTCCAGTGTGCCTGTGCCGGCAGGCATTGCAAGTCATCACAATCTTGATCTGGATCCATATGCTGCCAGACCAGGCTGCTAGCCTTCCGGGATCCATAACAAGGAGGTGAAACATGCGCATTGTTTGGAGTCAGGAATACGAGCTGGGGATTGTGGTGATTGATCGACAGCACCGACGCATTGTGGATCTGATCAATGATCTGGATCGTCTTGTCGGCCTCCCTGATGCTCGCCAGGGGGTAGAACGTGTGCTCTATGATCTGGTCGATTACACCGAGTCCCATTTTGATTTCGAGGAAGCCCTGATGGAGCGCGCGGGTTATCAGGAGCTGGATGGACACCACCATCTGCACCGTCAATTTACCTTCCATCTTGAGGCCCTGCGCCAGCGTCATCTTGCAGGCGAGGATGTGGTAGAACCCCTTTTGCGAATGCTGGAAAAATGGTTGTTGAACCATATCCTGGAGGAAGATCTGGCCTACACGGAACAGGTACGCGATTTTATTAATGGCATTGGCAAGGAGCGCCTGGGCAGCTGGGTAAATGAAAACGTGAGACGGCATTTTCGGCAGGCTTGATTGCCCGGCGGGCCAGTCGGGTCGTCACCGGGAGATAGCCAGTTTGCGTGTGGCATTATGCCGCATGTTGTCCACACCGGCGCATCCGTAGAATCCCCGCCCGCGTTGAAGCAATACCGCGCGACTGACGTTGACTTTGCCGGGGAAAAGAAATGCGATTGCCTGCTCGTAAACTGCTCGCTACCAGTATGGGCCTTTATTTGCCCATGGCCGCCTCTGCTGTCGAAGGACAGCCGGCAGGAGAAGAAAACCTGCTTGCCGCGATCAAGGTAGAAGTCGAGCAAATGGAAACTGCCGAGACAACCAGGGCAAAACTCGAACGTGAGCAGGCGCTGACCCCGGGTGGGGTAACATTGGTCGAGGCGGAAGATCTCAGAGAGCGTAGTGTCGTCAGCCTGGGTGACATGCTGCGTTATGTACCGGGTATGTGGACGGCTACAGGCTCTACTGGCGACGGGACCTTTATCTCCAGTCGAGGTTCCAATCTGGATGCGGTTGCCTATGACGGTAATGGCATGAAGTTGATGATCGACGGATTGCCCGTCACAGCTGCAGATGGCAACAACCACAACAGTTTTATCGATCCGCTGGCGGCACGCTATGCGGTGGTCGCCCGCGGCGCCAATGCCATGACTTACGGCGCCAGCACCCTTGGTGGCGCCATCAACTTCATTACCCCCACTGCGCGAACCACCCCCAATGAGGTTTACCTGAGCGCGGGGAGTCATGGGACGGTGCAGAACAGTGTTACCGGTGGCGCCGTTGCCGGGGACTTTGATGGTCTGGTAACCGTCGAACAGCGTAGCTATGACGGTTTTCGTGGTCATCAGGAACAGCAGCGCAGCGGTGTTTATGCCAATACGGGTTGGCAGATCAGCGATCGGATCGAAAACCGCCTTTACCTTACCTATGTGGATAACGACCAGGAACTGCCTGGCTCTCTCAGCCAGGCGCAGTTTGACGAGGATCCCTACCAGGCCAACCCCAACAATATTCCCGGTAATTTTCTGTATAACGTGGAAAAATGGCGTGTCGCCAATCGCACCGAATGGGCATTAAGTGACACTAGCGATTTGGTGGTGGGCTTCTCTTTTGAAGATCAGTCTCTCTATCACCCGATTGTCGAGAACCCGTTCTTCAGCTTGCTGATTGATAATGACCAGACCACCTTTGGCACCACCGTCCGTTACGACAAAAAGCTCGGCAACCATGACCTGCTGTTAGGTCTCAACTATGGGGAGACTCGGGTTAAAGGCGGTAACTACCAGCACAGTGGTGGCGTCCGTGGTGCGTTGTCTACCAAGGTCGATAACAAGGCAGATAATCTTGAAATCTTCGCCATGGATCACTGGCATTTTGCCGAGCGTTGGACACTGGTGTATGGGGCGCAAGCGGTAACCGGTACCCGAGAAGTGAGTAACACTGATGTCGCAAGCGGTGTTGAGCGCAATCCCAAAGAAGATTATGACGCGATTAACCCGCGGGTGGGGGTGATCTATCAGCTGGCGGATCGCAGCGAGTTGTTTGCCAACGTGAGCAAACTCTACGAGGCCCCAACCCTGTATCAGCTGGAAGATGATGTTCAAGCCAATAATGAAACCCTTGATCCCATGCAAGGGGTTGTTGGGGAGGTCGGGACCCGTGGCTCGGCGCCGTTCGGCCAAGCCAGCCAGTGGAACTGGGAAGTGTCTGTTTACTACGCTCAGATCGAGGACGAAATTCTCTCCATTGATGATCCAAATGCGTCAGGCACCAGCCTATCCACCAATATTGAAAACACCATTCATGCCGGTGTGGAAGCCCTGTTGGGTGCCAGCTTTGCGCTAGGCAGCAATGCGCAGCGCATTGAACCGGTGGTTAGCCTCACCTGGAACGATTTCACTTTTGATAATGACCCGATCTATGGTGACAACCAGCTGCCGGTGGCGCCGGAATTCTTTATCAAAGGCGAGGTCATCTATCGCCACGGCAATGGCTTCTTTGCCGGCCCCACCTTTGACATCGTCGACGACCGCTTTGGTGACTTTGCCAATAACAAGGATATCGAGGGCTATGAACTGGTGGGTGCGCGCGCCGGAGTTGCCCGTGACAACTGGGAAATCTATCTGGAAGGCCGCAACCTGACCGATGAAGTTTACGTGGCCAATGTCAGTGTCAGCGACGATGAGACAGTGAACCCGGTCAGCATTCAGCCCGGTGAACCACGCTCGGTCTATGCTGGTGTCCGTTTCGATTTCTAGCCGGCTGTTGAAATGCCCCTTGCAGGCGCAGCAGATTGGCCCTTCAGGCTGCGCCCTGCGGGTTTGCCGAGGGGCTGAAAAACTGAGTATGCAACGGGCTTTTCAGCAGCCTGCAGGGACAGAATCATGACGCAGAACGGGAAGATGTCGGTGGCAGCGCCGGGCCGATACTATCAATCGGTTTGGCGCTGGCATTTCATGGCGGGGATGGTGGTTATCCCCTTCCTGTTCATGCTGACGTTCAGCGGCTTGCTGATGTTGCTGAGCAAGCCGCTGGATTCCGCCCTGAATACGGATCGGCTCACCGTGGCCGTCGGCGATAGCCGCGTACCTGTCAACACGCTGCTGCATACAGTTGAACAGCAGTATCCCCACTACGCCATCAAGCTCTACCTGCCGCCGCAGGCGCCGACACAGTCAGCGCAGTTTTCATTACAGCCCCATTCCCATGCTGGCCATGGTGGACACCATGCCCCCGCAACATTGGTTTATCTGAATCCCTACACCGGTGAAATCCTGGGTGATCGGGATCCGGCCACCAGCCTCTATGCCCGCATCAAGACCTTTCATGGATCCCTGTTTATGGGTGGGGTGGGGGATGCGCTGATTGAAATGGCCGCGGGTCTGGCGGTGCTGATGATCGTGACGGGTCTGTACTTGGCCTGGCCGAAACAGGGCTGGCGGGCCTTGTTGCCTCGCCCAGAGGTAAAATCGCGGTTGGCCTGGCGCCAATGGCACCTGACGATGGGGTGGTTGATTGCATTGCCGCTGGTGTTCTTCCTGATCTCAGGGCTTGCCTGGACCAATGTCTGGGGTGGCAAAATCGTGCAGCCCTGGGGTTCGCTCCCCGGCACCCGATATGTGCCGCAAACTGAAACAGCGCCGAGCGCACGAGACCATAGCGCCATGAACGAGCATGGCGTACACCGGGTGCCTTGGGCACTGGAACAGACCCCGATGCCAGTGGCCCCGACCGCAGAGCAACGCCTGACCCTGGATGACGTGGTGAACCTGGCCAGGGCAAAAGGATTCGGCGGCTTTCGGGTGCACTTCCCCCAGCAATCCGCTGACGTGTGGACGGTATCCGCCACCACTATTGCCGGAGATATCACCGATCCGGGTCAGGAGTGGATTGTCCATCTGGACCCGGCCACGGGCGAAACGTTGCAGGCGATACGCTTCGCCGATTACCCCGCCATGGGCAAGGCCATGGCCGCGTCGATTCCCTTCCATCAGGGGGATCTCGGTCCATGGAACTGGTGGCTGAACCTGCTGTTTGTGTGCCTGATTCTGGTACTGATTGTCACTGGTGGCATGCTCTGGTGGAAACGCCAGACCCGCCGCGTTGCACCCTCGGCCCCCCAAAAGCCCGCCCTTGTCGTGGCGACCATCATGCTGTTGGTGGCGTTGCTGTTCCCCCTGTCGGCACTGGCCATGTTGGTGTTGATTGCCGTGGATGTCTGTGTGTTGCGGCGCGGAATGCGCTAGTGGCCGGCGCGGCGTCGAGCGCGTTCCGCATGCATTGACGCTGTTGTCTCGTTGACGGGAAGATACATGGCACCGGTCAAAACGCGATGGCTGTCCGTCTAACCGGTATGACAGCGCCAAGCAATGGAATTACCATGGGTCAGTATTCGGGGTATCACCTTTCCGACAGTGAGGGTCTTTGTCACGAGTCCCCTTGTCATGACAGCGACCTGTTCGGGGATCTGGCGAGGCAGGCCGGTATCCTGGCCACACGGGCTTGCTACCTGCCGGGGTTTCTCAAACCGGGGCATCGCTATTTGCATCGCGTGCAGTACCACCAGCACGATATTGCGCACATTCATGAAGAGGGGCATCACGATGGTGCCTCCAGTTTCAGTACCCTCGAGTACGTCTTGTTGTCCGGGGCGGAAATTGTCGAGAGCTGGAAGCTGTCGAATCCCGACGACCTGTCGAGGTTGGCGAAATCCGATTTTACCCTGCAAATGCACCGCTCCTTGTTCGGGGCGCCTCATGATTGCATTGTGATGCTGGCTCAGGGATTGGGAGCGAACCTGGACAGACAATGCCTGGAAGCCTTTGGACTGAAAGCCACAGCTATCGCTGAGGTTATCGGCAAGCTCCCGGTGTCCCTGTTGCGCCAGTATGTAGATAGTGGCTTGCTTGATGAAACGGCCCTGCTCGCCTGTTATGAGCAGAATTTGTATTGCGCCGTGAGGGACTTTCAACAGCGCCAGAAAGGGGAGTCTGCGGATTCCAACCTGCTGTTGCTGTTTGACGAAACCTTTCAGCCTTCCGGCGACAAGGTTCGCCAGGCGGTTGCGCGCTATCAATTAATTGCTGGCGGCCAGTGGCAGTGTTTCCTGCCTGATTCTGCTTGCATTGAGTTTAACGAACGTCAGTTTGGTTATGTCATCGACAGCCGTGGCGAGGACGGAGCCCTTTCCGTCTTGCGCGATTTACCCTTGGTCCTGACCCTGGATGTTCAGCCGCATATCCGCCGTGCGCTGGTGACCGGCCGTATCAGCGATGCGGTCGTCTTGTTGAAACGGTATGCCAACCACAAACAAGGCTTTCATGCCTGGATTCGCGAATATGTGGCCGTTTACGGCCGCGTGCCGCGTTTTCGGTTTGATGTTCTGCCCTTTTATGAAGCGGTGAAACGGGAACAGTTTTCAGCGGGCTCGCTGACCTTGCGGCAGCTCTGTGAAAGCGGTTACGCGGCGGCATTGGACCAGCACCTGAAAACGGAAAATCCGCCACTAAAGGCATTGAATTCAGCACTGCCGTACGCGGCCGACATGGGCTACGCGCACATGGTCAAGCGGCTGCACGAGGCCGGGGCCGACCTGGACACCTGGGCGAACTACGCGATCAAGACTGCCACCAGCAAGGGCTATGGCCCCCTGCTTCGCTATCTTCGCGACAATGGGGTGAGCTGGGAAGAGCCAGAGAAATCTGACAGCGTGTGGGGTTTCTGACGCAGGTCAGTTGAATGGAAAAGCGGGTTACCTGCTGTAGGGGAGGCGGTGCAACGGGGTAGAAACCGAGGTTGCCGAAATCCAGAGCCAGGGTTGGTTAATGAGCCGAATCTGATGCATAATCGGCTCACAATTTGATCCAAAAAAGCAGGTTATTCGGCTCATGTATATCTGGGAACAACCGGATTGGCCCCATTTCCGCTGGGATGCGAGCAAGCTAAAGCCCTGGCTCGACAATATTCGCCTGCTGCAGGGGCGGTTACTGGGTCGGGCTGAAGCTACTCCAGAACAGGCAGATCTGGAGGTGGAGATGGATGCCCTGATTCAGAACGCCATCCGCACGAGTGAAATCGAAGGCGAGCATCTGGATGTGGGCTCCGTGCGCTCTTCGGTGGCCCGGCAGTTGGGCCTGGAGCAGGCTGGTGTGGTGAATCGCGCTACTCCGGTTTCGGATTCGCTGGTGGCATTGCTGCTGGAAGCCACCCGTCAGCCGGATACCGCCTTGTCGCTCGAACAGCTCTGCTATTGGCAAGCCATGCTGTTCCCCGAAGGCGCAGTGTCGCTGGCTAACATCAATATCGGCAGCTTGCGTGGTGAACAGTCCATGCAAGTTGTCTCAGGGCGTATAGACAGGCCCAAGGTGCACTTCGAAGCCCCGCCTCGCGACAGGCTGGAGAAAGAGCTGGCAGCGTTTGTGGACTGGTTCAATCTGCCGCCGGTTGAGTTGGATGCGTTAACGCGAGCAGGCGTGGCGCACTTGTGGTTGGTTACCCTGCATCCCTTCGACGACGGCAACGGGCGACTGGCCCGCGCGGTAACCGACCGGGCTCTTGCACAGGCAGAACGCCAGTCTGTGCGTTTCTACTCCCTCAGCGCCGCCATCATGGCAAGGCGCAGCGCCTACTATGATCAACTTGAGCAAACCCAGAAAGGTGAGCTGGATATCACCGGCTGGCTGGTCTGGTTTCTGGAAACACTGGAAGCGGCTTTGCACGATGCATTGGCAAGCATCGACCGGGTGCTTGATAAAACCCGCTTCTGGCAGCGCCATGCCACCACTGTCTTGAGCGAGCGTCAGATCAAGGTGCTTAACCGGTTACTGGATACTGCTGGCGAAGAATTTGAGCAGGGCATCAACGCGCGTAAATACCAGTCATTGACCAAAGTGAGCAAGGCGACTGCCACCCGGGACCTGGCGGATTTGTTGGAAAAAGGATGCCTTGAGAAGTTGCGGGGTGGAGGGCGTAATACGCGTTATGTTGTTGCTTGCGTAGTATAGGCTTGAGTGCTTTCAGAAAACTTATATTGAAGCACGGGGCAAGACCTGGCCCAGTCTCCATGGGTTTTAATCAATGTGGGAAAGGGCTTTTTTCGTTGCCGTAATTTTTAAGTGTATTCTTTCAGGAGCGAAAAAAGTCAGTTCGACCGGCGCTTCATCAGGAGGGTCGGTAAGATAGCTGCCAAAAAGCTGGGAAACAGAAATTGCCACAAGGCCTTCCGCCGCGTTTTTCTCATCTTGGTGGTGCGCTTCCGCAAAAGCATTACAGCAGGAGGTCAGGAAATTATACGTTCCTTTAGGGTCCGGGGTCTGAAGACATTGCTCAGCAACATAGTTCCAGTATTGACTATGGATATCTTTTAAATCCTGCTCTGGTAATCCGCAGCTTTCCGCCCATAAAAAGAAACTGTATTCCACGGAGAAAAGACATAAGCCAAGCACTACGCCATGATAATGCGACACGTCTATTCCGGACTGTTCGGCGACCGTTTCTTCCTGCTTGCCAATCCCGGTATCGAAAGCAAGTTGGATGATTTTATTTGCAATTCGGTCGGCTTTGCTTTTTTTCTTCCAGAACATGGTGGTTATCCAGGTTTGGATGTGTTTGCTTAAAGAAGATTCAGAAGCTCGTCTGTATTCCAGCCCAGGATATCTTTCATGGTTTTCTGGTACATCCTCGCTTTATTCATAGCCATAATGCGGATCATATTGCCTCGCTGCCGACGGCTTAGATTCGGTTTTTCCTGTAAAACACGGTCATAGGCCTTCTGTATACGGTCATGAACATCGGGTAGCTCAACTTGCAGTATATCGGCTACCCACTTATCCAGGGATATGGTTGTTTTATCTCCCTCCTCGTTCAGGATTTGGTAATGCGTTTTCCCTTCGGGGTACTCAAAAAGCGTATGCATGATGTTGTCCTGTTGATTTTTTTTGCGGGGGAGCGCTCCTATGGGGTGGTTTCCTCTTTATCCTTGAACACGTAAAGCCAGAGCAAACCGATGGACGCGATAAAAGTCAGTGTTACCATAAAATGGGTCATGTTGCCGAACCAGTTTAAGATGGCACCTGGGGAGTACCAATCCCAAAAGGATCGCAGAACCCTTTCACTATCGTTGCAATTCCAGCCCCCAGATGGGCACTTATCAATATTGTAGCCATCAAACGGGAAATGCAGAAAGAAGACGGTCACCATTGCTGCGACACTGAAAAAGAAGCCGGCTCGTTGTATGTTGTTATGGTTCTTGGGTTTCAATAGTTGCATCAGCATCACTACTCTCCTCTTTTTAGAGCATAAAGTTATATTGCAGCTGTAAAATGCCTAGATGTATTTCAGGTAGAAACCGACGAAATTGGGCTGTTCAATGGCACTGGGCAAGAGAAATTTTGCCTATAAGGGAATTACAGTCAAGAAAACTGGACCATTGTGATCGAGTCTTGCTCCGTGTCTGGAGCCTATCTCAAAGCGTAAACCCATGATGTTGCCCGTCGGGTAGCTCGATATCCACTCGTACCTTGCCGCCTGCCGCCTCAATGTAACGCTTCAACGTTGATAGCTTCAGGTCCTGCCCTGCTTTTTCCATGCCGGCGATGGTGGGCTGCTTCACCCCAAGGGCTGCAGCCATTTCTGCCTGGGTCTTGTTCATGAGGTTGCGGATTTCTGCCAGGTGGATATCCAGCAGAATGGCGTCTGCCTTCTTTCTGGCCTGTTCGACTACTTCGGGCTTTTCTGCTTCGAGTATCTGTTTCAGTGTTCTTGCCATGTTAGCCACCCTGTTTGAGTTTCTGGAGATGCGCTGTGAATTCCCTGTCGGCTACGGGGATCATCTCGTCGTAAAACCGCTTGTCCTTGCCAGTCTTTTCTCCCGCACAAAGCAGAATTCCGTCGCGGTTAGGATCGAAAGCGAAAAAGGCCCTTATCGGATTACCTCTGCTTTGTACCCTCAGTTCTTTCATGTTCGGATGAACTGAGCCTTTTAGTGTGTCCGCGTAGGGGCGTGAAAGGAGCGGCCCCTTTTGTTCCAGCACCAGCAAGCCGGCGAGAACATTCGCCCGGTCTGTGTCATTGAGCGCATCGAACCATTCATCAAACCTGTCCGTGGTTTGAATCTGCCACATTGTTAATCCTTCATCCTTGAATAGGTTTTAGCCTATATAGGTTTTAGGCTATGATCAAAGAGAGAATGTGTGTGCTTTCAGGTGGGACGGTGTGATGTGCAGGCGTTGGGAGATCGCGGTGGAACCACCGCTCCCACAGTCGAAACCAGCCAACTGCTGGCAGTGGGAGCGGTGTCAGGGTCAGGCGACGGTGCCGAATACCTGAATGATGTTGCCCAGTCGAGCAGTGAATTTGTCGCCGCTATTAAGCGGGCCGACGCCGGCCGGGGTGCCGGTGAAGACCACATCGCCGGGTTCCAGAGTGAAGGTCTGGCTGATTTCGGCCAGCAGTTCGAAGGTGGGAAACAGCATCAGGCCGGTGTGGCCGTGTTGTTTCACGGCTTCGTTGATCTCCAGGGTCACATCCAGGTTCTGGCGCACGGAGATGCCGCGGGCATCGATAAAGCCGGATACCGGGGCGGCGCCGTCGAAGGCCTTGGCCCGTTCCCAGGGGAGCCCTTTTTCCTTTAGCTGGTTTTGCAGTGCCCGCAGGGTCAGATCCAGACCGACGCCGTAGGCGGCGATGCTGAAGCGAATGTTCTCCAGATCGGTTTCCTTGCGGATGCGTTTGCCGATCAGCACCACCATTTCCACTTCATGATGCACCGGCCCCTGCCCTGTCGGGATTACTACCGGTTCATGCAGGCTGGCCAGGGCAGTGGCCGGCTTCATGAACAGGATTGGGGATTCCGGTACCTCGTTGCCCAGCTCACGGGCGTGGTCGACGTAGTTTCGACCCACGCACACGACCTTGCCTACCGGGATATCAATGGGGGAGCCGTCGATCCAGCGGTGCACGTAGCCATCGTCGTCGCGGTTCAGGGTGATGGCATCATCAAACATCAAACAGCTTCCCGGGGTTCATGATGTTGTTGGGATCGAACACCTGCTTGACGGCTTTCATGCAGGCGATTTCTTCCGGGCTGCGGGAGTATTCCAGGTACGGCTTCTTGGTCATGCCCACGCCGTGCTCGGCTGAGATAGACCCGTTGTACTTCTCGACGATCTCGAACACCCACTTGGAGACGTTGTTGCACTTGGCGAAGAAGTCTTCCTTGGCCAGGTCTGCCGGCTTGAGGATGTTGAGGTGCATGTTGCCGTCGCCGATATGGCCAAACCAGACAATCTCGAAATCCGGGTAGGCGTCCTGCACCACGGTGTCCACGTCTTCGACAAAGTCCGGCACCTTGGCGATGCTCACCGAGATGTCGTTCTTGTACGGGGTGTGCGGGGCGATGGATTCGGAGATGCGCTCACGCAGCTGCCACAGCTGGTCGAGCTGCTGCAGGGACTGGCTCATGACGCCGTCCAGTACCCAGCCTTCTTCCACGCATTTCTCGAAGATGGCCATGGCCTGCTCGCCGATCTGCTCGGAAAGCTGCTCGAATTCCAGCAGGCAGTAGAACGGGCTCTCGGTCTCGAAGGGCTTGGGCACGCCGTGGGCCAGTACGTGGGCCATGGCCTTGTCGGAGAAGAATTCAAAGGCGGTCAGGTCGATGTCCTGCTGGAACGCGTGCAGGATGCTCATCACTTCGCGGAAGCCCGGCGCGCCCAGTACCAGGGCGGTCAGGTCTTTCGGCTGGCGAGTGAGTTTGACGGTGGCTTCTACCACCAGGCCCAGGGTGCCTTCAGAGCCGATAAACAGGTGACGGAAGTCGTAGCCGGTGGCGTTCTTGATCAGCCCCTTGTTCAGTTCCAGCAGTTCACCCTTGCCGGTGATGACTTTCAGGCCGGTGATCCAGTCGCGGGTCATGCCGTAGCGGATCACCTTGATGCCGCCGGCGTTGGTGCCGATGTTGCCACCGATCTGGCTGGAGCCGGCGGAGGCAAAATCCACCGGGTAAAACAGGCCCTTTTCCTCGGCGAATTCCTGCAGCTGCTGGGTGACCACACCGGGTTGCACGGTGACAGCGCGATCGAATTCGTTGAAATCGAGCACCTTGTTCATGCGATCGAAGGCCACTACCAGCTCGTTGTTGGCGGCCACGGCGCCAGCAGACAGACCGGTACGGCCACCGGACGGCACCAGGTGCAGGCCGTGCTCGTTGGCGATTTCCACGATCTGCTGCACTTCCTCGATCGTCTCCGGCAGCGCGATGGCACAGGGGGCCGGGGCCCACACCTTGGTCCAGTCGACCCCGTAGCGCTCGGCGCTATCGGAATCGGTGAGCAGGCGTTTGCCAAGCAAATCAGTCAGTTGCTCCAGCGCGGCATGGGCAAGGGCGGTCATCAAGGGTCTCCTGAGCGGGGTAAAACGCACGATCTTGAGGCGTTCTCACGACAACTTGAGCAATCCGACTGCCGGGTTGCTCTCAATTTGAGCGCGCTATGTTAACATACGCGCCCATTTCACAGGCTACCGAGACTTCAATCATGGCCGATACTTCTCTTGAGAAGGACAAGATCCGCGTTCTCCTGCTCGAGGGCATCCACGAAAATGCCGTGGAAAACCTGAAGGCACACGGCTACACCAACGTGGAACTGCTGCCCACCGCCCTGACTGGCAGCGATCTGACGGACAAGATCCAGGATGCCCATTTCATTGGTATCCGCTCCCGCACCCAGCTCACCGAAGAAGTGTTTGCTGCGGCGGAGAAACTGATTGGTGTCGGCTGTTTCTGTATCGGTACCAACCAGGTGGACCTGAAGGCGGCCCTGAAACGCGGTATTCCGGTGTTCAATGCCCCCTACTCCAACACCCGTTCCGTGGCCGAGCTGGTGATTGCCCACACCATCAACCTGATGCGTGGCATTCCCGAGAAGAACGCCTCTGCCCACCGTGGTGGCTGGCTCAAGTCGGCCAAGGATAGCTACGAAATTCGTGGCAAGACCCTGGGTATCGTGGGTTACGGCAATATCGGCGCGCAGGTGTCGGTGCTGGCTGAATCCATGGGGATGAAGGTCAAGTTCTACGACGTGATTCCCAAGTTGCCGCTGGGTAACGCCGAGCAGGTGAGCAGCCTCAACGACCTGTTGGGTCAGTCTGATGTGGTCAGTCTGCATGTGCCGGATACCGCCGACACACGCTGGATGATCAAGGAAGAGCAGATTCGCGCCATGAAGCCCAAGGGCTATCTGATCAACTATGCCCGCGGCAAGGTGGTGGACATTGATGCCCTGGCGGCAGCGCTGAAGGACGGCCATCTGCTGGGTGCCGCCATCGACGTGTTCCCGGAAGAGCCGAAAGGTAACGACGACGAGTTTGTCAGCCCGCTGCGCGAATTCGACAACGTGATCCTGACCCCGCATATCGGTGGCTCCACCCAGGAAGCCCAGGTCAACATCGGCACCGAGGTGTCCGAAAAGCTGGCCCGTTACTCCGATAATGGCGCCACCCTTGGCGCGGTGAATTTCCCGGAAGTGGCCCTGCCGGCTCACCCGGACATGCACCGCCTGCTGCACATTCACAAGAACGTCCCCGGCGTACTCACCCAGATCAACACCATTTTCTCCGAAAATGGCATCAACATCTGTGGTCAGTACCTGCAGACCAATGAAGACATTGGTTATGTGGTAATCGACGTGAACAAAGAGTACAGCCAGCTGGCGCTGGACAAGCTGCGCACCATCGAGGGCACTATCCGTACCCGCGTGTTGTTCTGATTGACAGGAAGTGCCAGGCACCGGGCAGGAGGATTGTGACCTGCTCGACAAAAAGCCGAAGTCGGGCTACCTTGCCTGCTTCGGCTTTTTTGTTTTGGGGACCATCGGGAAATGATAACTCTTGCCAAAGGATGGCTGGCGCTGGTGCTGCTCGCGGCGCTATCGGGGTGTGCGACCAATTCGTTGTTCGTGTCTTACCCCAGTCAGGCACAGAAGTGGAAGACTACGCTGGCCAGTGAAGCCCCTGACCAGGGGGTGATAACCAAGCTTGAGCAGTCCACCGCCGGGGGGGATGGTGTGCTGTATCTGCAGGAACTGGGTCGGGTAACCCAGCTAAATGGGCAGCCGGAGGCCAGTCGCAATGCCTTTGCTGGGGCGGTAGCGGAGTACGACAAGGAAGATGCCAGCGCCAAGATTCAGGTGTCTTCCCTTGCGGCGACCGGTACGGCCATGCTGACCAATGACAACGCCCGCCCCTATGTGGCGCCAGACTATGAGCGCATCTTCACCCGCGCCTATCAGGCGCTCAACTATTGGGCGGATGGCGATGCCACGGGTACCTCGGTGGAACTCCGCGCAGCAGCACTTGAGCAGCAGGTGGCGGCCAACAAGCGCGACAAGGAAATTGCCAAGGCGGAAGAAGATGCTGACGAAAACAGCATCGACCTGAATCAGTTCGATGGCTACTTCGAAGGGCTCAATGCGGTGGCCGGTGATGTGAAGGCCAGCTTCCAGAATGCCTGGACTTTCTATCTCTCCGCGCTCTTCTGGGAAGCGCACGGCGAGTATAACGACGCGCTTGTGGACTACAAAAAGGCCCTGGAAATCAATCCCGACTCCACCATGCTCAAAGAAGATGTGGAGCGGATTTCCAACCGGATGAAGCGTCGCAAGGTCGACGATGGCGGTCTGGTGGCGATCATCTATGAACAGGGATACGTGCAGCCGCGGCAGGAGTTCAGCTTGCCTATTCCTACCGTGCATGGCGTTTTCTCGGTCGCCTTCCCTACCTATGCCCTCGCGGACAAACCCATGCCCAATACCCTGCGGGTACTCGATACTGCCAGCCAGCCATTGGGCGAGACCCAGGTGCTGGCGGATGTGGGCGCCCTGGCCGCCAAGGACCTGAAGGAACGCATGCCAGGCATGCTGGTACGCCAGACATTGCGTGCCACTGCCAAATATAATGTGCAGAAGCAGGCCAACGACAATTTCGGTCTGCTGGGTTCATTAAGTACCCAGATTTATAACCTGGTCAGTGAGCAGGCGGATCAGCGCAGCTGGCTGACGCTGCCGGCCTATGCCCAGGCCACCCGCTTTACCCTGGAACCCGGTGAGCACACCCTGGTGTTGAGCACCCCGCAGGGCAATGCTACGTTGACAGTACCGGTTGTAGACCGGGGCCTCACCGTGATCCATGCCGTGGCCATTCCCGGCCGCTTGATTACTCGTGTGTTACCCGTTCAGGAGGGACCCTTATGACGATATTTCGCCCATTGATGGCGCTGCTGGTGGCGCTGCTTCTCACGGCCTGTTCGGCCAGCAACATGGGGCAGCTGGAAGTGGATGAGAACGGAGAGACGGTTACCAGGGTCTATTCCAATAACAGCCTGCTTTCCAGCCGGATTTCCGTGCCTGACCTGAAGCAGAAAAAGGTAGGCGACCTGCTCTACATGCAGGCCACGCTGGAAAATGACTGGAAATTCCAGCTCGACTTTCAATACAAGGTGAAGTTTTTTGATGCCGACGGCTTTGAACTGCAGCCGGAAGCACAGCCCTGGCGGCAGGTGGTGATGGCCGGTCGCAGCCAGAACAATATCAAGGCCATCGCCCCGAACCCGTCGGCCGTGCGCTTTGAAATCTGGGTACAGGAATAACCTCTCGCGTTTGCGAGACTAAAAGGAACAAGGAGACAAGAATGCGACGTGTACTAACCATGATCATGCTGGGTGCCGCTGTGGCGCTGTCCGGCTGTTCTACCGTGGACTATGGCGATGCCCAGGCCCGTGAAACTGTGAACACCGATTTCGGTTCCACTGACCTGCAGATGATTGCCAGCAAGATGGTCGATGACATGCTGGTGTTCCCGCCCATCGTGCAGCTGACCCAGAACCGTCGTCCGGTGGTGTTTGTGGACAGCATCAAGAACAAGACCACCGAGCACATCGACACCGAGTCCATCACCGACACCATCCAGTCCAAACTGCTTAACTCGGGCAAGTTCCGTTTCGTGGACATGACCAAGGTGGAAAGCGTGCGTGAGCAGCTGGACTACCAGAGCGAATCCGGCCTGGTGGATCCAAACACCGCTGCGCAGATGGGTCGTCAGATCGGTGCCGAGTTCATGATGTACGGTAACTTCTCTTCCATTGTGAAGCGTGAAGGCAGCACCAAGGATGTGTACTACAAGTTCACCCTCAAGCTGATGAACATTCAGACCGGCATCATCGAATGGGCGAACGAGAAAGAAATCCGCAAGACCCAGAAGAAAAGCCTGTTTGGAATGTAAGTAGCGGGCTAACGCCTGGTTGCTAGAGCCCGCGGAGCCTACCGGGAAACTATACGGTGAGCTCTGTGGTCTCTTTGGTATCCCGCGGTGCGAATATCGCCCGTCAGAACAAGGAGGTCACATGTTCAAACGTCTATTTGCTCCACTGTTTCTCTTGCTGGCGATATGCTCAACGGCAAGCCATGCGCTGACCGAAACGGTGTCCGTCACGGCCCGCGGGTTTGGCGACAACCCCGAGCAGGCCATGACCAATGCGCTGGTGGCGGCGGTTCGCCAGGGAGGCGGTGTGACCCTGGCGGTGGATCCCAACTTCCGTACGGATGTGTACGAGTGGGTGATTCAGCAGCAAGGGGATGTGTCCACCTGGATGGGCAAGGAAACCTCGGTGCCAGAGCCCCAACTGCCGACCATGGGCAACATCAAGACCTATCAGGTGCAGTCTGTGAAGCAGGTGGACGATGGCATGTGGCAGGCGGATATCCAGGCCGATATCTTGCGTCCCAAGTCCATCGGCCCGGACCGTTCTCATCTTCCCGGTATTGCCATTGCGACCTTTGATACCCGTGCCGCCAGTTATGACCTGGGCGACGTCAAGGTTTCCGCCTCGGAAGTACAGCGGGATCTGGCGGAAAACCTGTCCATGGCCTTTACCCAGTCAGGCCGTTTCCGGGTGCTGGATCGTGCCTACCTGGCGGATATCGACAAAGAGCTGGGCGTGGTTGCCGAAGGCAGTATTGCCCCGGAAGAAATGGCTCGCCTGGGCCAGCGCAAAGGGGCAGACCTGTTGCTGGTCGGGACCATTGAAGATTTCCAGATTGGTGACAGCGAGCGGGAATTCTACGGTGCCAAGATGGGCGGTTATGAGCCCTATGTACGGGTGCGTTATCGTCTGATCGATACCACGACGACAGAAATACTGTGGAGTGACCTGTATGTGTGGGACAAGTCTGAAGCGGAAATTCGCGAAGTGGCCCGCCAGTTGAACATTGATGAGCGTAATCATCCTGAGCGCCTTGCCGATGTGATGTACCCCGAAATTGCCCGGGCCATCGCCGGAGATGCCACGGACGTGCTCTACCCGGTTCAGGTGATCAAGGTAGACGGCAGCACGGTCTTCCTCACCCAGGGTGAAGGGCGTCTGGAGCAGGATGCGCTGATGAAGGTGTACCGTCCGGCCGGAGAAATGAAAGATCCGGACACCGGCATGACCATCAAGATGGAAGGCGCAGCCCTGGCCACCTTGAAGGTTAGCGAGATTCGCCCGGATTATGGTATTGCCGTGATTGAAGGCGACGCCAGCAGTGCGCTCCAGGTGGGTGACCGGGTGCGCCCGGACAAACAGGCCAAGGCCCTGTCTGCACAACCGGCCGGCCAGCAAGCCAGCCCCGGTTCGTCGGAAGCGCCGATCCAGTGGTAATCAAGCAGCCCCGCGACAGCGGGGCTTTTTGATTGTGGATTTTTTTCCACTCGCAGTAGGAGCGACGCAGGAAGCTCAACAGGAAAATAATAAAGCCTTACTGCGGAATTCCGGGATTGTGCTACTCCAGCATTACACCCAGGGCGGAGTAAAACGATGGCATCGCGCCGCGAGCGCGCCCCCAGCGGGAAGGTCTCGTTAGCAGCCGTCGCTTCCTGCTAATCCGGGATGAAACATAAAAAAAGCCACCGCAATGGCGGTGGCTTTTATTTTCAGATTATCCGCAAAGGGGTAATCAGAATGAGGCGCCGACATTCAGGTAGTAACCGCTGGTGCCAAGGCTTTGCTGGTTGCGGGCCAACACACCATCTACCACGTCATCCGGGAAATGGATGAAATCGGACAGGCCGTCGATGTTGGAGTACTGCATGCCAAGGCTGACATCCAGGTTCAGGCTATCTGACTCCAGCGCGGTAAATACCACACCCAGTTTGGCATTGGTCATGGTGGCGCTTTCGGTGAAGTTGTCACCGGTATCCACGTAAACGGAGTCGCCGTCCTCAATGGTCTCGCGGTTGCTGCGAGAGACGTCGGCATTCATGACGCCGATATCCACACGGCCTTCCACGCCGACCAGACGGTTGAATTTCCACAGACCTTCCACGCCCACGTAGAGGCCAAGCAGATCATGATCAACAGACTCTGACACATAAGAACCAGAAGAAGTTGAGCTGGTGTCATCGTACAGCGTGTCCATGCTTTGCTCGATAGAGGTGGAGCGCAGACCAAACAGCGGGGATACGAGGCCCTTGTCGCCGCCAAACTTTACGTTGTAGGCGAATTCTACCTCGATGGTTTCCTGTTCAAGCTCGAATTCGGAGCGACCGAAGTCCCAGTCACCTTCGTCAACGTCGCCATCATCCGCATGAACCCGGCTGGCCACAAGCTCTTGGCTTGGGCTGGAAACGGTGTCTTTCTCGCTGAAATCGATGTCGCTGAAACGAACGGTACCGGTCCAGTTGCTGCCCAAATCCATGCCGACAGCTAGCGCAAAACCGGTCTCGGCAGAAGGCTCAAGGTATCCATAATCCCCTGCCCCGACAATATCTACGCCATCTACTCCATAAGGGGCATACCAATCCAGGCCGCTACGATCCAGTTCGCTCTGGTTTGCCTGAAGATCGACATAGAAACCCGCCATCGCGGGTGAAGTGGCCGCAAGAATAGCGACAGAAATGAGTTTTTTTGGGATTGTGTTCATGATGCTTGTGCATTCTCCATTGTAAAAATCTCCTCCCCCCCCATGGAGAAGGAATCCTTTTTTGCACTGCAATTTAGTGCTAATGGAGATTATATGCCGTGTTTACCCATTGCAAAAGTATGACATGGCAAGCGTAGACGGGGCTTCCGGCAAAGCGGCAGGAGGGCAAACGGAAAGCCGTTGCGCTGGAACATCAAGGCTGTCACTGAAGGCAGTGACCCGGCCGTTATGCCCTGTACCCTCGCTGCATACGTGGCTCAGCCCTCCATGGCGGATGCCGTGAGGGATTAACGTGTTGAGTTACGTGCGAGGCTTCCTGCAGTTTTCCTCCGCCGGCTTGTGGCTCTCGCCTTGCGTTTCTTCCACCAGATCACGACGCCGGTGATCGACAACATGGCCACGGCAATCCCCATGATGGAAATGATGATGCGCCCGGGCAGGCCGGCGATACGGCCGGAATGTAGCGGGAACTGCAGCTGGTTGAAGACGTCGGCGGCGGTGCCGGTCCAGGGCACTTCGTCGCCCAGTAGCTCGGCGCTCTTGCCATCGTAGTACAGGCTTTTCACTTTCATGCCACCACTGTCGTGGTCTTCGCCCGGGTAATAAAAACGCACCCCGAAGATGGCGAAGTTGTCGCTATAGAACGTATCGCCAATGGGCTCATCCCAACCACGGTTATCGGCTTCCGTGCGGGCCTGCTCGAACAGTTGCGGCCAGGATACCTCCGGCTCCACCGGGTCATGCAGGGCCGTGGGGGTACGTTTCATGAAGGGGCCGGGAGTGGTTTCGGAAATCGTGGACATGATCGGGTAGAAGACTTCCCGGTACAGGTTCAGCGAGAACGAGGTAAAAGCCAGCAGCAACAAAAGTCCGAAGACCCACAGGCCCACGGCCCGGTGTAGATCGAAGTTGAGTTTGTAGGCCCCGGCACCGCGGCGAATCATCCAGGCCGGTTTCCAGCGCTGCATCCAGCTTTTGCCGCTGGCGTTGGCGGTGCGTCGACGGCGCGGCAGAGTCAGAGCCATGGCAATGAAGTTATCGAACAGCCAGACCAGCGCGACGCCCCCCATCAACCACACGCCCCACTCATCAATACCCCGCCATTCCGGAATGTGCAGGGAATAATGGAGTTTATAGAGGAATGACATCAGGTGTTCCGGATGCAGGGAAATCTTGCCCCACTCGCGCTTGCCGACGATCTCGCCGGTGACCGGATCCACAAAGGCGTGGTTGTAGTCCAGTTCATAGCGCTTGTCAGTGTCTGGATTTTTCAGGGCATCCACCCAGATTTCGGCGTTGTGACCAGGTTCTGCCGCCAGCGGGAAGAAGCTGACCCGGACGCGGGGATCGTCTGCTTCCACAATCCTGACCAAATCCAGTATGGGCAGCGGTTCGCCTTCACTCTGGCTCTTGAACAGATGGGGGTTGAGCCATTCGTCTAGCTCATGGTCCCAGGAAATGATTGCACCGGTGAGCCCGGCAATAATCAGGAAGACGGCAATGAATAAGCCGAACCAGCGGTGAAGGACAACGAGCGTGGCGCGCATGAGCAATACCTGGGTTTTCTGAGTGGCTCTGTGTCAGGGTGGGCCGGAGCGTATCATAAATGCCAATAGTTCTCATTTTAATGGTGAGTCTGAACCGGGTCGCCTGCTAGAGCGGACCACCTTCATGGCCGGCCGCAGAGAGGGCATCGTGGTTATGGGCGAATCGCAATAGCACAACGGCTGTCACCAAAATCCGGTAGCATCAACGGCAGAATGATCGGGAGAACAATGTGGACGGATTTTTTTCACAGGCACTGGTGTTGCTGGGCGCTACCCTGATTTTGCTACCGCTGTTCCAGCGGTTGGGTCTTGGCAGCATTCTGGGCTATTTGGCAGCCGGGATTGCGGTGGGACCGCTGGGAATGGGGCTGGTTAGCGGTGGTACCGATGTCCTGCACTTTGCCGAATTGGGTGTGGTGTTGATGCTGTTTGTGGTGGGTCTGGAGTTGGCGCCGCAACAGTTATGGGCGCAACGGCAGCGCTTGGTCGGACTGGGTGCCACGCAGATGGTGTTCAGCGCGTTGTTGCTGGCCGGGGCCTTTACCCTGTTCGGGTTTGGTACCCATCAAAGTCTCGCTATTGGGGCGACGCTGGCGTTGTCATCCACGGCCTTTGTGGTTCAGATGCTGGTGGAAACCAATCAGCTTGGCACCCCCCAGGGGCGGTCGGCGTTTTCGATTCTGTTGTTCCAGGACTTGGCCGTCATCCCGATTCTGCTACTGCTGCCGGTGCTGGCGGGCACCCAGGCCGGTGACGACAGCCCACAATTACTGGCCGGGCTGGCCGCCCTGATTGCAATGGTACTGGCGGGACGTTATGTGCTGAACCCGTGGCTGGGAAAGCTGGCCCGCTTGCGCAACCCGGAGCTGATGAGTGCCAGCGCCTTGATGGTGGTGCTGGGCTCGGCGGCGTTGATGGAGCACCTGGGGCTTTCTATGGGGTTGGGGGCTTTTGTGGCGGGTGTGTTGCTGGCGAACTCGCCCTACCGGGAACAGCTCGAAACGGATATCCAACCATTCAAGGGACTCTTGCTCGGGCTGTTTTTCCTGGCCATCGGCATGACCATGGACCTGCGACTGCTGCGTGATCATCCCGGTGAGATTGTGCTTTATCTGGTTACCCTGTTGGTGATCAAGGCGGCGGTACTGATGGCCATCAGCCGTGTGCGGAAACAGACCTGGCGTAGCACGGTGTTGTTTGGCGGGTTGCTCTGTCAGGGCGGTGAATTTGCCTTTGTATTGCTGACGCAGGCGCAGAGCCTGAACCTGCTGGATAGCGCGGTGGCCGGACAACTGAATCTGGTGGTGGCATTGTCCATGGCGGCAACACCGCTGTTGTTGAAGCTGGTCGCGTTGTTGTGGCGTGAGGATCGCCCCTCGCGTGAACGTCCGGATCTCGAGCAGGAGACACTGCCGAGTCATCATCCACAGGTGGTGATTGCCGGGCTGGGCCGTTTCGGCCAGATCACCGCGCGAATCCTGGTAGGACGCAAAATTCCGTTCACCGCGCTGGACTCGGACCCGGACGAGATCGACCTGTTGCGGCGCTACGGCAATGAGGTGTACTTCGGTGATGTCACCCGGCTGGACTTGCTGCGTAATGCCGGGCTCGAGCATGCCCGGGTGCTGGTGCTGGCGGTGGATGATGTGGAGGACTCATTGAAAGCGGTGGAACTGGTGCGACAACATTTCCCTGCGGTGACCATCGTCGCGCGCGCACGGGACCGTTATCACGCCTACCGCCTCCATGAACTCGGGGTAGACCAGGTGATTCGTGAAACGTTTGAGTCGGCTCTGTTGTCGGCCAGGGTCACATTGATGCAGCTGGGTGTGCCAGAGTCTACCGCCCTGGATCTGGTACGCAGCTTCAAGGATCTTGATGAACGGTTGTTGCGAGAGCAGATCGAACATCGTGGGGACATGGAGATGCTGGTCGAAACCAACCGCAAGGGCCGTGAAGAACTGGAATCGTTGTTGTCCGGCGAGGACCGCTGAGGGGATGGCGCCCTGGCAGGCAGGGCGCCAACAGCTCGGGAGGCGGCGTCCGTTTACAGCTTCAGTCTGTTAAGTCCACGACGAATGCCCTGGTCCAGACCAGCCTTGATGATCGGGCCGATCAGCGGCAGTTTGCCTTCAAACTCGATGGTGTAATCCAGCCGGCTGCCGCCCGTACCGGTGTCGGAGAAACGCATCACACCCTTGTGATTCTTCAGCGGACTGCCTTTGGTGATCGTGTACTCGATCAGTTCGTTGGGCACGACCCGGGTAACGGTTTCGTGGAAGGCCGGAGCGATCAGGATTTTCATGTTACGGGTGGAGCCCACTCCGTTGGGGCTGTCCTTGCCTTCCTTGATACGCTGAATCTTGGCCGGGGCGAAAATCAGCTCCAGGTTTTCGTGGTCGCTGAGAAAGTCGAACAGCTTGTCCACGGAAAAGGGGAAGGTTTTGGAAATCTCGATACGTTGCATGCTGGCTCCACATTAGCTCTGGCCCGAACCGGGCCCTATAGAGGCTGTTGATTCTGAACGCTGGCCATACGGTCGCAAGGTTAGTTCGGGCCATAGCAGCGTGTCGGTGTTCGGGGCGATGTTCAGGTTGGACATCCGTTGGCCAGCCAACGGGTAATAACGGCAGCGCTTTCTTCACGGCACAGGCTGGCGGACTGCCCGGCCCATAACGGGGAGCAATCGCCACTGCCAGCGGCTTCTGCCGCAGCCCGCAGGGGCCCGATGGCATTGCCTGCCAGCGGAAAAGCGGGCGCCTGTGGCGGGAAATGGCCAAGCTCTTCCATCAAACGATTCACCATACCGCGCGCTGGGCGACCGGAAAACGCGGTGGTCAGTGCGGTATGCCTGGCCCGATCACTTTGCAGCCAGGCGCGGTGAACCGGTTTGGTGGTGGCTTCCGGGCACAGCAGATAGGCGGTACCCACCTGAATGGCATCGGCGCCAAGACTAAACGCCGCATTGACCCCTTGCGGGGTGGCAATCCCCCCTGCGGCAATGACCGGGACCGTCACGGCCTCGCGCACCTGTGGAACCAACGCCAGTGTGCCTTGCTGCCGTGTCAAGTCGTCACTGAGAAAATGACCGCGGTGACCGCCCGCTTCAAGCCCCTGGGCAATGATCGCATCGGCACCGTGATGCTGTAGCCATAGCGCTTCTTCCACTGTGGTCGCGCTGGAGATGACTTGCGCACCGCAGGCCTTTACCTGCTCCAGCAGTCCTTCTGCGGGCAGGCCGTAGTGAAAGCTCACCACCGCAGGCCGAAACTGTTCGATCAGACTGGCGGCATCGGCATCGAAGGGTTTGCGGGACGGGCCTGTCGGGATGTCGGCAGGGTTGACGTCATAGGTCTGGTAAAGCGGCCCCAGGGCACTGGCCCAACGTGCTTCGCCTTGCGGGTCATTGTCAGGGGCGGAATGGCAGAAAAAATTCACTCCCCATGGGCGGCGGGTGGCTTGTGCCAGGGCGCCAAGCTGCTCTTCCAGCTGTGCGGCAGACAGCATGCCTGCGGGCAGCGACCCCAGCCCTCCGGCTTCGCTGACTGCGGCAGCCAGCCGCCAATCCTGTACCCCGGCCATGGGGGCCTGGATGAGGGGTAAATGTGTGCCAGTAAAACAGGGCATGTGGACTCCGCAGTGGCCTGAGACTAAGGCGACCTTACCGTGATAGCCGCGCGTTTGTCAGGAGCCTGCGGAACATTTTGCACTTTTCGGGCGCGCTCGATGTGCCTGCCAATGGGGCGATAATTATATGAATTAAAAGGGTTTTGTGCACATAAAAGGCGCGAGGGCACCGTGCTGGTGCCTGCGAAACAACGCTGCCATACCGGTGAGTATGTATGCTTTGTGAATATGGTTCATTTAAGTGAATGAAATTCAAAGGAAAGAGAATAACCCCGCTCTCACTTATCTGCTTGTGGCATATGGATTGCCTTCACTGGTGTCGTCTTTTTCCAAGGACGCCAATTAACGAGTGATAGAGAGGGTAACAATGAATATGCCTGACAGCATTTCACCGAAGGGGATCATATCGTCACTACTATTGTCTGGAACACTGGCGCTGGCCGGGTGTGGAGGTGATTCCTCTTCTGACCCGGCTGCTGATGAAACGCCAACGGCGAAAACGACACCTGATGCCGTGTTTAGTGGTGAAGCAGCGGATCCTTCAGCGATGGGTCCCTATGCGGTTGCCGAGCACGAGTACGATTTCGGCACCATGGATCTTTACGATGACAAGCGTGACTACACCTACCAGAGCACGCTGCACGGCTACATCCATTACCCGGAAGCCAGTACAGAGCCGGCACCGGTAGTTCTGCTTCTTCATGGGCGCCATGGTACCTGTTACAGCGGCTCCTGGGGCATGCCTTATGAGGAGTGTGAAGATCCCATTCCCAGTTACCGCGGCTATGAGTACCTGTCCCGTAACCTGGCAAGCCATGGTTATGCGGTGATTTCCATCGATGCAAACTATGTGAACGCCAACGACAGCGGCCCCAGCAATGGCGATGCTGGCGCCTTGCAACGTGCGCAGCTGGTAGTTCGGCATCTGGACGAATTCCGTACGGTAAATACCTATGGCGGGTTTGGCATGGATGATCTGGTGGGCAAGCTGGACATGAGCGCCATCGGCATCATGGGGCATTCACGTGGTGGTGAGGGTGTGAACAAGACGGTTTCGTACAACCGTGACCAGGCCGAGCCCCATAACATTGTTGCGGTGTTTTCGCTGGCGCCGACAGATTACAACACCCTGACGGTGAACAATGTGGCGTTCGCTGCATTGGCAGGATACTGCGATGGCGATGTGGAAGACCTGATGGGGAACTTTGCCTTTGATACCTCACGTTATGCCATGCAAAACGATATGTACCCGAAGTTTCAGTTGATCCCGATGGGCGCAAACCACAATTACTACAATACCAAATGGGCAGACGCCGAGCTTGAAAGTCGCCCTGATGACTGGAGTATTCTCGACTCCGAGCAGACCGATCCCCACTGTGGCACCGCGGTGGCCGACAGCGGGCGCGATACCCGTGAGGTACAGAAAGCGCATGGCCTGTTCTTCATGGCGTCATTTTTCCGTACCTTCGTTGGTGGTGAAACGGAGTTTGCCAGTTACTGGAATGGCCAAACCACGGTACCGGGTAATATTTGTCCCGATGGCGTAGGGCCCTGTGATGACCGCTATCTGCTGAGTATCCATGCGCCTTCGGCAGAACGCATGGTCATTGATGACACCCTGGATGCTGCCAGCCTCTTCATCAATAACCTGGGCGGCAACGTGACTTTCGACGGTTTCTCCGATTTTGGGGTGTGCCAGACCAATGGGCGCCCCGGTGAAGGCTGCGCGGTTGCCGAGCCCACGTTCAATACCGCAGAGCAGGTTTATATGACCTGGGATGCAGCGGCGACCTACCGTACCGAGTTGCTGGGGGTGGATGTCACCGACTATCAAGTGCTGTCGTTGCGGGTGGGTGTGTCTCACGGCGATGAAGACAATCTGGGCGGACAGGATTTCACCATTGTGATGGAAGACCTGGATGGCAACAGCGTGTCGGTACAGGCGACGGATTACAGCGAAGCATTGTTCTACCCGCCTGGGCGGGATTTTGATGACGATGGTTCGCGTAAAACGGTGCTCAACGGTGTTGATATCCCGCTGACGGCCTTTGAAGGTATCGATTTCAACAACGTCAATGCCGTGTCACTGGTGTTCGATCAGACGCCCGCGGGCAGTATTCAAATGACCGATTTGTTGCTGCAGCGTGTCGAGCGGTAATGCCAAAAGAAAAATAACAGGTAACCCATAACACTTGCATGCCCCTTGCCACTGGCAGGGGCATGATTTTCGCAATGTCAGCGGTGTGCTTCCGGCATGCTTATGACGGGCTTTCGAGGTGACGCTTCAGGGTTTGCAGATCTGCAACCACTGCGTCGTGATCTGCCTGAAACTGCTGATCGTCCATGTCGTCACGGCGAAACAGGGTAAAGGTGCATTCGCTGCCGTCGCCATTGGGCACCACGCGCAGGGGGTTGTACACCACCTGCCCGTCGTCCATTTCTACCGAGTGATCCATCACCCCATAGGCATTGCGCTCAGCGAAGCGGATTCGTGCCTGGCCGAACGGGGCCTGTGCAATCCAGATGTCGCCGTCCTGCACCAGTTCCGCCTGGGTAAGGCCGGCTGCCCAGAGCGGCAGATTTGCCGGGTTTGAGGCAAAGTCGTACACCTGCTGTGCGGCGCACTGGATCGACACGCTGAGGTGAATCACCGGCTTCACGGTGCGCTGCCTTCCTTGTGGGTGTCGTCAGAGGGGTCCGGGGCGCTGGCCGGCGCCCGTACGGTCGCCTGGCCGATCCCGCGGGGATCGCTTGCCGCGGTCAGTTCGTTGCTGTCGGTTCGCCACAGGATGGCATGCATATCGCCATAATCCCGGCCGGTAGAGACGACCTTGTGGCCCAGCAGCATCAGCTGTTTGGCTTCCTCGCTGCCGACAAACGCGGGTTCTGCCTGAACTTCATCGGGCAGGTACTGATGGTGATACCGCACCCTGCCCACCCAATCATCGACGGGCTGGTTATTGGCCGCTTCCAGCACACCGAGCATGACCATGGAAATGATGCGGCTGCCACCGGGGGTGCCGAGGATGGCAATGCGATCGTCGAACTCCACAAAGGTGGGCGTCATGGAGGACAGCGGGCGTTTGCCGGGTGCGATGGCATTGGCCTCGCTGCCGACCAGACCGTAGGCATTGGGGCTGCCAGGCTTGGCGGAGAAATCATCCATTTCGTTGTTGAGCAGGACGCCGGTGCCGGGGGCCACAAAACCGCTGCCAAATGGCAAGTTGATGCTGAGGGTGGCGGCGACCCGGTTGCCCTCGCTGTCGAGTACCGACAGGTGGGTGGTGTGGGTTCCCTCATCCACGCCAACCGGTTTGCCCAGACTACTGCTGGGGGTGGCCTTGTCGAGAGTGATGCTGGCGGCGCGCTGGCGGGCATACTCCGTGCTCAACAGCTTGTCCACAGGCATATCCACAAAGTCGGGATCGCCCAGATAGCGGGCCCGGTCCTGATAGGCTCGCCGCATGGCTTCGATGGCGATGTGTGGCGTCATGTCGCCGGTATGCCCGTCGTTGAACTGGCTGATGATGTTGAGGGCGTTGCCCATGACAATGCCCCCGGAGGACGGTGGCGGTGCCGAAACGATGCGTGCGCCCCGAAAGTGGCTGACCGTGGGGGTGCGCTCTACCACCGAGTAGTTGGCGAGATCATCCAGTGTCCAGATGCCGCCGCCCTGCTGAACCCCCTCGACCAGTTGCCGGGCAACGTCTCCCTGATAGAAGCCGGCCTTGCCGTTGTCCGCAATGGCCGTGAGCACGCGGGCCAGATCAGCCTGTTTGATCACATGGCCAGTGGGCGGCACCTTGCCGTTGTGCAGGAAGATGGCCGCGGCGTCCGGGAACCGGTTGAGCACCTCTTCACGGTAGCCGGCCAGCTTGCGGTAATGGGGGTCGATGGCAAAACCGTCCCGTGCCAGCGTGATGGCGGGCGCCAGGGTGGTGCTGAGCGGTAGCCGCCCATAGCGGCTGGCCAGATGCACAAAGGCAGCCGCCTGGCCGGGAATGCCAGCGGCGCTGGGGCCATTCACCGCCCAGTCACGCATGACCTTGCCGTCCTTGTCCTGATACATGGTGGCGGAGGCGGCGCCCGGGGCGGTTTCGCGGGCATCCACAAAGGTCTGGAACTGGTCGCTTTGACGATGCAGCAGCCAGAAACCGCCACCGCCCATGCCCGCGGAATAGGGCTCGACCACCGCCAGGGCGGCGGCGACGGCGACGGCGGCGTCAAAGGCGTTGCCGCCCTGATCCAGGATCTCCAGGCCGGCCTCGGTGGCTAACGGATGCGCACTGGCCACGGCATTTTTGCCCGGGCCTGCGGCCTGGGCGGTCAGCGTGAGCAGCAGCAGTAGAGGGATCAGGTAGCGCATGGGGGTTCCTCCTTGAAGGCCGGTGTTGGTGAGCAGTGTCCGGCGTTGTTGTTATGCCTTAGTTGAAAGTTAAAAGGTTAAAGGTGAAACGCGGGGTTGGTCTTTGTGTTCTTGGACGCTCTGCCCGCGTCCCCCGCTAAGGGAGAGGGTAAGGCGCTCCAAAGCCCAATCACCAAGCCTGCGCTTTTGAACTTTTAACTTTTAACTTTGAACGGCTATTTCTGCCGCGCCTTGCGTTTCTCTTCCAGCGCGTCGGCCACCAGCGGTGGGACAAAGTTGTTTACATCCCCGTCCAGCAGGGCGATCTCGCGGATCAGGGAGCTGGAAATAAAGGACAAGTGTTCGGCGGGGGTGAGAAACACGGTTTCCAGATCCGGGGCCAGTTGGCGGTTCATATTGGCCAGCTGGAACTCATATTCAAAGTCGCTGACGGCGCGCAAGCCCCGTAGCAGGATGTTGCCGCCCTGCTCTTCACAGAAATGCGCCAGCAGTTTGGAAAAGCCACAGACCCTGACATTGGGCAGGTGAGACAGCACCCGCTGTGTAAGTTCGACCCGTTCTTCAAGGGTGAACAATGGCCCTTTCTTTTCGCTGGCAGCAATGCCGACCACCACTTCATCGAACATCTTGGCAGCCCGTTCCACCAGGTCCAGGTGGCCATTGGTAATAGGATCGAAGGTGCCGGGGTAGATTACGCGGTTGGTCATAGGGGAATTGCCTCTCTGTCTGCAGGATCCATGGCGGGACAAGGTCCGCCATTACCGTGGCGCAAGGATACCCCAAGCGCCGGCTGCCGTGCAGGTCTGTGGGGGGGTGTCGTTTTGGGCGGGGGGTAATGCGCGCATCGGAGGGGGGCGCCCAGGCGTGGTGGGGGGCGAGTGGAAATGACAAAAATGTGACGATAAAACTGGTTAACAGGCCACAAAATGCCACGTTTTGTGCTTTTCCTGTAAGCAATATCCTACAAAGAATTAAGCGATTTCCGTGTTGTTTTGCCTTGCACAATTGGTCAGATTTTGATCCGTTGATGTGAAACTTTCTTCATCCCCAAATAACGGCCGCTTGTCGCCCCAAGGTTCCCTGATCCCGTTTGGGAGGACTAGCGTGAGAAGCAGATCACTGATGAACAGAGAAGTAGAGCGAAGGGAGTAAGGGCTTGCTCCCACAGGGCAGAAGGAAAGTATCACTCCATGGATGTGAATAACAATGAAGCAGCAGCGACTTGGTTTTGTAGGTTTAGGGGATGACACGGCCAGTGCCTGTTTATCCATGTTGAAGATCATGGACGGGCGCTCAGGTATCTCGTGGAGTCTCAGCGATCCGGATGCGGCCGATGTGTTGATGGTCGCCAACGAAAGCACCGATGAAACCCGACGCTGGGAACACACCAGCAAGCCCCGGATTGTGGTTTACCACCACAACGAACCCAAACCTTCTGCCTCCCACGTCTTGCAACATCCTTTCCGTGTCATGCAGCTGCTGAGTGTCCTTGAAGATGTTGCCAGTCTGCTTGCTCCCACCCAATCTCAGACACCGCTGAAAACGGACTTGCCCCCTTCCAGTATTCAGGCGGGCGCAGAAGCCGCTGACGTGGGAGAGTTCTGGGACAGTCTACATGAACTTCTTTATGGAGATTTTCCTGCCGCAGCCCACTGGTACGTGGCGCAAAGCGATGAAGGAGAATTGTGGCTGGATGCCCGCAGTCGTCGTTTCATGGCAGACCCGTTGTTGCTCAAGCGGATGATGCATCACAACATCCGCCCCGGGGTACTGCGGGCCTGTAATGCTCCTGCTACCGAAGGTGCTGTGGCGTGCTCGTTGTTTGCCATGAGCTGGATGATAACACCGCATCTGCCCGCGGGGCTCTCATCCTGGATCAGTGCGGACAGCGCCTTTCAGCTATTGCGCTGGCCAAGCTTTGGCAGCCTTGCCAAAAGCCGTTCTGATCTCACCCTGTGTGCCTTGTTGACGAAGAAAGCGCTTACTCGCGATCAGGTGCTGTCGCTTTCTCAGGCGGCGGAAGATGACACGGACCGTTTTATCAATGCCTGTGCCATGAGCGGCCTGATGCGTTACGACAAGGCGGATTTGCAAACGTTGCCGGGCGTCTCGGCAGAGGCTGCGGGGAGCCGTTTCGGCGGGCTGATCAAGGGACTGCGTAGTCGACTGGGGTTGAGTGCATAGCGATGACCGAAGGCGAGTTCAAAATTATTTTTACCGGGCCCATGGGCGCAGGCAAGACAACGGCGATAACGGCGCTGAGTGACCAGGAATGTGTCTCGACAGATGTGGTCAACACCGATCTTGAACAGTGCGACAAGGCGCTGACGACCGCCGCCCTGGATTACGGCCATATTGATATCCCCGGTGCCAGCGGAGTGCGTTTATACGGCACACCAGGTCAGGAGCGTTTTCGCTTTATGTGGCCAATTCTGGCCAGCAATGCCGCAGGGGTCATTGTGCTTCTGAATGGCCAGCATCCCGATCTTCACGAACACCTGTCGACCTTTGTTGATGCCTTTTGGGAAGGCGGCCGGATGCCGATGGTGATTGGCGTGGGGCGTCTCTCTGATGATGACTTTTTCACCATCGATGCCATTACCGAAGCGCTGGTTGAACGCAACATCAATCCGCCGGTTCTGTCAGTGGATGTGAGAAGGAAAGACGATGTGCTGCTTCTGGTCGAAGCACTGCTTTGTCAGATTGAAGTTAACGAACTGGGGTTGGCGGAAGCATGAAAGCAGGATCCGTTATTAGTAAAACAGCGGTTGGTATTGCCGAAAAACAGTTACAGATTTTCAGCAACAGTACGCCAGGGGTTACCTCTGCGGTGCTGTTGAGCAGTGACGGTTTCGAAGTTGCTGCATTGCAGGTGGACAAAAAGAGCGCCAGCCGCCTGGCGGCCATGGGGAGTTCTCTGGCCGCCATTAGTTCCGCTATCGCCAAGGAGGCGGGTATTTCCGAGTGCAGTCGTCTGATCGTGGAATCGGACGAAGGCGTCGTGGCGGTTATGAAAGTACCGAATCTTGAACCACCCATGGCACTTGCCGTGGTGGCCAATGATGCCTCTTTGCTTGGGCAGCTTCTTTGGGGAGCCAAAACCTGCTGTGAAGAGTTAAGCAAGAAACTGGGTAACCAGTCCTGAATCTACGTAGAAAAAGCCTTTCTTAAGGAGAAGTATTATGGCGAATGTAAAAGACAGCATGGCGGCCTTGTTGGAACCCGATGGTGCAATGTGTACCGCTATTGTGGACTCCAACAGCGGCATGGTTCTGGGGCAGCAGGGAACAGGTCTGGATCTGGAGCTGGCTGCTGCCGGGAATACAGAAGTGGTCCGCGCCAAGCTGAAAACCATGAAGTCCCTGGGTCTGAACGATAAAATCGAGGATATCCTGATTACGCTGGGTACCCAGTATCACATCATCCGACCGGTGTCTTCGAAGGAAGGCTTGTTCATCTACCTGGTGCTGGACAAGAACAAGTCGAACCTGGCGTTGGCCCGCCGTGCCTGCCAGGAAGTGGAAAATTCGCTGGAACTGTAAGTGTAGGTTTTCTGTCTCGTGTTACCGCCGGCACTCCCATGCCGGCGGCTCTTTTTGGGGGATGTCCTGGCATTGCTGGGGCGCACAGAGCTCCGCGCCCGGACCGCTATTTGCCCGCCAATGATAGTAATGGTCAATTCTGGTTTTTTTGGTAACCCGCCCTGCCTGACAATTCGCTGACTTTTCTGGTGTCTGCCAAGTTTGGCTTCTAGGTTGGAGCCAACCGTGAATGCATACCAAGGAGTTCAGCATGGCCGCCACCCAAAGTGAAATGGCACACGATAATGCCGTGACGGGATTTGCCCAGGCACAACAGACCGGCACAAGCAGTGAGGAAGCCCTGGCGATTTTCGATGCACTGGAGCCGGTGGAGACCGATTTCATGCTGGGGGCGTGGAAAGGGGAAGGTTTTGAGACCGGCCACCCCATGGACGGTATGCTTGAGCGTTGCCATTGGCACGGCAAGCGTTTCGACACCACCGAGCATGTGCACCCGCTGGTGTTTCGCAAACGCAACGGCGAGCTGTCCAGCGTCAAGCCGCTGCTGGCCATGCCGGGCCTCGGCCTGCTGGACAAGCTCACCTTCCTGAAAACCGATGCCGCAGGGTCCATGTTCCAAACCCTGATTCCCCTGCTGTCCGGCAACAAGTCTGCTGCCCGTCTGCGCATGACCACCTACCGCGGCAAGCCCACCGCGACCATGGTGTACGACAACCTGCCCATCAATGATGTCTTTCGCAAGGTGGATGACAATACCGTGCTCGGCATCATGGACCTGAAAGGCATGAAGCAGCCTTTCTTCTTTGTGCTGCGTCGCGACGGCTAATGCTCGCGCTGCGTGCAGCACAAAAAGTGCTGCACGCAGAGAGTCAGCACCTCGTCCGTGTCCGGGTGCACCAACCCGTGCTGTTTCATGTAGTCGCTGCTGGCCCGGGTATCGAACCGGGTTGTCTGAATGAAGTGCAAGGCTTCCGGCCAGGTATTCATTAATCGCGGTAACCCTGGCAACCGTAACAATCCTCTCAACAGTGGTATCGGCAAATAGTGGCGGGGCGGTTTACGTCCCAGTGCTGCCGCACAGTGTTGCAGGAGCCCGCCCAGTGATGGCGTGTTTGGATCCAGCGCGAGCAGTCGTGCAGGGGCCTGTGGGTCAACACAGGCA
This sequence comes from Alcanivorax sp. P2S70, assembly GCF_000475295.1. Classification (NCBI taxonomy): domain Bacteria; kingdom Pseudomonadati; phylum Pseudomonadota; class Gammaproteobacteria; order Oceanospirillales; family Alcanivoracaceae; genus Alcanivorax; species Alcanivorax sp. P2S70. Next base: position 359,925 of record NZ_AXBZ01000034.1, read on the forward strand.
AGGGCGATAAGCTCGGCGAGCCCGTCCACGCAGACCAGCGGCAACCAGTGGCGTTGACTCCCCGGGATCATCGCCAACCGGCCGGCGTGCAGGTTGGCAATCAGCTGGTAAAGCGGTTGCTGGGGGTCCAGTTCACCGCGTTGGCTGTGACCTGACACCGTCGCCGGCTGGATTTCTACCATGTCCAGCGGGTGTTGACGGGCAAACTCCCGTACCCGGATGGCCGCTTCCAGCTTGCTGGCTTCGTAACCGCCTGCCCGCGTGTAGACACTGGGCCATTCGGTCTTTCCTCCAGGTTGGGTATCGATCCCCAATCGAGCCAGATGCGCGTGGTTTTCGAGCATGAAGCCACTGATGAACACCAGCCGGCATTGTTGTTGTCTGGCCAGTTCCGCTACCGCCAGGCTGCCCGCCACGTTGGTGCGCCGGGCTTCTGCCATGGCCAGCTGCCAGGCAAAACGGGCACCCAGATGTACGATCGCGGACAGCGCGGGTAGCGGGCCCTGCAACCCCAGCGAGGTCTCGTCCAGGTCGCCTTTTACGGCGCTGAGTGCGTGTTCGTCACCCCCAAGCTGGCGGATCTGTTGCTTCAGTGTGGGCAGTTGTGTGGTCGGGTCCCGCAGTAGCGCAACGACATGATGCTGTTGGCTCGTCAGTGTGGCGCAGACATGGCGGCCAATAAAACCGGTGGCACCGGTAACCAGAATGGTCATTGGGTCAGGCTCCTTGCAGTGTGTGATGGGTGGGGTCTGTTGTCACCCTAAAGGCTGGAGTAAGCTCCAAGGTCAAGCACGACCTTCAGCCACTGAGACAGGGAGGGTGTCCGATGCGAATTGCCGAGTTGGAAGCTCGCACCGGTGTAAGCCGGGATACGCTTCGCTATTACGAAAAGGAAGGACTGCTGCAGGAGGTCTCTCGCAGCGGCAATAACTACCGGGATTATCCGGAAAAGGCGGTGGAGCGGGTGGCCATGTTGACCCAACTCAAGGGGCTGGGTTTCACCCTGCGGGAAATTCGCGACGTGCTGGATGCATTGCGGGCAGACAGTATCAACTGTGCTGAGGGGGCGAGGTTGATGGCGAGCAAGCGGGCGGCCGTGAAGGCGCGAATCCGCGAACTCAGACAGCTCAGCGCTCTGCTGGGCAAAGAGCAAGCGCGGTTGGAGCAGCAGGCCCGTGAGCATGGGCAGGCCATTCATGAATAATCTGCCCCCCTCGGGTTTTGCGCCACAATATACGTTGCGTGAGCGTTGGCGGATGCTGTTGCTGACGTTGCTTTGGGCGGTGCCGTTATTGTTGCTGACAACAAAAATTTTCCTGCCCTGGTTCGACGCGGTTGTGCCCCTTGCCCACTGCCATGAATACCTGGGTATCAATGGATTGACGCTGGTGATCTATGGCGTGTTAGTCGGCTTGCCCGCTTCGCTGGTGGTCGTGGTGGTGTTGTTGGAAGGGCGACGAAGCTGGCGCACCTGGCGGCTCGGGCAGTTCCCCCTGCCAGGAGAAAAGGTGTTGCGCCCGACCCGTTATGTGTACGGCCGGCGGGCCCGTTTGCGCCCGGCGTTGTTTTTCATGGTTGTGTTGTTGGTGTGCGGTTTGTCGGCGCAAGGCTGGGTGTGGGCAGGTAATCTTCTGCCAAAATTGACGCCGGATTTGTCCGTGTGTTTTTCGGGGATCGCGAGATGAGGACAACATGAGCACAGCACAGTGGGTGACGGTGTTGGTGGTGATTGGCTTTGCCCCATTGGGGTTGGCGCTGCTGGGCAGTGGTATTGCCCGGTTGAAAGGCACACGGCTGGATGCCGCCGAAGCCGAGCCCTGTTTCGTGGCGGGTGTGGATATCAGTGGTGTGCTCTACACGCTGTTCATGTGCCACTGGCTGATGATTTTCACGGCCCCGATCGGTGTTGGGGGTGTGATCTGGGGTGCGGTGGTGACGTTCTGGTAGGGGTTGCCGGTCCCGTCGGGTGAAGGCCCTTTGCGGTGCCCTTTGGGCACTGAGCCTGCCGGGCCCCGGAGACAAGGCGCGGGGCGTTGTCTCCGGGGCTTGCCGGTAAACGCGAGTCACACGCTCAGCGATTCCGCCAGTTGTGTCGCGTTGCGGGCACTGATGCCGTAGATGGTGAGCTGTGGGTTAACCCCGAGGCTGGTGGGGAACACCGATCCATCAATGACGTACAGGCCATTCAGGTACTTGTAGCTGCCGTCACTGTTAACGGTGCAGTGGCTGTCATCCTGACCCATGGTTAAGCCTCCCATCACATGGGCGCTGCCCAGGCCGGTAATGGTGGGCGCATAGTCCAGGCTGGCAATGCCGGCTTTGGCTTCCTTCCAGCTTTTGTAGTACGGGGCATCGTGGTGCCCTGGCCGAACCTGTTTGGCGCCCGCCGCAAACTGCATTTCCAGCATGGTCAGATGGGCACGTCGGGTGCCGTCGAGCAGGTAGTCATTCACCGGGTAGTCCAGCAGCGGCTCGCCATTGTCCCGCAGTTCTACACGGCCGCCCTGGCTGTCTTCATGGAAGCCGTCGCGAAGCAGGGCGATGGACGCGGCCAGGTTGGGCAACTGTTCCGCCTGCTGTCGTGCATCGATGCCGTAACCGCCGACCAGCGCCGTATTCAGGCCAGGATGCATGGGCATCATTTCCAGCTTGTAGCCTGCCGGGCCATCGACTCCATGCTTGAAGACAAACTCATCGGAGTACATGGATTGCGGGGCACCGTAGTAAGGAGCGATTTCCTTGTCGTAAATGCCGTAGGCAAAATTGGTGGGGTGCAGGAAGGTCCGTGTGCCGACCAGCCCCTTGGGGTCCGGCGCCTCAGAGCGTAACAGCAACGCCGGGCTCTGCATGCTGCCACCGGCGGTGACCACGGCACGGGCCTTCAGGGTGACCGTGGCGCCAGTGGGCTGTTTGTCGTTTTGCAGGGGATGGACGATCACCCCGGTGACCGTGTCACCCTCAATCACCAGCTGGTGTGCCTGGGCGCTGTGGATCAGGGTGGCGCCTTGGTTGAGCGCTTCCGGAAGGGTGGTGACCAGCATGGACATCTTGGCATTGGTCGGGCAGCCCATGCCGCAGTAGCCGATGTTCCAGCAGCCGCTCACATTGCGGGGGATCACATCCACATGCCAGCCCTTGGCATCGCAACCGCGCTTGAGCACATCGTTGTTGGCGTTGGGGGGCATGATCCACTTTTCGATGTTCAGGCGCTGCTCCATTTTGGCAAACCAGGGATCCAGGGACGCCCGGTCGAGCCCGTCCACGCCGTAGCGATCGCGCCAGAAATTCAGGGTTTCGTGAGGGGTGCGGAAAGAACTGGTCCAGTTGACCACGGTGGTGCCGCCCACTGCCCTTCCCTGCAGGATGGTCATGCCGGCATCCTTGGTGGCACGCATGGCGCCTTCCTGATACAGGTCGCGGTAGGCCTCGCCTTCGTCCATGTTGAACTGGTCAGAGGTTTTCAGCCGGGCGGCCTCGACGATGATGACCTTCAGGCCTTGCTGGCTGAGAATTTCGGCGCTGACGCCGCCACCGGCACCACTGCCGATAATGACGACATCGGCTTCCAGGGTGCGGTTGTCGTGAATGGTTCGGCCGTCGATCACGTCCCAGCCATTGGCGGCGGGGTCTTTCCACGGATCGGACACCTTGATCGGGAGAGAACTGAGGTCCTGCATGGCTAATCCTTGTTATTTGGCTGGCAGACAATCAGGCAAGTATTTTCTTTGGCGGGCCGGGGTAGCCGGTGCTGCGCGCGGCCTCCGGTTTCACATACCAGGCCATGTGCATTGGCTGGGTAAGGCCCTTGAGGGCCATGCGGGCAATGCTGTTTTCCTTGGCTGACCAGTCGGCCAGGGTCTGTTGCAGTTGCTCGTCACTTTGCTCGGCAAAGCTTGCCCAGGTGCCGGTCAGAAACCAGCGGGCGGCGCCCAATTGCAGCAGATCCAGTAACTGGAACAAGGTCGCCCGTGTGCCGGGCATGGCGCCTTCCAGAAGATCGTCATAGGCCTTCATGCCATCTTCGGCAGACGCGTTGACCGCGGCCAGCGCCGGGCCCATGACCACGCCAACCAACGGGGTGAGCAGTTCGATGTCTTGCTGACGAAAGTAGCGGTAGCCCGTCGCTGGGCCATCATTGCTGGCGCAGCCACTCAGCAGGGCGAGCCCGGAGCCGGTGGCGAGCATGGCGCTGCCAAAGGCGCCCAATTTGAGGAAGCCGCGACGGTTGATTCCCTGATCCATAGCGCACTCTTGTTTGTTGTTAGTGTTGGTAGTGGAGACCAGCTTTGAATAAATCCACAGGACGAACAAGCCATAAACGGTTAATAACAAGGTGAAAAACGTCACCCCGGGTGCGCCGGGATGACGTGGTGTCCTGCGGTCGGCTCCAGGATTATTTCAGCATGTGCTTGAACATGAACTTGTGCATGCCCCGGCCATAAGGCGGCAGGATAAACCTGGTGGCGTTGAACTTGCCCTTCTTGTAAATCCCTTTTGCCTTGGAGAAGGTCTGGAAACCTTCCGGGCCGTGGTAGGCCCCCATGCCGGAGGGGCCGATACCGCCAAACGGAATGTCATCCACGCCCACATGCGAGATGGTGTCGTTGAGGCAGACGCCACCGGAATGGGTGTGCTTGAGCACCTGGTCGCAGTTGTCCTGGTTCCAGTCGAAGTAGTACAGCGCCAGCGGACGGGGGCGGTCGTTGACGTACTCGATGGCCTCATTGAGTGTCTTGTAGGGCACGACAATCATCAGCGGGCCGAAGATCTCATCTTGGGCAATGCGCATGTCATCGGTGACATTGAGCACCATGGTGTGAGGGATCTTCTGGCTGCCGGTGAAATCTTCGTTGGCAGGGTTGATCTCGATCACCGTGGCGCCTTTTTCGCGAGCCTCCTGAATGTAGCCTGTGAGGCGGCTGTGCTGACGCTCATTGACGATGGCCGTGAAGTCCGGGTTGTTCACCATGGTCGGGTACGACTGCGTCACCTGGGCTTTCCAGGCCTCGATGAATTCATCCATGCGATGTTCCGGGCACAGAATGTAATCCGGGGCGACACAGGTCTGGCCGGAGTTCAGGCACTTGCCGAAGGCAATCCGTTCAGCGGCGTCCTTCATGGGGAAATCCTGGCCGATGATGCAGGGGCTCTTGCCGCCCAGTTCCAGGGTCACCGGCGTCAGATTATTGGCGGCGGCACGCATCACATGTTTGCCCACCGCGGTGGAGCCGGTGAACAGCAGATGGTCGAAGGGCAGCTGGGAGAAGGCCTGGGCCACGTCCACTTCACCGTTGATGACGGCGACCTGGTCTTCCGGGAACAATTCGCCAATCAGCTTCTCCAGCAGCGCGCCGGTGCGGGGAGTGGCTTCACTCATTTTCACCATCACCCGGTTGCCGGCGGCGAGCGCCGTGATCAGCGGTACGACGGCCAGCTGAATCGGATAGTTCCAGGGCACCATGATGCCCACCACACCCAGCGGCTGGTATTCCACCCAGGTCTTGCCGGGCCAGCTCAGGGCGCTGACATGACGCTTGCTGGGCTTCATCCACTTGCGCAGTCGCTTGGTGGTGTACTTCAGGCCTTCCAGGGTAATCATGATCTCGGCCAGCTTGGTCTCGTCCACCGCACGGTTGGTGAAATCCGCGCTGATGGCATTGGCCCAGGCATCCTGGTGGTCCACCAGCATGGGGCGAATGCGGCTGATCAGGTCAATACGCTGTTCGGCAGTGGGATAGGGATGCTGGCGGTAGGCCGCCTTCTGGGCATCAAAAATGCGCTGCATGCGCTGGATTTCAGTATTGTTCTGCTGCAGTTCTTTCACTTCGGCGACCATGGTCTTCGCCTCCCGAGTTCAATTGTTGTGACTGTTTTGTATAAGATGGCTGCCGGTAGCCCACTGCAAAGTCCGGTTCGCTACCGCCTAAAAATTAATCTTGAATCGATTTTTAGAGTAATTACTCTAAGAGTCAACAGCGCTTCTGTAAACGTCGACCTTTGGCCCATAATGACCAGCACTAAAGACCGTATCCTCGAAACCAGCCTGGCCCTGTTCAACCAGCAGGGAGAACGCAACGTGACCACCAATCACATTGCCGAGGCGCTGGGCATCAGCCCGGGCAACCTGTACTACCACTTCCGTAACAAGGGAGTGATTGTGGCGGGGTTGTTCGATCGCTATCAGCAGCAGTTGCTGCAACTGCTCGAAGCGCCCCAGGGACCGCTGAGCTGGCGGGTGAAGGTGTACTATTTCGAAGGGTTGCTGGCGGCCATGTGGCAGTACCGCTTTTTTCACCGGGACTTGTCCCACTTCCTGCAGGCGGACCCACAGCTGGCCGCCAGCTACCACCGTTTTGTGCAGGCGGTACTGGTTCGCGGGACGGTGATTTACGAGGAATTGCGCAGCAGTGGCATTATCGAGGTCGATGACGAACAGCTGCAGGGGCTGATGGTGAACACCTGGATCATCATGTCCACCTGGGCGGCGCTGGTGCACGGTTTGCGCCCGGATGCGGCCAGCGATGAAGCCCTGGACGAAGGGCTGATGCGCCACGGCATCTACCAGATTATCTGTCTGGAAGAGCCTTTTCTGCGCGGTGAGGCCCGTGACCATCTTCAGGAGATGAAAGACCGTTACCGCTCGGCGGACAGCACCATGCAGCTGTTGATGGGGTTTCCCATGGAGCTTGCCGGGGAAGAATGAGGCCGGGTGTGGCGGCGAGCGCGGCTTGCGGCCGCCGCGCTCGCACGGTTCAGTCGGTCAGCCAGCTGACCTTGCCCTGGCACACGGTGAGCTTCACATTGCCTTTCAGTACCGCGCGGCGCCACGGCGAGTTGTTGCCGGCGGATAGCCAGTGTTCGCCATAATCCTTGCGGCTTTGCGCATCCACCACACACAGGCTGGCCGGGCGACCGGTTTCCAGCTGACCTGCCTGAATACCCAGGCAGCGTGCCGGCGCGGCGGTGACTGCATCCAGTGCCCGGGTCAGGCTCAGCTTGCCCTCGTCCACCAGTTCCAGCACCAGTGACAGCAGGGTATCCACGCCAGCCATGCCAGGCCGGGTTGCCGGGAACGGTGCCGCCTTGCTGGACGAACCGATAGGGGTGTGCTGAGAGCAAATGGCGTCGATGGTGCCGTCGGCGACTGCCTCCAGCAGGGCTTCGCGGTCCTGGGCACTGCGCAGCGGGGGGATCACGTGGCAGTAGCTGTTGAAGCCTTCCAGTGCGGATTCGTCCAGCAGCAGATGCTGAATGCTGACATCGGCCGTTACCGGCAGGCCCTGCTGCTTGGCTTCACGGAGCAAGCGCAGGGACTGACGGCTGGAAATCTGTTGAAAGTGCGCACGCACCCCGGTGGCTTCCACCAGCAGCAGATCCCGGGACAAATCGACGCTCTCAGCGATGGCCGGGATGCCGGGCAGCCCCAGACGGGTGGCCACGGGCCCTTCATGGGCACAACCGCCGGCACTGAGGGCCGAGTCCTGTGGGCGGAACATGACGGGCATATCGAAGGTGGCGGCATATTCCAGGCAGCGTTTCAGCACCAGGGCGCTGGCAATACGGCGCCCGGCATTACCGGCAGCAATACAGCCCGCCTTGGCCAGGGTGGCCATTTCCGCCAGCTGTTCACCCTGCAGCCCCTGGGTCATGGCCGCGATGGGCATAATGCGGGCAAAGCCCGCCTGCCCGGCCTGTTCGCGAATCAGGCGCACCACCGCAGTGGAATCGACCGGTCCGCAATCGGGCTGGGCCGCCATGTGGGTAATACCACCGGCAGCGGCAGCGCGGGTTTCGCTGGCGATGTCGCCAGTGCGACCACTGCCTGGCAGCGACAGGTGCACACAGGCATCCACCAGACCTGGCAACACCCAATGGCCGTCCGCTTCAATAATGTCGGCACCGGGGGCGTCGAGACTGGCGCCGATACGTGTCAGGCGCCCGTTTTCGATCAACAGGTCAGCCACATCATCGCGACCAGAGGCGGGGTCGATCACCCGACCTTTGCGGATCAGGATATTGGCCTTAGCTGCCATGGGCGCCTCCTTGTGCGGCCACGCTGTCCTGACCGCTGATCGCCATGGACATGACCGCCATCCGCACGGCGATCCCGAAGGTGACCTGGTTGAGAATCACCGAGCGGGGGCCGTCAGCCACCTCTGACGCGATTTCCACCCCCCGGTTGATGGGGCCCGGGTGCATCACGATGGCGTCCTCTTTGGCGAATTGCAGTTTGTCGTTGTTGAGCCCGTACAGCCGGAAGAATTCCCCTTCACTGGGCAGCAAGGCAGAGTCCATGCGCTCTTTTTGAAGGCGCAACATGATGACCACATCTACCTCTTTGAGGCCCTGGGCCATATCGGTAAAAACAGTGGCGCCCAGGGCTTCGGCATCCACGGGTAACAGGGTTTTGGGGCCGATCAGGCGGACTTCTTCGGCCCCCAGCGTATTCAGGGCGTGGACCTGGGAGCGGGCCACTCGGGAGTGCAGGATATCGCCGACAATGGCCACCTTCAGGCCGGCAAAGCCGCCCTTGTAGTGACGAATGGTGTACATGTCGAGCATGGCCTGGGTCGGGTGGGCATGGCGCCCGTCGCCGGCGTTGATCACGGCCACATTGGGGGTGACCTCGTTGGCGATAAAAAACGGTGCGCCGGAATCCTGGTGGCGCACTACGAACATGTCGGCGGCCATGGCTTCCAGATTGCGCAGGGTATCGAGCAGGGTTTCGCCCTTGCTGGTCGCCGACTTGGCAATGTCCAGGTTGAGTACGTCCGCGCTCAGGCGCTGGGCAGCCAGCTCGAAGGTGCTGCGGGTACGGGTACTCGATTCGAAGAACAGATTCACCACGGTCTTGCCGCGCAGCAGCGGCACCTTCTTGATGGACCGTCCACCCACATCGACAAAACTGGCGGCGGTATCAAGGATGTCTTCCAACAGGGGACGGGGGAGGTGCTCGGTGGTGAGGAAATGGCGAAGCTTACCGTCGTCGGTAAGTTGTACGCGGGAGGATGGCGCAAGCGTCATTCGGAGGCCTGTTATCAGTTTCCTGGGCCACCGTGCCGGTGGCAGTTTTTTCGCAAGACAAGGCGCCGTGAGCACCGTGTAGTTATTCTACATAAGCGAACGGCAACACCGTATTGCGGAAAAAGGGACCCGGCCCTTCGGGTTGTGCCGTAAATAGCGCCATGCCGTGTTGCTCGTCGTTCATTTGGATAAACCAAACATCACCCCTCGCGCCTTGCCTGGCGCTATTTACGGCGCAACACGGCGGCCCAGGAAACTGATAACAGGCCTAGGCCATTGTGTCTCGTATCTCCGCCACAAGGGGGGCGGGCCCGCGTAATTCTACCCGTTGATGGGGGGGCAATGCCAAAGTTTCGCCACAAATATCGGCACGAATCGGCAATTCCCGGTGGCCGATATCAAACAGCACTGCCAGGCTGATGGACGCCGGGCGGCCAAAATCGAACAGTTCATTCATGGCTGCACGTATGGTGCGGCCGGTCATCAGCACATCATCCACCAGCAAAATGTGCTGGCCATCCACATCAAAGGGCAGCTTGGAGGGGGTGACTGTGGCTTTCAGGCCCCGTGTATCGAAGTCGTCCCGGTAGAAGGCTGGATTCAGGGTGCCCATGGGCAGCGGCTTGGCCAGTTTGTTGTTCAGTGCGGTGGCGACCCAGGCGCCGCCGGATTCGATGCCTACCAGCAACGGGCTGCGGCCGTGAAAGTGGGCATCAATGGCTGCGGCCATGCTGCTGAGGTGTGTCTGTAGTTGTTGTTCGTCCCAACTCAAGGGGCTCTCCAGAAAATCGATACTGACGGTAGGTGCCATGCTTGTATGGCGAAAGACAAGCATGGCCTCTGTTGTGCAAAGAATAAAGCCTGATCAGGCGCGAGTTGCGAGATACGGGTTTTGAAAGGCAAAGCCTTCCTCCCGAACGGTGGGACCGGTGGTTCCACTGCGAACAAAGGCCCGAGCGTGGCCATTGCGGTCGAACGACCGCTCCCACTCTATCGCCTAGCGCCTGTGAGCGGCTGCAGGACACCCAAGGATCTCCCGCAGCTGAGCGGCTGCAGGACACCCAAGGATCTCCCGCAGCCACCCTCATCCCTAACCATCCGATCAAACCCTTCAGTTTTTTGGGATGGGAGTCACCCGGTCCCTCACGGTAAGTTTTGTACAGTGTTGAAACTTGTGTCGTCTGAACGGCTCCAACCAAAGACGGGACGACGGTGAGGGAAAGGGAAGCAGGATGCCAATACGCAATGACCGTACACGCTATGGATGGCTCAGCATTGGCCTGCACTGGCTGGTGGCCGCCACAGTGATCGGCCTGTTTGCGCTGGGCCTGTGGATGGTGGACCTGGGCTACTACGACCCCTGGTATCGCACCGGCCCGGATATCCATCGCAGCATTGGGATTCTGTTGTTTGCGGTCATGCTGGTGCGATTGCTCTGGCGATGGTTATCCCCTCCCCCGGCATCCCTGCCAACCCACCAGCGCTGGGAAACCCTGTTGGCTCATCTCGCCCATTGGGCCCTGTACCTGTTGTTATTTGTGGCGATGGTTAGCGGTTACCTGATCAGCAGTGCGGATGGTTCATCGGTGTCAGTGTTTGGCGGGTTTTCGGTACCCTCCCTTACCGGGCATCAATCCGGGCTGGAAGACATCGCAGGCGATATTCATGAAGTCGCTGTCTGGAGCCTTATCGTGTTGGCGGGGCTGCATGCCCTGGCCGCGCTCAAACACCATTTTCTTGATCGTGACGATACCCTGCGCCGTATGCTGGGGCTGTCGCCGCGACACCCAACCCCGTCATCACCTGGAGAGTCACAATGATGGTAAGTCTGATGAAAAAAGCGGGCCTGGCCACCGCCGCCCTGATGCTCAGTACCCTGGCTTTTGCTGAACCTGGCGGCACCTATCAGTTCGACAAGAAAGGCGCACACCAGTTTGTCATGTTCAAGATTTCCCACCTGGGTTACAGCTGGTTGTATGGCCGCTTCAATGACTTCAATGGCACCTTCACTGTGGATGCTGACAATCCGGAAAAAAGCAGTGTCCAGGCCACCATCCAGACCGCCAGTGTCGATTCCAATCACGCCGAGCGTGACAAGCACCTGCGTGGTGACGACTTCCTGGATGTGGACAAGTACCCCACCGCCACCTTCCAGAGCACCAGCATTGAAAAAACCGGCGACAAGACCGCCAAAATCACCGGTGACTTCACCCTGCACGGCGTCACCAAGCCGGTGACGTTGGATGCCAAACTCATTGGCTACGGCGATGATCCCTGGGGCGGTTACCGCATGGGCCTGGAAGCCAGTACCACACTCAAACTGGCCGACTTCGGCATCACCAAGAATCTTGGCCCGGCCTCTGAGAGCGTAGAGATCATTATCTCGGTGGAGGGGATCAAGAAGTAACAGGGCTTCTGCTACGGCGGAGATTGGCTCACGCCAATTTCCGCCCTACGCCAACTGCTAGACCGGCTGGCCGCCCTCGCTCCAAAACCCTTCGGCAATAATCACTGCTGCCATGGAGTCCACCCGGCTATCAGCTTTTTGAATGCCGGTTCGCTCGCGCGCTTCACGAGTCGTGAGACGCTCATCTACCAACCAGACCTTCATGCCAAAGCGACCCTTCAGGCGGCCGGCAAATTTCTTTGCCCGGGCAGTGGATTCACTGTCAGTACCGTCCATGTTCAAAGGCAAGCCCACCACCAACGCCTCAGGCTCCCATTCTTTCAACAGGGCAGCGATGTCATCCCAGTTAGGTTGGGTGTTCTTGCAAGGCAGGGCTTTCAGGGGCGAGGCGGTACCCAGCAGTTCGTTGCCGCTGGCCACGCCGATTTTTTGTGTGCCGTAATCAAACGCCAAAATCATGAGGGGCAGTGAGCAGTTAACCGTGAATAGTGAATAGTTGCGCGACGACTGATCCGTGTTTTTGTCAATCTGTCCGTCGCGCACACGCCAAGGCCGCGGCCTGCCGCCTCGGGAAAAGAAAAAACCGATCTCGCGTCACTGTTCACTGTTAACTCTTCACTATTAACTGCTAGCTGTGTCCTGCCTGGGTTGCAATCAGGCTCATGTCGACGCCGATACGGGCGGCGGCAGCATGCCAGGTTTGTTCAAAGGGGGTGTCGAGGATCAGTTCGCGGCTGGCGGGGGTGCTGAGCCAGGCGTTTTCGACCAGTTCCTGTTCCAGTTGTCCGGCTTCCCAGCCCGCATAGCCCAGACACACCAGTGACTGCTCCGGGCCTTCGCCGATGGCGATGGCTTCGAGGATGTCGCGGCTGGTGGTGAGCATCAGGCCATCGCTGAGCAGGATGCTGGACTGCCAATGGGTGCTGGCCGCGTGGAGGATGAAGCCGGCTTCCTGTTGCACTGGGCCACCGGCCACGACGCGGTGTCGTTCAGACGGCGGCACTTCGATCTCGATATCCATGTCGGCAAGAATATCGCCGAGACTGATCTGCACCGGGCGGTTGAGGGTCAGCCCCATGGCTCCCTCGCTGCTGTGCTCAACGATATAGGTTACTGAATGTTCGAAGTTGGGGTCGGCCATTTGCGGCATGGCCACCAGCAACTGGTGTTTCAGGGTTGTCTCGTCCATGGGGACAGTATCCGGCGCCGGGGGAGGAGCTGCAAGCTTCAAGCTTCAAGCTTCAAGCTACAAGCTACAACGCGGGAAAGCATCCGGAGCCATTCCGCAAACGCACGCGCCGCGCCGCCGCCATGTGTCGATCTTTGGATCGTTGCAGCGCGGAGTCCCAATCTTGCAATCAACTCTGCCCTGAATTCGTGTTGTAGCTTGTAGCTTGCCGCTGTTACTTCGACGAAACCCGCCGGTTACTGTCGAATTTCCAGGTGCGGATGATTTCCAGTACATCCATGTTCTGGCGCATTTCGGCGCTGAACGGATCGAAGGGAGCGGCCAGGCGCACACTCTGCACGGCGGCCTGGTCCAGGAACTTGTGGCCGGATGACTGGAGTACGCGGGTTTCCTTGATGCTGCCGTCCTTGTTCAGTGCCACCAGCAGGCGCACGGCGCCAAAGGTGTTGCTGTTGAGGGCCTGGGGCGGGAAGTGGCGGGTACCCATGGCTTCCACTTCGCGGCGGAAGGTATCGATGTACTGAGCTTCATAGTGCGCTTTGGCGGAGACCGAGGTCAGGCGGCGGATGCGCGGGCGCTTGGCGTAGGCCTGCTTCTGCTCGGCCAGGCGCGCTTGCAGGCTGGCGATCTCCCGGCTCAGGTCCGCCAGGTTTTCCTGTTCGGCCACTTTCAGCGGCTTTTTCTCTGTCTTGTCTTTTTGCTCGGTGTTGATCTTGTAGTCGCTGTCGCGCTGGGTGGTAATGACCAGCAGTTGCGACTGACGCTGGTACTGCTCGGTGGTGGTCTGCTCCTTGAGCTGCACATTTTCGAGCTTGTTATCGGCAAAGTCGGCCTGCTCAGTGGTGGTTAGTTCCTGCTTGTCGGCCTGGTCACCGGAGCCTTCCTGGTTGCTCTGGGCGATAAAGTCCGCTTCGTCCGGGGCGTTGTCGCTCTGGAACTGGGCGAGGGTCACTTCCAGGGTATGGGGGGCGGCGCGCTGTTTTTCCGGGGCGAAATTGACCCCGAAAACAAGGATGCCATGGAAGGCCAACGCCAGAAATACCGTGAAGGTGAGGCGGTCGTTGGCGCTGACGGGGGAATTGGCTGCCATGAGTGTGTCTTATCGCTACTGCTTTTTAATTATTGATCATGCGAGCGGCTATTCTGGGTGTCGCGGGAGTCAGTCTGCAAGCGATGATGCGTTGAACTTAGACGCAGGTCGAACGATTGCAGGAAGGGCGCCGTCAGGCGCCTTCACGTAACTCCAGCAGGGTGTCAAACAGCTGCCCGGCAATATTGATATCAAAAATGGCATCCAGCTCGCGGATGCAGGTGGGGCTGGTGACGTTGATTTCGGTGAGATAATCACCGATCACGTCCAGACCCACGAAATACAGCCCCTTGCGCTTGAGCGTAGGCCCCACCTGCTCACAGATCCAGCGGTCCCGGTCGCTCAGCTCCCGGCCCTGGCCGGTGCCACCGGCGGCCAGGTTGCCGCGCAGCTCGCCTTCCTTGGGGATCCGCGCCAGTGCATAGGGCACCGGCTCGCCGTTGATCATCAGGATGCGCTTGTCGCCCTCGGTGATCTCCGGCACGAAGCGCTGGGCCATGATCGGCGTTTTGCCATGCTGGGTGAGCACCTCAATCACTACCGAGATATTGGGGCTGTCCTTGCGCACCCGGAAGATGTTGCTGCCGCCCATGCCGTCCAGCGGCTTCATCACAGTGTCACCGAATTCCCGTACAAAATCGCGCAACAGGCCGGCCTGGCTGCTGACCAGGGTGGGGGCGCAGCACTGCGGGAAGTCGGTGGCGAACAGTTTTTCGTTGCTGTCGCGCACGCTGCCGGGGCGGTTGACGACCAGTACACCCTCGCGCTCCGCTTTCTCCAGCAGATAGGTGGCGTAGATGTATTCCGTGTTGAACGGCGGGTCCTGGCGCATCAGGATAATGTCCAGATCGGCCAGATCGTGATTCACGGCATCGGCCATACGGTACCAATCGTCGTTATTGTCAGTGACGGTCAGTGTCCGGGTGGCAGCAAAGGTGCGACCATCGCGCACATACAGATCGCCTGGCTCCATGTAGTGCAGGGACCAGCCGCGGCGCTGGGCCTCCAGCATCATGGCAAAGGTGCTGTCTTTCCAGGGTTTGATCTTGGCGATGGGATCCATCACCACGCCGATGCGCAGGCTCATGGGGTCTCCACTGGGACGGGAACGGGGCTGGCCAATCTTAGCAGCGCTGAAGGGTGTTCGCTACGCATGCAGGAACAGCCCGCTTTCTCAAGTTTCACAGGGCCTTATAGATTGATTGTAGAATCTGTGTTAAAAACTTCGCTTGGGTTGATAATGCCACAGGCCCCGCCCATCGAATTACTAAAAAGGCCAAAAATTACAACAAGTTGCGGCCAATTACGGTTCACGGTTAAAGGCAGTTTCCATGACTGACAATTTCCAAGACCTCAAGGTAATGGTGATCGACGATTCCAAGACTATTCGTCGTACCGCTGAGACCTTGTTGAAAAAAGCAGGTTGTGAAGTGATCACCGCCACCGATGGCTTCGATGCCTTGGCCAAAATCGCGGACAGCAAACCCAGTATCATTTTTGTGGATATCATGATGCCGCGGCTGGATGGTTATCAGACCTGCGCGCTGATCAAGAACAACAGTGCCTTCAAGTCCACCCCGGTGATCATGCTGTCCTCCAAGGACGGTCTGTTCGACAAGGCCAAGGGCCGCATCGTGGGTTCCGACGAATACCTGACCAAGCCGTTCTCCAAGGACGAGCTGCTTGGGGCAATTCGTCAGCATATATCAGGTTAAGCGGCATTGCCGCGTAACCGGAAGAGGAAAAGATGGCACGTATTCTGATTGTGGATGACTCTCCCACCGAGACCTACAAACTCCGGGAGATCCTGGAAAAGCACGGCCACGAGGTGCTCGAGGCCGCCAACGGGGCCGATGGGGTGGCGATGGCGCGCTCCGAGCTGCCGGAGCTGGTTCTGATGGATGTAGTGATGCCTGGCCTGAATGGCTTCCAGGCGACTCGCCAGCTCACCAAGGGTGCTGATACCGCTCACATTCCCATCGTCATCGTGACCACCAAGGATCAGGAAACCGACCGAGTCTGGGGCAAGCGCCAGGGCGCCCGGGATTACCTGACCAAGCCGGTGGATGAAGATGTGCTCCTGCAAACCGTCGACCGCATGCTGGCCGACAGCTGAACCTGGAGCCTTCCATGAGTGCAACCGCGTCAGCCCCCTATATCAAGCTTGCCGAATACCATCAGCGTTGCCGTGAGCAGGCCCGTGACCTGCCCATGCAGCAGGATGCGGTGAGTTACTGGAGTGGCGTGGGATTTGTGCTTGATGGCAAGAAATACGTCGCACCGCTGGATGAGGTTTCCGAAATTCTGACGGTGCCCTCCTACACCCGGATACCGGGCGCCCAAAGTTGGATGAAGGGGATCGCCAACGTGCGGGGCAGGCTGATGACCGTGATGGATCTCAGCGGTTTTCTGGAAAAAAGTTCACCGGTACAGGAGCGGCGGCGAAGACTGCTGGTGCTGGACCAGGATGACCTCTACACAGGGATGACAGTGGATGAGGTGCTGGGGATGCAACATTTCCCCATTGATGAGTTTGTGGAATCACTGCCGGTTAGCGACCCCTCTGTCACAGGGTATGTGCGCGGGGCCTATCGGCGCGAAGGGGAGTACTGGTCCGTTTTCAGCCTTAGCCGGCTGGCAGAGGACCCGCGTTTTATGCAGGTAGCCCGCACCGGCTAGCTGCAGCGCGTACTAGGGGTACATAAGAAGAGCGAACGCCAGGCCAGGAGCCAGACTATGAAGTTCAATCCGGGAGCATTTTTCGACAAACTGCGGGGGGGTGCGAGCGGCGGTAATTCGCTGAATATTGCACTGTATATTGGTCTTGCCATTTTTCTCGTATTGGCATTGATCAACTTCCTGCTGTCTGCCACTACTGCGAACGAAGCCCAGGAAAATATTACCCGGGCCTCCGAGATGCGGGTAATTTCCCAGCAGCTGGCAAAGAACGCCCTGGAAGCGGCTGCCGGCAACGCCGACGCCTTCGAATTGCTGGATAAATCGCGAAAAGGTTTCCAGGAAGCCTGGGGCGCGGTAAAAGACAAGGAAGTGTCCGATCCACAGGTGCAGCAACGGCTGGAGACTCTGTGGAATGAAGTGGACGATAACGCCTCCACCATTCTGAAAGGGGAAGACCCGGTTCTGGATCTGCACGAAGTGGCAGACACCCTGGCCCAGACCATTCCTTCCCTTCAGGCGGAATATGAAGGCGTAGTGGAAATTCTGGTCATGAACGGCGCTGACCCGGAGCAGATCGCCTTTGCGCAGCGCCAATCCTGGCTGGCCGAGCG
This sequence comes from Alcanivorax sp. P2S70, assembly GCF_000475295.1. Taxonomy (NCBI): domain Bacteria; kingdom Pseudomonadati; phylum Pseudomonadota; class Gammaproteobacteria; order Oceanospirillales; family Alcanivoracaceae; genus Alcanivorax; species Alcanivorax sp. P2S70. Next base: position 376,925 of record NZ_AXBZ01000034.1, read on the forward strand.
TATCGTGCGTTCTATCTCCAAGGTGCTGGAAGGTGGCGACGGCGCGGTGATTGCAGCGGATTCCTTTGGCCGTGATGCCAGCCTCTTCGGCCGTGTCATGAATGGCATGATCGAAGGCGACAGCGCCATGGGTATTGACCAGGTCAATGACCCGGACGCGCTGGATTATCTGGCCGAGGTGGCCGATCTGTTCGACGAATTCGTTACCCAGTCCGTGGACGAGATCCTGGAAACGGCCCCGGAGCTGTTCCAGGTGCGTAACGCGGCAGACACCATCTTCCGTCGCTCGCAGGACCTGCTTCAGGAAGCGACTAACCTGAACAACCAGTTTGAAGATTCCACCGGTACTTTCTTCCCGTCGGTGACGTTGGGTGGTATGTCTGCCGCTATTGCGGTGCTGCTGTTCTTCCTGATCATGGCTCAACGGAACCGCCAGGAAGCGAAAAAGAAAGAAGAACTGGAAAGCGAAAACCAGCGTAACCAGGCGGCGATTCTGCGTCTGCTCGATGAGCTGGGTGACCTCGCTGACGGTGACCTTACCGTACAGGCGACGGTAACCGAGGACTTCACCGGGGCCATCGCGGACTCCATCAACTACTCCATTGACCAGCTGCGCAGCCTGGTGCAGACCATTAACAACACCGCGGTACAGGTCGCGTCGGCGGCTCAGGAAACCCAGTCCACGGCGATGCATCTGGCTGAGGCGTCCGAGCACCAGGCGCAGGAAATCGCCGGGGCTTCGGCGGCGGTAAATGAGATGGCGGTATCCATTGACCAGGTATCGGCCAATGCCGCCGAGTCCGCCGCGGTAGCGGAACGGGCGGTAGCCATCGCCAACAAGGGTGCCGAAGTGGTACAGGCAACCATCCATGGTATGGACACGATCCGCGAGCAGATTCAGGAAACCTCCAAACGGATCAAGCGTCTGGGTGAATCCTCCCAGGAGATTGGTGACATCGTTTCGTTGATTAACGATATTGCGGACCAAACCAACATCCTCGCATTGAATGCTGCCATTCAGGCGTCCATGGCTGGTGAAGCCGGCCGGGGCTTCGCGGTGGTAGCGGATGAGGTACAGCGCCTTGCGGAACGTTCTGCCGCGGCCACCAAGCAGATTGAGACACTGGTAAAAACCATTCAGACCGATACCAACGAAGCGGTTATCTCCATGGAGGCCACCACGGCCGAGGTAGTGAAAGGGGCTCGTCTGGCGCAGGATGCGGGTGTGGCACTGGAAGAAATTGAAAACGTATCCAAGACCCTGGCTGACCTGATCCAGAACATTTCCAATGCGGCGCGCCAGCAGGCGGCGTCAGCAGGTCACATTTCCAACACCATGAACGTGATCCAGGAAATTACCTCTCAGACCTCGGCGGGTACCACGGCCACCGCACGGTCCATTGGTAACCTGGCCGAGATGGCTCAGGAAATGCGTAACTCCGTTGCCGGCTTCCGCCTGCCGGAGCACTCCTGATCCGGTTGATGCCGGTTAAAGGGGTTTTGCGATGGGTGCGGCCATGACAGATCGCTGGTCGATCAAGAACACGCCAGCCATGGATATGGAGCAATTCCAGCTGTGGCAGGCGTTGTTGGAAGATCGTACCGGGATGACGTTGTCGACCGAACGCAAGACCTTCCTTGAAACCAGCTTGAGCATACGAATGCGCGAGTTGGGGATCGAGGACTACGACACCTATTACGAGCACCTGATGGTGGGCACCACTCAAACGCGGGCCATGGAATGGTCCGTACTGGTGGATAGGCTCACCGTGCAGGAAACCAGTTTTTTCCGTCACCCGGGCTCGTTTGCCCTGGTGGAGGAATTCGTACAGCGCTTCATGGCCGAGCAGCCTGACGCTGCCAATCTGGACGTGTGGAGCGTGGGGTGCTCCACCGGTGAGGAAGCCTATTCCCTTGCCATGCTGATCAACGAGCAGTTTTGCGGCAATGACCGCAAGCTGTTTTACGGCATCACGGCAACGGATATCAGTCTCCCAACCCTGTCGAAAGCCCGCCGTGGAGAGTATCCGGCAAGACGCATCCTGCAGGTGGATCCGAGCCTGCGGGAAAAATATTTTCTGCCGTCCGAGAACGGTCAGACGGTCAGCGTCGCGCCACAACTCAAGGAGCGAATCTGCTTCGCCCGGCTCAATGTGCTGGATCTGGGCAATGCGCCCATGAACAACATGGATCTGATTTTTTGCCAGAACATGTTGATCTATTTCCGGCGCTGGCGGAAACGGCAGATCGTCAATCGGTTGGCCGAGCGGCTGGCCCCCGGGGGGATGCTGATACTGGGCCCCGGGGAAGTAACAGACTGGCAGCATCCGGATCTGGAACGGGTGCACTTTGCCGATACGCTGGCCTTTCGGCGCTGTAGATAACAAGAAATCTGCCTCAAGGAAGGCAGGTTGATGTATGACAGGAGACGTCATGAGTGACCGTCACGACTATCTGGCTCTGGATTGGGTTCGCGGGGAAATCCAGGAAACCCTGAACCAGGCGCAGCAGGCTCTGGAAGCGTTCGTGGAAAACCCGGACGACGCCACCCGTATGCGTTTTTGCCAGGCTCATCTGCATCAGGTGTTCGGCACCCTGCAGATGGTCGAGTTCTACGGCGCTGCCTTGCTGGCCGAAGAAATGGAAAAGCTGGCCCAGGCGTTGCTCGAAGGACGCGTGGGCAACGTTGCCGACGGTCAGGAAACCCTGATGCGGGCAATCCTGCAGCTGCCCCCCTATCTGGATCGGGTGGCCAGCAATCGTCGCGATCTTCCGGTTGTCCTGCTGCCGTTGCTTAATGATCTGCGTGCTGCCCGTGGAGAATCCCTGCTTTCTGAAACCGCACTGTTCAAGCCTGACCTGAGTGAGGCGACTGGCCGGGGCCAGGTACCTCAGGCGTTGCTGGATGATCCACGTTTTGTGGCACTGGCGAAAAAAATTCGCCAGATGTTCCAGATTGCACTGCTGGGGGTGCTGCGTAACGATCGCATGGGCGAAAACCTGGGTTACATGGCCAAGGTTTTCACCAAGCTGGAGCAAGTGACAGGTGATGCGCCGCGGGCGCCTCTGTGGTCAATCAGCCACGCGCTGGTGGATGGTCTGTCCGAAGACGCCATCGTGCTGGGTACCTCTGTCAAGATGATGTTGGGTCAGATCGATCGCACCATGCGTGCGCTGGTGACTGACGGGGCTGCTAGCCTCAATCAACCCGCGCCGACCGATCTGCTAAAAAACCTGCTTTATTACGTGGCCAAGGCGGAAGCCGCCAGCGCCCGTATCCGCGATATCAAGGCACGTTATCGCCTTGACGATGCCCTGCCTTCAGACGACCTGGTCAATGCCGAACGGGCACGAATGACCGGCCCGGATGCGGAGGCCATGAGCTCTGTGGTGCAGGCACTTTCTGAAGAGCTGACCACCGTCAAGGATGCACTGGAGTCATTCGTTCATAACGGCAACACCGATGCCTCTACCCTGCAGCCCCAGACCGTCACGCTGAAACAAGTGGCCGATACGGTGGCCGTGCTCGGCCTGGGCCAGCCGCGCACCCTGGTAGAAGAGCAATTACGTGCCATGGAGGACATCGTCGCGGGTAAGCATCCTGCTGAGCGTGAAGCCTTGATGGATATTGCCGGTGCCTTGCTGTATGTGGAAGCGACTCTGGCAGGTATCAGCGGCGGTGATCGTCGTGGCCAGGCCGGTGGTGAGCTGGGTGACATGCCGGGTCACGTCGGGCAGGCCATGGATGCAGTGCTGCGCGAATGCCGTGCAGGTCTGGAAGAAGCCAAAGATGGCATTGTGGAATTTATTGCTTCCCAGTGGAATACCGAGCATCTGGTTCCGGTTCCTGATCGTTTAAACGCGGTACGCGGAGGGCTGGAACTGATTCAGCTTGCTCGGCCGGGCGCAATACTGCGCCAGTGTGTCAGCTTTATCGAAGAGCAGTTGCTGGCAAGCGACAAGCCCAAGCCGGACTGGCGCAGCATGGACACGCTGGCCGATGCCATCACATCCGTCGAGTATTACCTGGAGCGTCTCAGTGATGACCCCGAGACAACCGATGACATTCTGCATCTGGCCCGTGCCAGTGTGGATGCGTTGGGGTATCCGCTCGCAGAAGAAACCGAATTTGATAGTAATGCCGTCGATGTAGAGCGCATCGAACTGGATACCGCCGCCGTTACCGAGGTGGAAGCATTACCTGCCAGTGACGAGAGTGCCTCTGAGACGTTGGAGCAGGATGGCGAACCACTGGCGTTTGACGATGACGAGGCTGTCGTCAGTGAAGAGCAGGACGACACCATCGAGCTGACCCTGCCGCAGGGCCCGGCGGAAAACGACGTAGTCGAAGCCATCGCGCCAGATGTCGATGACAGTCATGAGACGGATGAACCGGTTACAACCCTGGACCCGGCCGCGGCGGAGGGTTCTGAAGCCGGTGATGACAGCGATGATCTGATCGACGATGAGATCATTGAAATTTTCCAGGAAGAAGCCAGCGAAGTGCTGGAAGCCCTGGACGAATATTTCCCCCGCTGGGTCGCCAACACCAGCGACGAAGAGTCGCTGGTGGAATTTCGCCGTGCCTTCCATACCCTGAAAGGCTCTGGCCGTATGGTGGGCGCCGCCACGGTAGGTGAGTTGGCCTGGTCGGTGGAAAACATGATGAACCGGGTGATCGACAAGACCATTGAGCCGACCCCGACCTTGATTGAACTGGTACAGCAAGTACGTGAGCGGATCCCTGCGCTGGTAACGGCGTTTACCCGGCGTGAGCCTGATCCCTATGACGTGCAGCCTCTCGCTGATGCCGCCGATACGCTTGCCGCGGGTGGACAGATTGACGTTGTTCCTGAGGTAGATGCCGGTGTAGCGGAAAACGCGCAAGCAGAAGATGTCGGGGACAGTGAAGACAGTGGCGAAAACATTGAGCTGACTTTAACGGATTTGGCGTCCTCCCAGACCGGCGCAGAAACCACCGATACGGCTGATGAAAACGCGGAAGACGGTACGCAGTCCGGAGATCTCTCCCTCTCTGAGGATGATGTCTCTGCCTTTCAGGACGCAGTGAGCGATGCGCCCAAACAAGATCCCTGGGCGATTGAGTCCGGTGACGATGGTGCGCTGGGTGATGCCATTGATATTGATCTCGGCAGTGATGATGGGGATGTCACGAGCGAATTTGATGACACCATTGAGCTGGGCTTGCCAGAACGGGAACCGGATTACACCGCCACCGATTCCCTGGACGATATTCCTGACATGGCTGATAAGGCTGACGTGTCCGGGCAGGCCCTGGCCATTGGTGACAAGGATCCGGTTCTTCTTGAGATCTTTGCCAGCGAGGCACGCCGTAACCTGGCATTGGTAACCCGCTGGTTATTCAGTCTGGACAGCGATCTGTCTGAACATGCCGTCGACGACGAGGTCCATCGTGCTCTGCACACGCTCAAGGGCAGTGCGCGTATGGCCGAGATTGAAGCGGTGGCAGAAGTGGCGGAGCCAGCAGAAAAGTTGGTGCGCGATCTGATCAGCAACAATCGCAGGGCGACCAATGAGCAGGTGGCGCTGGTGCGTCAGGTTGGAGAGCTGATTGCCGATAACCTTGACCATGGTTTGCATCAGGAGCATCTGCCGGGGGCAGAAACACTGATAGCCGCCTTGCTGCAACAGCGTCAGGAGAATGCCTCCGGCGCGACGGCGAGCCAGGCAGACCCGCATATTCTTGCAGTATTCCTCTCCGAAGGCATGGATCTGATCGTCGACGCTGAGCAATTGCTGGAACAATGGGCGCAGCATCCGCAACAGACCGAAGAGCTGGTAAGACTGAGGGACGAACTCAACCTGTTGGCCAACAGTGCCAGTACAGCAGGTCTCGCTGAGATTCAGGAGTTGGCCGCGGCACTGGCTGATTGCTACAGCGCGGTAGAAGAAGGCCGCTTGCCGTTCAGTGAAGAGCTGCACACGCAGGCTGCAGAGGGGCAGGATGCCCTGATGAACATGATGGACTGCCTGGCAGCTGGGCAAACGGTGCGTGCGGAACTCGGGCTGGTTGATGCCTTGAGAGAGTTAGCCTCTCACGAGGGTGGCCCCGATGACGATGGACCTGGGCCTGGAGCTCATGGCGACGAAATTACCGAAGCGACAGAATTCGCCAGTGATGATCCGGCGACGATGAATCTGGAAATGCCTCGCGACGCCGATGCGATAAGCAGTCAGTACCAGGCTCATCTTGATCCGGAGTTGGTTGAGTTATTCCTTGAAGAAGCGGAAGAAATTCTCGAATCGGCGAGCAACATTCTCGACCAGTGGGAAAACGGCGATAGCGGTAATGTCAGTGCCCTGCAGCGCGATCTGCATACCCTGAAAGGCGGCGCGCGGATGGCCGGGATTGCTCCGGTTGGTGACCTTTCCCACGAATTGGAAAACCTTTACGAGGGCTATAACGCAGGTCAACTGAACGTAACAGCGTCCCTGTTTGCGCTTCTTCACCGCTGCCATGATCGCCTGGCGGATATGATCGACAGTCTCAAACGTGGCGGGACCCCTGGCGGTTCCCCCGAGCTGGAGGCTGATATTCGAGCCTTCATGTCAGGTGAACCGATAGATACCGTTGATGCCTCTTCAGTGCCGCAAGCCAGCCTGCCGGAGAGTGCACCTGGGTTCAGCGATGTGGCGCCTGAACCGCCAGCCGAGTCCGTTGTGGTTGAGGATGCCCATCAGGATGCGGTGCTGCCCCAACCGGAGCGTGACCCGGAGCTGGTTGAGATCTTCCTGGAAGAGGCCGATGAAATCCTTGAGTCTGCGGGTACCAGCCTGGAGACCTGGGTCGAGCAGCAGGATAACCTGATCGAACTGCAGTCTTTGCAGCGGGACTTGCATACCCTCAAAGGGGGCGCACGGATGGCCGAGGTCCCGGAATTGGGGGATCTGGGGCACGAGCTGGAAACCCTGTATGAAGGTTTGGCGCAGAGCCAGCTGGCGGTAGAACCCTCACTGATTGATCTTCTCCACCGTTGTCACGATCGGTTGGCCGAAATGGTCGAGGCCTTGAAAGCCAATCGCGCCTTGCCAACCGGCGATGTGCTGATGGTCGCGATCCATGATTATGTGGCCGATCCGGCAGGGTTTGTCCTGCCGGCAATGGATACCGTGACGGCCACCCCGGAGTCGCCGGTGCAACCCGTCACGGATGAGCAAACATCTGATCAAGTGACCGCCCCGCCTGCGTCGGACTCCCCGCAGCCGGTAATGCTTGGCGAAACCTGGCAGCCGGATACCGACCCGGAAATTCTCGCGATTTTCCTGGAAGAATCGGAGGAGCTGTCAGAAATCATTGATGGCTGCCTGAGCAGCTGGAAGGATCATCCGGAAAGTAACGACTTTGTGGATGATCTCAAACGCGCTCTGCATACCCTGAAAGGCGGTGCGCGTCTGGCTGGCCTGAAAGAGCTGGGCGATATCAGCCACGATTTTGAAACCTATCTGCTGGAACTGGACAAGCGCACCGGTGCGCCCAGCCAGGACGACTTCAAACCCATGCTGGCCTGGCATGATCAAATCAGCCGCGGTATGGAAAGTGTGGCTCGAAGCGCCGACTTGCCAGAGGTGAAGGCGGAGCCAGAAGCGGCCCCCGCCACGGAAGTGATCCCCGCTGCCAGTCCGCAGCCGCAACAACCGAAACCGGATGATCGCCGCCAGCGCCAGACCCAGGCTCAGCCACAGGAAATGGTTCGGGTGGGCGCGGATGTGCTGGAAGCGCTGGTTAACCTGGCCGGTGAGACTTCCATTAACCGTGGCCGGGTGGAACAGGGGATTTCCGAATTCACCTTCAACCTTGAAGAGATGGGCAATACCGTTAACCGTCTCTACGAGCAGCTGCGGCGCCTGGATTCAGAAACCGAAGCGCAGATCATGTCCAACTATCAGAAGGGCGTGGACCGCGGTGAATTCGACGAGGACTTCGATCCTCTGGAAATGGACCAGTACTCCGAGCTGCATCAGATTACCAAGCAGTTGTCGGAATCCGCCTCTGACTTGCTGGATTTGCGTAATACCCTGCTCGACCGCACCAAAGACACCGAAACCCTGCTGCTGCAGCAATCACGCATCAACACCGAGCTGCAGGAAAAACTCATGCGCACGCGCATGGTGCCGTTTACCCGACTGGTGCCGCGTCTGCGCCGTATCGTGCGTCAGATTTCCGGTGAAGTGGGCAAGCGCGTGGACTTCGATGTGCTTAACCCGGAAGGCGAACTGGACCGCTCGCTGATGGAGCGTGTGGTCGCGCCACTGGAACACATGCTGCGTAACGCCGTGGACCACGGTATCGAAACCGCCGAGGGGCGTCAGTCTGCCGGCAAGGATGATACCGGTCGCATCAATCTGGAACTGGGCCGAGAAGGGGGCGAGGTGGTGATCACCCTGTCCGATGACGGCAAGGGGATTGATACCGAAGCGGTACTCAATAAAGCCATCGAGCGGGGCCTGGTGGCGCCGGATGCGCAGCTCTCGGATCAGGAAATCCAGCAATTTATCTTCCATGCCGGCTTCTCGACGGCGGCCGCCGTGACACAGATTTCCGGGCGAGGCGTGGGCATGGATGTGGTGGCCAGCGAAATCAAGCAGATGGGTGGCTCGGTCACCATTGATTCGCGCAAGGGACAAGGCACGCGTTTCATTATCCGCCTGCCCTTCACCCTGGCCATGAACCGCGCCTTGATGGTGAAAGCGGCGGAAGACACCTATGCCGTTCCGCTGAACCAGATCGAAGGCATTGTGCGTATCAGTCCCTTCGAGCTGCAGCATTATTTTGAAGAAGACAATCCGGTGTATACCTACGTAGGCCAGGATTACGAATTGGTCTACCTGGGCAACTTTGTCCATGGCAACCGCGCCCCGCATCTGGAAAACCAGACCACTCCCATGCCGGTACTGTTGATTCGCAGCACCGAACACACGGTGGCCATTGTGGTAGATGACCTGGTGGGCTCCCGGGAAGTGGTAGTGAAGTCCGTGGGCCCGCAACTTGCCAGTGTGGCCGGTATCAGTGGTGCCACCATCCTTGGGGATGGCTCCGTTGTGATCATTCTCGATATCCATTCGTTGATCCGTGCCGCGCACGTTCAAGTACCGACCCTGCCGGTGGTCGAGGTGGAAGAAACCCCGGCGCTGCCGGATGTCGAACCGGTGCCAGCCCGCGAGACACCAGTGGTGATGGTAACGGACGACTCGGTAACGGTGAGAAAGGTGACTACGCGTCTCCTGGAGCGCAATGGCTACGAAGTGGTTACTGCCAAAGACGGGATGGACGCCATCGCCAAACTGGAAGACGTCAAACCGGATGTCATGCTGCTGGATATCGAAATGCCACGCATGGACGGTTTTGAAGTGGCAACCCATGTGCGCCATGACAGCCGCCTGAAGGATGTGCCGATCATCATGATTACCTCGCGAACCGGTGAAAAACACCGCGAGCGGGCGTTTGATATCGGGGTGAATTGCTACATGGGTAAACCCTTCCAGGAAAACGAACTGCTCAACACCATCCGTGAGCTGCTGGGTGAGCTGCAGGAAAGCCATAACGAATGACCGCGCCCGGCCGCGTCGGTGTGATTGCCGACGACACATTGCAGGGTCACCTGCTTTCCAGCGCGGTGAAAAGCCAGGGTTATCAGGTGGTGGTCAGTACGGAGCCTGATGCTCTGGAGGCGCGTTGGCTTTCGGAAGGTGCGCTGGATCTGTGGGTGGTCGATCTGTCCAGTGAGGATCGCTGGCAGGTTTTTCTGGACACCCTGCTTGAGCGGGCCGGTGCACCGATCCTGTTTTGTGATGGTCAGGCCCCGGCCCGTACCGATGCCCGTTATCCCAAATGGGAGCGGCGGCTGGTAACCAAGTTGGTCAGCTTTATCGGCAAGCCGCCAGTGGAAGAGCGCCTCGATGTCATTCCGGCGAAGCCACCGCGCCAGCAAATTCCTGCCCCACGGGAATTTCAGGCAATTGCGCCTGCGGACAGGCCACAGCGGGTCTGGGTATTGGGTGCCAGTCTCGGTGGCCCTGCCGCCGTAAAGGTGTTTCTCGATTGCTTGCCAGACAATCTGCCAGTGGCGTTTGTGCTGGCCCAGCACATTGATGGCAGTTTTCTGGATACTCTGTGCGGGGTGTTGGGCCGAGACAACAAGATTTTCTGTAAAGTGGGCCGAGACGGTGAAGCCCTGCGCCATGGGGAACTGGCGATTGCCCCGGTGGAGTATGCAGTGCAGTTTCGCCATGATGGTCGTATCCAGTCCACAGGACAGCCCTGGGAAGGGCCCTATGCGCCATCGATTGACCAGGTTATTCAGCATGTGGGTGAAGGGTTTGGCCAGGCCAGTGGTGCCATTCTGTTTTCCGGGATGGGTAATGACGGAGCCATTGCAGCGCCAAGGCTGTCAGCCATGGGGTGCCCGGTCTGGGCTCAGAGTGCCGACACCTGTGCGGTGAGTAGCCAGCCGGATTCGGTGCGTGAAACCGGGTGTGTCAGCTTTAGTGGCTCCCCGGAACAACTTGCCCTGCAACTGGTAGAGCGGGTAAGAAAAGAACTGAACGTGCAGGCGGGATAACAACCGGCACGAACCATTGAGGAATGCTTATGGCGAGTTTGCCATCCGACATCAACAGTCTGCTGATTCCCATGCAGGGGCGCCCTTGGCTGGTGCCGAACATTGTCGTGGCCGAGGTCATTCCCTTGCGCCAACCAGACCGTCCCGGTCAGGGGCCGGAATGGCTGCTGGGTTGGCTCAGCTGGCGTGACCAGAATATCCCTCTGGTCTCCTTCGAAAAGCTCAATGAGTCTGGCCAGATTACCATCGGCCAGGATGCCCGGATTGCGGTGCTCAACACAGTGGCCGGCAAGATCCCTTTTTATGCAGTGATCGTGCAGGGGATTCCGCGTCTCCTCAAGGTCGGTAAAGATGACCCGGTTGAAGAACCGGTGGAAACCGGTCCGGCGGAATCCATGTACATTCAGGTGGGTGGAGATCTGGCGGTAATTCCCGATCTGGACGCCATCGAAGGGGCGGTTGCCGGTCTGTCATGATTGATCGTGACCGGCTGCAGGCATTGGCGGCACAACAGGGGCCAGCCAAGGGGCGATTTCGTAACCTTTACCCTACCCCGCAGCACGGGATTAAGGATTTTCTGCGCTGGCAATGGGATACCCGCGGCCGCTTCCCTGGTCATCAGGCTTTCCCCCTACAAGAGCCGGACCTGGCGTTGCTGGCCCAGCCGGCCAGTGCTCCAAGACTGACCTGGATTGGCCATTCCACGTTTCTGTTTCAGTACAGCGGCTGGAATTTGCTTACCGACCCGGTATTTTCGGAGCGCTGTTCACCCTTTTCCTTTGTCGGTCCGAAACGGGCTGTGCCGCCGGCTCTCAGCCTTGACCAGTTACCGCCCATCAATGCGGTGCTGGTGTCCCATAATCACTACGACCATCTGGACAAGGCTTCGGTATCGGCCTTACAGGCCCAGTATGGCGCGGATATTCAGTGGTTCGTGCCGAGTGGGGTGGCCGATTGGTTGCGCAAGCTGGGCGTGGAAAGGGTCACTGAGCTGGGCTGGTGGGAGAGCAGTTTTCATGGCCAGGTAGAGGCATTCTGTCTGCCTGCCCAGCATTTCAGTGGTCGGGGTCCCGGTGACAATAATCGCAGCTTGTGGTGCAGCTGGCGTCTGGAGTTTCCCGCTTTCTCATTGTATTTTGCCGGCGACACCGGGTACGCCCCATTGTTTTCGCAGATAGGTGACGTAATGGGACCGGTAGACCTGGCATTGCTGCCCATCGGTGCCTATGAACCGCGCTGGTTCATGTCGCCAGTGCATGTCAATCCAGCAGAAGCGGTACGCATTCATCAGGAAATCCGCGCTCGTCACTCTGTGGCCATGCACTGGGGGACCTTTGTACTGACCGACGAGCCCATGGATGCGCCGCCAAAAGCGCTGGCAGCAGCCCTGCAAGAACAACAGATTAACCCTGGAACATTTCGGGTCGCGCAGCATGGTGAGACCCTGCTATTTGAAGAGCGTAATGAGTAAATTCTATAAGGGGCGCCGGTTGTGGCTGGTGGTCCGTTTTCTCGCCTGGCTTCCCTTGCCGCTGGTCACCGCGTTTGGTGCATTGATGGCAAGCTTGATCACGCTGGTGCCATTGCGGTATGCCAGTGCCTACCGGGTGGTGTTAATTAATCTGCTGGCCACCCATCCGGAGATGAGTCTGGCAGAGGCCCGGCGAATCGGGCGCAAGAGCATGGCGGAGCTTGGACGTACCCTGACCGAATTCAGCCATGTTTGGCATCGACCGGTAGAGGAAACCCTGGCGCGGGTCACGCATATCCATGGCGAACAGGCGTTCCTTGATGCGACGGCCAGTGAGCGGCCGGTGTTGCTGTTGTCTTTGCACCAGGGCAGCTGGGAAATCAGTAACCTGTACCTGGGTGACAAGACCGACCCGGAGAAAACCCTGATCATGTACCAGCCGCATCCCGCAACCCTGATGGATGCCATGGTCAAAGCGGCACGGGAGCGAACCGGCTCGGTCCTGATTCCCACCAACAGCCAAGGCGTGAAGAAGGCGCTGGCAGCAATGAAGGCGGGTGGTACCCTCGGTATTCTGTCTGACCACAATCCCGGTAACCGCAGTAATCCCTGCGTTCCCTTCTTTGGGTATGATGTGCCCACGCCTGCCCTGATCGACAAACTGGTTCAACGATACCGGCCTCATGTATTCATCGTGTCCTGCCAGCGTGGCAAGGGCGGAGTGAAGGATATCCATATCCATTTCGAGCATTCTCCGGATATCGAGAAGGCCAGTGATTGCACCGCGATTCTCACGGAAATGAATGCGGCATTGCAGCGCTGTATTGATCGCAACGTGGCGCAGTACCAGTGGACCTACAAGCGTTTCAAGTGGAGCCCCAGGGGGCGGCGCAACTGGTACCGTCAGTCCATGCCTTTGCTCAAGCAGATCGAGCAGGGTGTGGATCGCAAGACCCTGGGTCTGCATCCGGACGCGGATACGTAATTCGGTCTTATTTTTCTGGAGAATCCCATGACCATCGAAAACGGCAAGGTTGTTACCCTGCACTATCAGCTCTTCAATGCCGAAGATGGCAGCGAGATCGAAAACTCCAACCAAACCGGTGAGCCCATGGCCTACCTGCATGGTTATAACAACATCATTGCCGGGCTGGAGAAGGCTCTGGAAGGCAAGGGAGTTGGCGAACAGGTCGACGTCACCGTAGAGGCCAAGGAGGCCTATGGTGAATACGACAGTACCCTGTTCCAGCGAATCTCCCGCAAGTATCTCAAGCATGCGGGCAAGCTGGTCCCTGGCAAGGTAGTCACCGTCAGTACCGAAGAAGGTCCGCGTATGCTGACCGTACTGAAAGTCGGCTTGAAGACCGTCGATGTGGATGCCAACCACCCGCTTGCCGGCAAAGCGCTACGCTTTGTGGTCAATATCACCGATATCCGTGATGCCAGCGACGAAGAGAAAGCCCACAAGCATGCCCACGGTGTGGGTGGCCATCAGCACTGATTGGTCTTGCTCAAAGGGCGACACTCTGATCGTGGGCGCTCTGTGGCGCTGATGTCGCGGCTTAACGCCGTGGCGATCGCGCTGCCAGCAATGCTCCTACCCCTCGTTGTTTCGTGCTATCTTACTCAGCCAAAAGCATGAGAAAGAGGGCACGGGAATGCCGGAATACAGTTACTGGATTATCGCCGGTCTGGCACTGATCATCGCTGAGTTCGCCGTCTCTGGTCTGGTGGTGATTTTTTTCGGTATCGCCGCCATTCTGGTCGGCAGTCTCAAGTTTGTCGGCCTGCTCGATGACACCACTTGGGAACTCACCCTGTTCGCCCTCATCAGCGTGCTGTTGCTGGTCTTTGTCCGCCGGGTTCTCAGCGACAAACTGATGGGCAAAGAGCAGCGTCAGGGTGGCAATGAAGACAGTGCCGGCTTGATTGGCCAGCGAGCCACTGTGGCGGAGCCTTTTACCGATGGCAGTGGCATCGTCAACTACCGTGGTGCGCGCTGGCAGGCACAGAGCCCTCATCCCCTCAAGCCCGGGCAAATGGTGCGCATCGTTAAGCACGATGGCCTGTGGCTTACCGTTGAACCCTGGAATTCAACATCTGTTTCCTGACCCCTTTTGACGACACAAGGAACGTTTTATGGAAGGTTTGATTATCTCCGGATTGATCGCTGTCGGCGTAGTGGTATTGCTGTTCATGATCATCCGCATCGTCCCTCAACGGGAGGTGTATGTAGTAGAGCGACTGGGCAAATACCAGACCTCCCTGGATGCAGGGCTGCATTTCCTGATGCCATTTATTGACCGGGTTGCCTACAAGCACTCATTGAAAGAAATCGTGCGGGACGTACCCCGCCAGAGCTGCATCACCAAAGACAATATCGAAGTGTCCATTGATGGTGTCATGTACTTGCAGGTAATCGACCCGAAAGCGGCCAGTTACGGTGTTGATGATTATGTGCTGGCGGCACAGCAATTGGCCCAGACCACGCTGCGTTCTGTGATCGGTAAGATTGATCTGGACAAGACCTTTGAAGAGCGGGGCGAAATCAACATGGAAGTGGTCAAGGCTGTGGATGAGGCAGCCCAGCCCTGGGGTGTCAAAGTTCTGCGTTATGAAGTGGCCGACATCAACCTGCCGGTGTCCATCAAGGATGCGATGGAGAAGCAGGTGCGGGCTGAGCGGGAGCGCCGTGCGGTGGTAGCAGAGTCCGAAGGCGAGCGTCAGGCCGCCATCAACCGCTCGGAAGGGGATCGTCAGGCGGCGATCAACCGTTCTGAAGGGGAAAAGCAGGAGATGATCAATATCTCCGAAGGGGAAAAGATGAAGCAGATCAACGAGGCAGAAGGCCGTGCCCAGCAGATCGAGCTGGTGGCGTTGGCGACGGCCAAGGGTCTGCGTATGGTCGCGACTGCGGTCAAGGAAGAGGGCGGCCAGGAAGCCGTGAGCTTGCGTATTGCGGAGCAATATGTGGCTGCCTTTGAAAAAGTCGCCAAGGAGTCCACCACCATGCTGTTGCCCAATGGTCTCAGCGACATTGGTGGTGCCGTCGCTGGCTTGCAGAAAGTACTCAAGACGGTAGATAAAACCCCGGCCTGAGCCTTCCCTTGAAGCGCCGGGTATTCGCGCCGTACATCTCCTTTGGTGGCGGCGCGATAACCTGAAAAAATCTCTCTCCTGCAGAGACCACAGCGTTCTCCGAGAAAAAGAACGGTTTTTTGTGTCCCTCTCTGGCGCCTGCGAATCAGCGGTGCTTGGCGGAGGGCCTTGTAATTCGTCCCCCTCATCCCGATATTCTGAGTGCCCATTTTCTGCATTCAGGAGCCTCCCATGTCCCGCCATTTTGAGAAAGCCGAAGGCCTGCACGAGCACCCGGACGAGGTGACGCAGGAATACCTGTTTAATCAGACCATGCTGCGTATCAAGGAGCCCAAGCGCAGCCTGGATTTTTATACCCGTGTGCTCGGCATGCGACTGGTGCGCAAGATTGATTTCCCGGAGATGCAATTCAGCCTGTATTTTCTCGGTTACTTGAGCGAGGAAGACGCCGGTGAGGTGCCTGCAGATGATGCCAAGCGCCTGACGTTTACTTTTGCGCGCGAGGCCATGCTGGAATTGACCCATAACTGGGGGACTGAAGATGATGAGGCCTTCAGTTACCACGATGGCAATGCGCAGCCCCAGGGGTTCGGACACATCGGCATCACGGTACCCGACGTGTACGCGGCGGCGGAGCGGTTTGAAAAAATGAACGTGGAATTTGTCAAACGACCGGATGACGGAAAAATGAAAGGGCTGGCCTTTATCAAGGACCCGGATGGCTACTGGATCGAAATTCTTCAGGCTGACATGTTGGAGAGCCAGCAGAGTTGATGTCACTTTTTTGACAAAAAATTTCTTTTTTGCTTTTTCTTTCTCTTCTCCCTTAAGGTGTGGGTTTGGCATTACGTCAAGCTCACAGCGGGAGAAATCATGATGGCGGCCTTGCTTACAGATGCGCAGAAAGACATCTGCCTTGAGTTACAAAAAAAGTCGTCAAAAGACAGTCCTAGAGCAGCAGCCTTGCTGGCCTTGAATCAAGGGGCGACACAATCGCAAGCGGCTGAAAAATCTGGCTTGAGCCTGGGTCAGGTCCGATACTGTGTGCGTCGCTTCCGTTCTGTTGGAATGGCCATGTTTGAGTTGTCAAAACCAGATGGCGATTCAGGCAATGGTTCCGTTAGCGATGTTGTTATTGTCCCAGAAAAAAACAACAAGAAAGACAAGAAAGACAAGAAAGGGAAAAAGAAAAAATCAAAAAATAAAAGCGAAAATGACAAAAAAGAAATAAAAAAACCGAAAGAAAAGAACAAGAAAAAAGATAAAAAAATCAAAAAAGCAGAGAAGAAAAACAAAGGAAAAAAGAAGAAAAAATAAAACGTTTCTTCGTGGTCAAGGTTGGCGATTTCCCGATGAGATGTTCCGTTCTGCCCGTCAAGATTCCCAGAAGTAGTCCATCTGTTTCGCTGTGTTGAGTGCGAGATCACGGCTGTGCAGCTTTTCAACCAGATGCAGGCTCATGTCTATTCCTGCCGAAATTCCTGCCGACGTTATGCGGTTCCCATCTTCTACCCAGCGTACGTTCTCCTTGATGCTCAAGTCAGGAAAGCGTGTTCCAAGTTCGTCGATGTCCTCCCAGTGGGTGGTCACGTTCTGATGGGTCAGCAAGCCTGCCTGCGCCAATATAAAAGCACCAGTACAGACCGAGGTAATCCATTGGGCGGAGCGAGCTGCGCGGCGAAGCGAATCCAGCAAGACGGTGTTGTTCATTGCCCAGGTATGCACCCCTCCGCTAACCAGCAGGACGTCAAGCGGGGGATGATTATCCAAAGTGAAATGGCTTTGTACCGGGAAGCTTCCCCTGGCGCGGACAGTTTTGCGTTCACTGATCAGTGACACCGACCAGGGCTTGCTACCGCACAACCGTGCGGCGGTAGCGAACACCTCGTAGGGACCGGCGAAATCAAGCACTTCTGCTTCATCATAGATCACAATACCAATCTGCAGCATGGCAACTCTCGTGACATTATTTCGGTGGCAGGGTGCGGACGAAAGCGAAGCAGTGGCCAAGCCATTCCTGTAAAGCATCCTCGTCCGCTACGGCATCGCTTTCCAGCATGATCATGCCGCGCATGGGGCGTCCAGTGAAATCCATTTCGGCGGCACCGGGTCTGGCAAGCAGTGTGTCATAGGCCTGCGGCCCGACTCGGGCCATCAGCCGCTCTGCCAGGATGCCGCAACACATATTGCCCGCGATCAGAAAGCAAAGCCCGCCAAACATGCGCTTTTCATCAGGAAGGGCCCCGGTCACGGCAAGTAATGCCTCACGGGTGCGATCGGCCAGATCGGTGTCGTAAGCCATTACGTGTTTTCCCCGGCGCTCAGACGACCGCGGATCACCAGGGCGATGCCGCCAAGAATGGCCACTGATGCGATCACCAGCCTGACGGTGACGGATTCGTCCAGCCAGAGGGTGCCGGCGAGGGCTGCCAGAACCGGGACGCTAAGCTGGACGGTGGCGGCGGTACTGGTGGCAAGTGCAGGCAGGGCCAGATACCAGATGGCGTACCCCGCTCCGGAGGCCAGCGCCCCGGATAACAGGGCATAGAGCAGCCCCTCCCCGGTGGGCAGGTGTGGCGGCCAGGCGATAATCAACAGCGGAGCAAGCCAGGACAAGGAGCGCAGGAAGTTGCCGGTGGTTTCGGCTGTGGCATCGGCGGCGCCCTTGCCGCGCAGCGAATAGACACCCCAGCCGATGCCGGCCAGCAGCATGAGCAAGGCTGCAGTGACCGGCGGCGCCGTGGCGCCGGGCAGCAACAGGACCAATAGCCCGGCCAGTGCCAGGGCAAGCCCTACCCATTGCCAGCGATTGAGGCGTTCACCCCGATACCGCCCATAACCAATCATGGTGGCCTGAACGGCGCCAAACAGCAGCAATGCGCCAGTGCCTGTTGCGAGCTGCACATAGGCGAGGGAAAACCCTGCCGCATAGACAAACAACGCCAGCGCGGAGCGGTGATTGCCGTGGGCAAGCGGGCGCGGCCAGGTGCTCTGGCGAATGCCAAGAATCAGCACCAGGGTAAGTGCACCGGTAACCAGTCGCACCGCCGTAAAGCTGGCCGCATCGATGGCGCCATCGTGCAGGGCCAGCCGGCACAATACCGAGTTGGCCGCGAAGGCCAGCATGGCGATCGCGGTCAAGACCAGGGGGTGCCGAAGCGGCATCAAAACACGGTGCGAAGGGCGTTGATGGTCAGGCCAATCAGCGCCAGGGACGACAGGAAAAACAGCACGAAGCGCACTTCAATCTTGTTCACCAGCGCTTGCAGCAAGGAATGCACGACGCGAATGCCCACATAGGTCCAGGCCAGTGTCAGGTTGATACCGTCGCCCTGCCCCAGCATCGCCAACGACAGGGCAATGGCGTAGAACACGGTGGGCTGTTCCATGAGGTGATTATAGTTATCCGCTTTCCAGCGCACATTGGCAGGCAGGGTGTTCATTTGCTCCCCGCGCGGGGCCTGGGGATCGGGGGTCATGTTGGCGGCTTTCATGGCCGGCAACCGGGTCAGGTACATCCACAGCCACATGACCATGGACCAGGCAACCAGTGTCACGACGGGGGCAAGAATGGGACTGGTGGGTTCCATGTGAAATCTCCCTGAGCGTTTCGTTGTTATGAATTGCGATCATACCTCAGGGTGCAGGCGGGGTCAGAACGCGTGGTCCAGCCAGTAACCGAGAGCGATGCCAACAGCGAACATTCCCGTGAGCGAGAGATAGTGCCAACGGTTGGCAACCAGCAGCGGCTCAAGGTGAACAAGGTGGGGGGATTGTCGGGTGATGCACAGGGTGGCGTAGCGCCAGCCTAGTTGATATTCCGAATGCAAATAGCGAATCGCCGCCAGCTTGCCGTGGTGTTGCCAGATGGTTTCCACATCTTCCGGTAGTCGCATGCCTTCCCTCTCTGCACTGCCCAGGCCTCCTGGCCAGGGTACCCGCTAGTGGCGATCTGCCATCAGCGCGCTTCGTTCAGTATCACGCAGAGAGGGCGCGTCTGCCAGTTGCAGTGACAGAAGGTGCATTCAAAGCGGTTATTGGCTAGCGAAGCTAACGGTTAACAGTGTTGAGGTGCTGCTGGATGACCAGCGGCCACTGCAGGGCTTTCTCATCGAGCCAGTCTCTGGCGGGGGCCAGTGGCGAACTAAAGAGCAGGCCGCCAAGCATTAACAGGCTAACCACTGTTGTCCCCCAGAAGAGGCCGACAAAGGGCTGCTTGCGGGTCTTGTGACGAAACAATGGCCGTGCCACCAGTGCGCCGGGCCAGCCCCCGAACAGTGCCAGTAGATGCAGGGTGTTTTCCGGCGTGCGTTGGTGCTCCCGTCGTGCTGCGCGCTTGTCCAGACCATAGATGATCAGGGTGCACAGGCTGATCAATCCGGTGCTGACAAGCAGAAAGGGAGAAAAGTGGTATTCACGGGTGATGCTGTAAAGCCCGGCGAAATAGCCGATACCCAGCCCGAGGGCGATGGGCAAGGTGAGCCCGCGCACGGGGGTTATCCTCGCCAGGCCCAGAGGGCCGCCAGCAGCGCCACGGGCGCGGTTTCCGCCCGCAATACCCGCTCACCCAGGGCGAAGGGGGTAAAGCCGGCGGCCTGGGCGGCGTTCAGTTCGTCGTCCGAAAACCCGCCTTCCGGACCGGTGAGCAGTGCCAGGTTTTGGGTGGTGGACAGCACCCCGGGATCAAAGGGTTGTTCACCCGGGTGGGCGATCAGGCGAAGGTCCGGCAAGTCACCGTTCAGCCAGTGTTTCAGCTCCACGGTCCCCTCAATGAGCGGGGGAATATTCAGGCCGCATTGTTCGCAGGCGCTGACCGCCACCTGTTGCCAGTGAGCGATTTTCTTGTCGGCTCGCTCGCCTTTCAGGCGCACTTCACAGCGTTCCGTGTCCAGCACCACGATCGTGGCGGCGCCCAGTTCGGTGGCCTTCTGGATGGCATAATCCATCCGGTCGCCCTTGATCATGGGCAGGGCTACTGTCACGTTCAGGGGCGGGGTGCGGTTGTCGGCGGTGAAAACCTGCGGTTCCACCGTCACGCTTTTTTTGCTGATGGCGGTGATCTGCGCCGACCATTCGCCGCCTTGGCCGTTGAACAGGGTCACGGCATCACCGACCGCCATGCGCAGCACCTTGCCAATATGGTGACTGGCATTGGCGCCCAGCTCGGTGGCAACAGCGTGACTGAATGGCTGATCATCAAAAAAACGGCGGGCCATGAATTCTCCGTTAAACAGGTGCCAGGGCTGAAGGCAAAAGGCTACCATAGCGCCGGTCAAACAGGCTGCTATCAAGCGAGTAAAACATGGGCGAGATTGTCCGTTCTGCGTTCCGGCCCCCTCTGTGGCTGCGCAATGCGCACCTGCAAACCCTGTGGGGGCCGTTGGGCCGGTCGTTGCCGGAGGTGGCGCGTCACAGTGAGCGGTTGGATCTGGCCGATGGTGATTTTCTGCTGCTGGACTGGGCCGGTCCCCGACATGGCCCGGGGCACCTCACCGTGATACTGCTGCACGGGTTATCCGGTTGCAGTGACTCGCACTACATGCGCGGTATCCAGAAAACCCTGGCTGGCGCCGGTATTCGTTCGGTGGCAATCAACAGCCGCGGGGCCAAGGGCCCCAATGACACGGCCCTGTGCTATCACGCCGGGGAAACCGATGATGTGGACGCCGTGATTGAGCATGTGTTCCACCAGGATCCCACCGGGCATCGTATCGCTATTGGTGTGTCGCTGGGGGGCAGCCGGCTGCTCAACTGGTTGATCCATCGGGATTCCGGTCGCCTGGCAGGGGTGGCGACGGTATGCGCCCCGTTGCGCCTGGACCTGTGCGCCAACCGGCTGGACCGCGGCCTGTCACGACTGTATCGCGGCCATTTGCTCAAGGCCTTGCTGGGTTACCTGGACAACCAGAAGCGACATCTGGATCAGGTCAATCCGGCGGAAGCCAAGCGGCTGTATCGCCTGAACATGTCGGGCATCCGTTCGTTCTGGCGGTACGACGATCAGATTATTGCCCCGCTTTACGGCTTTCGCGGCGCCAGTCATTACTACGCCCAGTGCAGTGCGGGGCCGCGCCTGCAAGGGATACGCACCCCTACCCTGTTGATGCAGAATCGGGACGACCCTTTCATGACGCCAGAGACCCTGCCTCGCCGTGAGGAGCTGGGCCCCGCGGTGACGGCAGAAATCAGTGATCACGGTGGTCATGTAGGGTTTGTCGGCGCGGAGAATCCCTACTGGCTGGAGCAGCGCTTGTTGGCCTGGGTTCAGGGCTTCGGTTTTTCCAGCTGAAACACTTCATCGCGCAGGGCGTCGGGTTTGACCACCCCCGGTGCGACTCGCCACTGCCCCTGTCGATCTTCGAATACGAGGGTGGGCGTGCCGCCAAGGCCAAGCCCGATCATCAGGCCCGTATTGTTGTGGATCTGGCTGCGGATCGCTGCCGGTACGGGTAGCAGCGGTTCAATGCCGCCGGCTTCAAAACGGGATTCATGCAGGGCCAGGGCGGCGGCCGGGTTGTCGGCGGCGAGCACGGCCCCACCCTGGCTGAAGCTGCGCTTGG
This sequence comes from Alcanivorax sp. P2S70, assembly GCF_000475295.1. NCBI lineage: Bacteria > Pseudomonadati > Pseudomonadota > Gammaproteobacteria > Oceanospirillales > Alcanivoracaceae > Alcanivorax > Alcanivorax sp. P2S70. The sequence continues at coordinate 398,656 of NZ_AXBZ01000034.1, forward strand.
GGTTGATCATGCCGACAATGATGTGTCGCACCTGTAGCGTGTTGGCGGGATCGGTCACCAGTGGCTGCATGTTTTCCCACAACTGAGCGCAATAGGGGCAGGCCATGTCGGTAAACACATAGGCCACCCGCTGCGGCTTCGCGGGGCCTTCTGCGACCCAGCTGCTGTTCTCCAGTCGTGCAAGCAAGGAATCCATGCTGGCGCCTTCGCGACTTTCGCTGTTTGCCTGGCTGGCATGGGCGCCCAACGTGGCCAGCATCAACAGGCTGGCCAACCACGCACGCAATGGCATTACGGGAACCTCTTGAACATGTCCTGTACTGCGCGCTGAATATGCGCTTCACGGCGTGCACTGCTCATCTCGTCATAAAGCTGATCCCGGCTGGTGGCTTGCCAGAGGACATTGTTGCTCTGGGGGTCGATCAGCTGCACGACCAGTTTGTATTCCTCGGTGATTTCACCTTCGGTTGGAGTGCTGGCACCCAGGCCGACATTGTTGCGGGTGAAGCCAAAGCCGAACTGAAGGGTGGAGCCATCGAAGCGTTGCTGACGCTTGAAGAAGTGTTTTACTTCCACGTCCGGTTGGTTTTCATCGGGGTGTAGCCCCTTGTCAGCCAGTGCCAGCGCCAAAGCACTGCGGGCACGCTGGTCATCCAGTTCACGGGGTTTGTCCTCGTCCTGGCTGACGAAGCGGTAAGTCTGAAGATGGGCCAGATTGGTGTCACTCTGGCGGTCGATGACCACCGGGCTGACGCAGGCTGTCAGCAGCAGGCTGACCAGCAGGCCCAGGGTGGGGGCGATAAAGCGCATGGCTTTCTCCTTCAGGCGAAAGAATATTCAGTATAGTGGCGATGACGTCATAAAACGGTGACGCCTGGACAAGGTTTGGCCACGGCGGCATGAATCTGTTCCCCAAGATAGCGTGCGGCCTGGCCGGCATACTGACCCTCTGCGTAGATCAGGTGTAAGTCCACAAAGCGCTCGACCCCTTCTTTGAGCGGCAGAACCTTGAGCGCACCGGTTTCCAGACCATCGCCAATTTCGGCTTCCGGTATCCAGGCAAAGCCCAGTCCCCGGCGAATAGCGGCAATCCGGGTGGAGGTATGGGATACCGTCCAGCGCTGTTCGGCGCCCAGCCAGCCGGCATCAATGCGGCGGCTGCCGGAGTCGCGAATTACGATCTGGCGATGCTGGCGCAGGTCCTCGTGGGTGAGGCTGTCGACCTGATTGAGCGGATGGTCAGCTGACGCCACGGCCAGAAAGCGCACCCGCATCAGTGGTTCGCCCACAAAGCCGGGGGGGATGCGGGCGTTCACCACCACATCGGCTTCCTTGCGTAGCAGGGCCTCATCAGAACCGGACAGCACGGTTTCGCTGTATTCGACGCGTGTCAGAGGGCTCTGTTGGGCAAAGGCGTCCAATGCGGTCAGCATGCAGTGCTGCGGGAACAGGGCATCGGCGGCGACCCGCACCAGCGGTTCCCAGCCCTGGCTCAGCTGGATAGCCGTGCTCTCGATACGCTCCGCCTCTTCCACCAGCACTTTGGCCTGGCGATAGAGCATTTGTCCGGTTTCGGTGAGCTTGGCCTTGCGGCCTTCCAGGCTGAACGCGCGCACGCCCAGCTCGGTTTCGATCTTCTGCACGGCATAACTGATGGCCGACTGGCTCTTGTCCAGGGCCTCGGCGGCGTTGGCGTAGCCGCCCTCGTCGACCACGGCCAGCAAGGCTTGCCATTGATCCAGCGTGATTTTGGCTGACATATCAAAAATCCTGAGCTAAACGTGCGAATTTGTCCCGTTTTATATCGGATCAGCTGAAATCACAATAGTCCCATAACGATTCGACACCGGGTCGTACCCAAATTTCACAAGGAGTGGCAGACATGAACATTCTGGTTATTAAAAGCAGTGTATTCGGTGATAACGGCAATTCCTCTGCGTTGGTCAATACCAAGGTGGAGCAGCTCAAGGCAGCCAATCCGGGAGCGACCGTGGTGGTGCGTGACCTGTCTGCACAGCCGATTCCACACTTGGATGGAGAGCGTGTCGGTGCCTTTTTCACCCCGGCCGAAGAACGTACGGCCGAGCAGCAACAGGTGGACGATTTTTCCCTGACGCTGATTGAAGAATTGAAAGCCGCGGATCATGTCGTGCTTGGCTTGCCGATGTACAACTTTGGCATTCCCAGCCAGCTGAAAAGCTGGATTGATCATGTGGCCCGTGCCGGCATTACCTTCCGCTATACCGAGAATGGCCCTCAGGGTTTGCTGGATGACAAGCCGGTAACGGTGCTGGCGGCCCGGGGGGGGCTCTATGCAGGAACCGATAACGATACCGTGACGCCCTACATCAAATTGTTCTTCGGTTTTGTTGGCATCACGTCTGTAGAACTGGTGTATGCGGAAGGCCTGAACATGGGTGATGAGGCCAAAGAAAAAGCGATGCAGGAAGCGAAGTCCGTGATTGCAGGATAAGGCTCGAGGTTTCTACACCGAAAACGTCATGGGCAACGATCAGGAGGCATCATGGGACTGTTAGTGGATGGACAGTGGCAGGACAAATGGTACGACACCAAAAGCACCGGTGGCCGCTTCAAGCGCTCTGAGAGTCAGTTCCGTCACTGGGTGACGGCGGACGGCAGTGCGGGCCCCAGTGGGGACAAGGGTTTCCCGGCGGAAAGTGGGCGTTACCACCTGTATGTGTCCTATGCCTGTCCCTGGGCGCATCGCACCCTGATCGTGCGTGCACTGAAAGGGCTGCAGGACCACATCGGTGTCTCGGTGGTCCATCCCCACATGCTGGGAAACGGTTGGGAGCTGCGCGATGACTTTGCCGGCGCGACTGGCGATGCGTTGCACGGCTTCAGCAAACTGTATGAGCTTTACCTGAAAGCCGATGATCGCTACAGCGGTCGTGTCACAGTGCCCGTGTTGTGGGATACGCAACGCGAAACGATTGTCAGCAATGAGTCGGCAGACATTATTCGCATGCTCAACAGCAGCTTTGATGCATTGGGTGCCACGCCGGGGAATTACTATCCGGGTGCACTCCAGGCCGACATCGATGCCATTAACGAGCGCGTGTATCACGATGTGAATAATGGCGTGTACAAGAGTGGTTTTGCCACCAGTCAGGACGCCTATGACGAAGCTGTCACGACGCTGTTCGACAGGCTTGATGAGCTGGAACAAAGGTTGAGTGAGCAGCGCTATCTGGTGGGTAACACCCTCACAGAAGCCGACATTCGTTTGTGGACCACTCTGGTGAGATTCGATCCGGTATACGTCACCCACTTCAAGTGTGACCGAAAACGCATTAGCGATTACCCGAATTTGCAGGGTTTTTTGAAAGATATTTACCAGCTGCCCGGCGTGGCAGAAACCGTGAACCTGGCGCACATCCGCCATCACTACTTCTGCAGCCATCCGACGGTGAACCCTCACGGGATCATCTCCATCGGCCCGAAACTGGATTGGCAAACTGCCCATGACCGTGAGCGATTGGGGGAGAGAAAAATCAGCGACTAGCGGTGAGCGGTGAGGAAAGGATTTTGATGTTAACTCGAAGCTGATAGCTCGTAGCTCGCAGCTTATTTGCACAGGAGGTTCCCATGGAACGCACCCTTCTCAACACGATTCGCTCACTGGATACATCCGATGGCGCAGGGGTTCGCCTGAAACGGGCGCTGGGTTATAACCCCATGGTGCGTCTGGATCCGTTTCTGATGCTGGATGCCTTTTCTTCGGAGAATCCGGATGACTATATTGCCGGTTTCCCTCCGCACCCCCACCGTGGTTTTGAAACGGTAACGTACCTGGTGGAAGGACATATGCGTCACCGGGATCACCTGGGTAACGAAGGAGATCTGACGCAGGGGGGGGTGCAATGGATGACGGCAGGCCGGGGCATCATTCATGAAGAAATGCCCCAACAAAAAGACGGTCTGTTGCGTGGCTTTCAGCTGTGGATCAATCTGCCTGCTGCAGAAAAAATGACCGCGGCAGGCTACCGGGATGTGGCGGATACAGAGATGCCACGTCTGGACCTGGCCAGCGGCGGACAGATCAAGGCAATTGCCGGTGAAGTCACGGTGGCGGGTGAATTGCTGACCGCGCCGATGAAAGGCGGTAGCACCGATCCGTTGTATCTGGATGTGAAACTGCGTCCGGGAGAAGCGCTGACTGTACCGGTCACTCAGGGCTACAACAGCTTTGTCTATGTGTTTGAAGGCCTGATAACCGTGGCAGGGGAAACGGTACAGCAGGATCACCTGGCGACGCTCACTGACGGTGATCATCTCACGGTCGAGGCGGGCCGTGAGGGCGCAAGGCTGCTGCTGCTGGCAGGTCGCCCCCTGGGAGAGCCCATTGCCCAGTACGGCCCCTTTGTGATGAACACCCAGGAAGAAATCAATCAGGCCCTGAGTGATTATCGCAATGGCACCCTGACTGCTGAACCGTCACAACTCTAGCCATCAAAGGAAAGGCTTTCCCGTTGGCGAGGCTCGTGCCGAGCCACCGGGATTGTGCTATTGGATTACCGTTAAGGCACGGGATAAACGATGGGCATCCCATGCTGAATCTTCACGGAAATCGGGTTGACTCCTCAAGGTTTGTCAAAGAGCATCAACCCACTCACTTTCTCGCGTTCAAAGGAATGTCAGCCATGAAAGTTATCGCCATTGCAGGCAGTCTCAGACAGCAATCTTTCAATCAAGGCCTGGTGCGTGCTGCCGTTGATTGTGCCCCGAAAGGCATGGATATCGAGATCGCCGATATCTCTAGCATCCCCCTGTACAACGGCGATATCGATAATGACAAGGAACGCCCTGCCGAAGTGTTGGCGCTGGCAGAAAAACTGCAGAAGGCCGATGCCCTGCTGATTGCCACACCGGAATATAATTACTCCGTTCCCGGCGTGTTGAAGAATACGCTGGACTGGCTGTCCCGGGTGCCGGGCAAAGTCTTCGCGGGTAAACCCACCGCTATCATGGGCGCATCCATGGGCGGAATGGGCAGCAGCCGAAGCCAATACCATTTGCGGCAGATACTGGTGGGGTTGGATGCCTACCTGCTTAACAAGCCCGAAGTCTTTGTCTCCAGCGCACACGAAAAATGTGACGAGCAAGGCAACCTGGCCGACGACAAGACACAATCCCTGATCGCCGATCAGTTGGTGGCGTTGCAGGCATGGTCAGCCCATTTTTCGTGAACCGTCAGACTTTGGGGCCTCGACCCCGCAAGGCGTTGGCGACCAGGCTGATCACCAGCAGTATCAGGAAAAGGAAAAAGATAATTTTCGCGATAGAGGCGGCGCCAGAGGCAATGCCTCCAAAGCCGAGTACGCCAGCGATAATGGCAACAATAAAAAAAGTCAGAGCCCATCCAAGCATGAGAATGTCCTCGCTAATAGAATGAGTCTCAAGAATGACGTTGCTGCGTTTTAGCTTCCGTGCAGAGGTTAATGCTTTAACGATTTTTTATACTGTGCTCGCGTTTTCCGGCCGCCAGAATTAGAAACATTATCGTGGTGTTTGCAGAAAGCACGCGTCTTATTGACTGGGTGGCGTGCGTTACAATGGGTGGCTTGTTTCCAGCCAGGTCTCCAACGGTGGCGATTTCCAGTCTGCGAAGCGTCCCAGAAGGTCGTCCGCACTGGCGCTGACCTGCAGCAAGTTCCGGTGCTCTGGCTTGAGCAGACCCTTGTCGACGCTGTGACCAAGGAAGGCCGCCAGGTGGTCGTAGTAACCGTTGACGTTCAGCAGACCAATTGGCTTGTGATGAAAGCCTAGCTGTGCCCAAGTCAAAATCTCAAACAGCTCTTCCAGGGTGCCCATGCCACCGGGGAGTGCGATGAACGCATCGGCCTGATCCGCCATAGCTGCCTTGCGCTCGTGCATGGAGTCGACGATCTGCAACTCGGTCAGGTGGTGATTGCCAATCTCACGGCGCAGCAGTGCCTGGGGGATAATTCCTATTACCTCTCCCCCCCTGTCCATGACCGCGTTGGCCAGAGTTCCCATGATCCCCACGCTGGCGCCGCCATACACCAGCCCAAGATTTCGGCTTACCAATGCTGCGGCCAGGTTTTCAGCCGCGATGCCAAAAGCAGGATCGTTTCCGTCGCTGGAAGCACAGTAAACGCAGACTTTTTTCATCATCATCCCTAATGGTGTTTGGGTTTGTCGCAAATCGGTTGCAGGTGGAGCGTCTTACCCTGCAACTGCAGTGGGGCGATTAACCAGTCGCTCTGGTGGGAAGTGGCAGGTAAAGGTGCTGCCCTTGCCCAGCTCGCTCTTGATGTCCAGTTTGCCGTTATGACGAATCATCACGTGTTTGACAATGGCGAGCCCCAGACCCGTGCCACCCGTTTGGGTGACCCGGCTATTATCGGGGCGATAAAAGCGTTCTGTGAGCCGTGGAATATGGGCAGGGTCAATTCCCAGACCATTATCGGTAACGGCCAGATGCGCGCCCTTTTCGTCCTGCCACCACTGGATGCGAATCAGGCCACCGGAAGGGGTGTACTTCACTGCATTGGTAATCAGGTTTCCAAAGGCGCTTTCCAGTTCGGCGGGGTTGGCGACCAGACGCGCCTCGGTTGGGACATCCATTTCAATCTGATGATGTTTGTCCGCGCTCAGAGCTTGGGCGTTTTCGCGCATGCGGTTGAGCATGCCGTGTACAGCGACGGCTTGGCGATCGTTATCCGCATCGGTATTTTCCAGTCGCGAGAGCAACAACAGATCCGTGACCAGCGCTTCCATGCGGTCAGACTGGCTTTCCATTTGAGTCAGTGCACGCCGCAGACGAGGCTGTTCTTCAGGCACGGTATCCAGCAGCGTTTCAAGGTAGCCTTTGAGTACTGTTAAAGGGGTTTTCAACTCGTGGCTGACATTGGCTACAAAGTCTTTGCGCATTTGTTCGAGGTGATGAATCCGGGTGACATCACGGGCCATCAGCAGTTGCTCGCCAACGCCGAACTCCGTCACCCTGAATTGCAGGATGCGGTTGTCATTCACCGGAGAGGGAATTTCCAGGGGTTCGCGAAAATCGGCGCGATGAAGGTATTCGGTAAATCCGGGGTGGCGCACCAGGTTGGTGAGCGGTTGCCCCAGGTCCTGGCTGGGGTTGAAGCCCATATAGCGCTCTGCGGCGGCGTTCCAGTATTCCAGATAGCCGTGCTGGTCAATCAGGATGACCACCTCTTCCAGAGCGTTTACGGATTGCTGGGCGCGGTGGATGATGCTTTGCAGGTTTTCCTGCGCACGCCGTTCTTTCTGAAACAAGTGTTCCAGCCGGGTATAGAACTCGCCCCACAGACCGATGCTGTCTGGCGGTTCGGTATGATCATCACGGACCAGCCAGCTGTAGAGGGAGAACAGCTGCCGGGTACTCCAGAAAATGTAGCCCACCAGGCCTACCAGCAATGGCCAGATGTGACCGACTGCGAGAGCGGTCAAGGCGGCCAGGGCGATCAGGCCGGCGATTCGATTAACTTCTTTGGCCAGGCTGGCTTTCATGATCGTGTGTTGCCCTTGTGGGGTCAGACTGGAGTTATACCGAGGTCATGAACCCTAACACATTATTGGCTTCAGCTCGCCTTGGCGGCCTTGATCGAAAAGCGATAGCCCGTACCTCGCACCGTCTGGATAAAACGGTCAAAGCCGTAGGGTGCGAGAGCCTTGCGCAAACGGCGGATGTGGACGTCGATGGTGCGGTCTTCCACATACACATTGGCGCCCCACACCTGATCCAGCAACTGGGTGCGGGAGTAGGCTCGCTCCTGATGGCTCATGAAGAATTCCAGCAGGCGATATTCGGTTGGCCCCATATCCACCGGCTCGTCGTTAGCGCTGATACGGTGGCTGACCGGGTCCAGGCATAGCCCTTCCACTTCGATAGCTTTTTCGGCGGCAGCGCTGGAAGAGCGGCGCAGTACCGCCTTGATCCGGGAAATCAGTTCGCGGGTGGAAAACGGTTTGGTGATGTAGTCGTCAGCACCCACATCCAGGCCCTGGATCTTGTTATCTTCTTCGCTTTTGGCGGTAAGCATGATGATCGGCACTTCATTGGTGGTCTCATCACGCTTAAGGCGACGGGCCAGCTCAATGCCGGTCACGGAGGGCAGCATCCAGTCCAGCAGTACCAGGTCTGGCCGTTCGTCGACGATGATCTCGTGGCCGCGCTGGGCATTTTCAGCTTCCAGTACATCAAAGTCCGCCAGTTCCAAGGCGACAGCGACCATCTCACGGATAGCCGGCTCGTCATCAACAATCAAAATTCGGTTACGGGACATGGCTTCCTTCCTTCGCCTGTCAGTCTTTTGTTGGTGCCCTATTAGATTGCTCTTTTATGACATGCGTATGACAAGTTGAGCCGGATGCGGGGGAATTGCAAGCGGGAGAGGGAGTGATGAGTTGAAAGTTCAAAATTGAAACGCGGCCCAAGCCAGCAGGTTTTGCATAGCCGTGCCCGCGCTCGCAGGTAATGGCGCGGGTACAGAGAGCCGGAACGACAAAACCTGCCTCCCGCCTTTTCCACTTTGAGCGTTAAACTTTCAACTCAAAAGTACTGGAAATACAACCCCGCAAACACACACGCCCCGCTCCAGTGATTGTTCAGGAAGGCATGAAAACTGGGCCAGCGTTCGCGATAGCGGATCAGGCTGTGCTGGTAGAGGAAGGTCACGGCCATCCCTGCCAGGCCTGCATACCAGGGCCAGCTGAACCCAAGGCGGTGGCCGACCATGATCAGCCCCAGCAGGGTTAGCCCCTGAAGGACACCGATCATTAACCGATCGGCGTCGCCAAACAGGATAGCGGTGCTCTTTATGCCCAGTTTCAGGTCGTCTTCACGGTCACACATGGCGTACTGGGTGTCATAGGCGACCGTCCACACCACATTGGCCACGTACAGCAGCCAGGCGATTTCCGGGACCTCGCCGGTTTCTGCGGCAAAAGCCATGGGGATGGCCCAGCTGAAGGCGGCCCCCAGAAACAGCTGCGGCATAAAGGTGAAGCGCTTGGTGAAGGGGTACAGCACCGCCAGCCCAAGGCCGCCGAAGGACAGCCAGAAGGTCAATTCGTTGAGGAACAGCACCAGTACGAAGGCTAGCAGCCCCAGCCCGGCGAACAGCGCCAGCGCCTTTTTGCTGCTGATGGCGCCAGTGGCCAGCGGCCGGCCCTGGGTGCGCTCCACATCGCCGTCGAAATCCCGGTCGGCAAAATCGTTAATCACGCAGCCTGCCGCGCGCATGATCACCACCCCCAGAAAGAAGATCACGATGGTGGTCAGGCTCGGGGTGCCTGCCCCGGCAATCCACACCGCCCAAAGGGTCGGCCACAGCAGCAGCAGGGTGCCGATGGGCCGGTCCAGGCGCATCAGCTGAAGGTAGGGCCACAGGCCGGGATAGCGGTTTTCAACAAAGGCAAACATGGGACATCCGGTTGTCAGGCGTGGAGGTATTGTCCGGATGGGTGGGGTTGAGTTGCAAGTTGAAAGTTCAAAGTGGAAACGCGCGAGCGGGTTGTGGCGCCAGACGAGTATCGTTTGCGCCGCGCGACGCAGAGGAAACAGGCCCAGAGAGTCTAATGGCAGACGAGTACGGGGCTGTTCGGCAACGCGCTACCCCACCTTCTCCCACAACGCCGGCAGGAAATACTCCGCTACCAGTAGCGGTGCACCACGCTTGATGAAGCGGGATTGGCGGCCCCAGCACAGCGGCAGCTCCTGATCGGGTGAGCCCCGCCTTGCCCATACCTGGTCGCGCTGGCAGAGGGGACGTTTGTACAGCTCCAGTCCCAGTGAGCGGCTGCCCATGTGGCCGAGAGAGCGGTTTGCCCCGGTCAGGCTGCCAACCGGCAATACGCTGCGGGCGGCAACCACCGGGGTGTCATCCAGCATAAGAGTGACTTCGCGAATCAGTGCTACCTGACGGGCGGGGAGTGCCAGCAGTTGCCGTTCATCGGCTTTAGGGACGGCGTGGGCATGGAAACCCGGGACAACGCGGAAGGCACCGTAGCGGGACAGCCGGCGAGTGAGCGAGTCCGGGTCCGCCATCCAGTCGCGGATTATCGGGGGTAGCACCAGCTGTTCCAGCGGGCGCCAAAGGCTGTCAGGATGCAGGGCGGCAGGCAGCATGGGATCTTCCGGGCTTCAGGCCGGCGGACTATGGCCCATGGTTGTACAGAGAGCAAGGGCGGCCGCAAAACCCGGGGATTGCGGGGTGCGGATCGGCATAATAGACCGAATATGACAGTGGTCACTGTCATTGATTTTTCGGCGCCGCCCCGATAGGTTAACGACCCCCGAGATACACCCTGTATGTAGCAGAGTAAGCGAGTGCTTACTTCAATCCGATGAGGTTCACCATGAAGAAGTGGGAATGTGTAGTGTGCGGTTTCATTTATGACGAAGCCGAAGGTCTGCCGGACGAAGGTATTGCCCCGGGTACCGCCTGGGACGATGTGCCGGAAGACTGGGTTTGCCCGGACTGTGGTGTGGGCAAGGAAGACTTCGAGATGGTGGAAATCTGATTCCACCGAGGTCTGGCCCCGGCAGGGGCCGCCCGATCTCTTCTGGCATCAGCGCATTCTGAGCGCCCGCGCATCCCGCCCGTCCATTGAACAGTGAAAGGATCATTCATGAAGCCCATCGTCATCATCGGCACCGGCCTCGCCGGCTTCAATACCGTCAAGGAATTCCGCAAGCTGGATAAGGAAACGCCCATCGTCATGCTCACCGCAGACGACGGCCGTAACTATTCCAAGCCCATGCTGTCCGCCGGTTTTACCAAGGAAAAGACCGCCGATGACCTGTGCATGGCGACACCGGAAAAGGTGTCCGAGCAGTTCAATGTGGATGTGCGTACCGGTGTTCATGTGGCCGGAATCGATCCGCAAAAAAAGCGTGTACTGCTGCCGGATGACCACCTGGATTACAGCAAGCTGGTGCTGGCGCTGGGTGCCGATACCTGGACTCCGCCCCTGGAAGGTGACGCGGTTGGCGAGGTGTTCTCCGTCAACGATCTGATGGACTACGCCAAATTCCGTGCAGCCATTGAGGGCAAGAAGACAATCACCATTCTCGGTGGTGGTTTGATCGGCTGTGAATTTGCCAACGATCTGTCTAACGGTGGGTTCCAGGTACAGCTGGTTGAGCCCATGGGCCGCTGCCTGCCCTTGCTGCTGCCGGAAGCTGCTTCTGAAGCGGTTGGTCGCGGCCTGCAGGAACTGGGTGTGCAGTTCCACTTCGGCCCGCTGGCCAAGGCGGTGCACCACGGAGACAGCGGCAAGCTGGTGACCGAGCTGTCTGACGGCAGCAAGCTGGAATCGGATGTGGTGCTGTCTGCCATCGGCTTGCGCCCGCGCATCGACATGGCCAAGGAAGCCGGCCTGAGCACCAATCGTGGCATCCTCACCGACAAGGGCCTGCGCACCAGCGCCGAGGATATTTTTGCCCTGGGCGACTGTGCCGAAGTAGAAGGCCATGTGCTGCCCTACGTGTTGCCGCTGATGGCGTCTGCCCGGGCGCTGGCCAAAACGCTGGCCGGTGAGCCCACCGATGTCAGCTACGGCGTAATGCCCGTCACCATCAAGACCCCGGCTTGCCCGGTGGTGGTGTGTCCGGCTCCGGCAGGCAGTGAAGGCGATTGGGAAGTGGAAGCCGATGGCAACACGGTTCAGGCCCTGTTCCGCGGCAAGGACGGCAATTTGCTGGGCTATGCCCTCACCGGTGATGCGGTGAAGGAAAAAATGAAGCTCAACAAGGAACTGCCGGCGGTGATGCCGTAAGCTTGCAGCGGGCTCATGTCACCATGAGCCCGGCTGTTGCGCTGTTCATTGATAAAGGAAGGTCCATGAAATTTGCATTGGTGTTGCTGGTTCTGGGGTGGCGTTTGCGCTGGTTGGCGTGGCGTAACGAAGGTTTCCGAAAGCAGCTGGAAAACCGCAACGTCATCATGCAATGGCGGACCTTTAACGGTAAGCCGGCGCGCTGGTTCCAATTCACTCCGGGCAAGGTCGCAGCCAAAGGAGGGATTCATCCGGCACCGACCGTCACCCTGAATTTCAAAGATGCGGGCTATGCCTTCGACACCCTGCAAAAGGCCGGCAAGAACCAGATGGCCTTCATGGAAGGGATGCAGTCCGGTGATATCAAGATCGAAGGCGATCCCGGCCAGTTGATGTGGTTCATGACGTTGATGAAATTCATCATGCCGGGTGGAAAAAAATAACCTTGCCTGATGGCGGGCCTGTATTGCCTGCGTTTTCTCCGCTAGGATTGAATAACAAAAAATTGCATTTGGCGGATTAATGAGACCCTTTCCCTGTTTCGTGGCTGTCGTTTTTCTCTTGTCTTGCGTTCGGGCCTTTGCTGCTTCGGATGCCCCTGTGTATCTGGTAGCCAAGTTCGACCTGGATGGTACCACCTACAACGAGGTGGTTTTTTTCCAGGATGACGCCATTGATACGATCAAAGGGTGCGAGCGGGAGATTATGTACGGGCGACGGGGGGGGTGGCAGGTCTATACCCACATCACCCGTGCTGCCCGTGGTTTTACCTACACCACCAGCTATGCCTGTGCCAGTGGCGGCCAGCGATTCTCCGATTGGGATCGCAGTGGCATGCGCCCTCGGGACAATGTTTTTTCGGTGACTATCGAGAATGATGTCCTGAACGTGGTGTCCCATGGCAGTTATAGCAAGTGCATGGCCTCGGTGCGGCAGCGTGGTGGCGAAAGCCGGCAGCAATTCTGCGGGAAGTCAGCGCAGCGGTTGCTGACGCCCTGATACTCGGCAAGATGCTTGGCGAACCGCGCTTGCCGCATTACTCTGTGTGGATTCATTCCCTTGCATAACGAAGGATTCCCCATGCAGATGGTTACTCGCCTGTTCGTTCTGGCTGCCGCAGTCATGCTGGCTGCCTGTGCCACTACCACCGAAACTCACTCCACCTGGCAAACCAAGACCGGCGAGCCACGCCCGGCGTTTGATCACCTGTTTATTGTGGTACTGGCGGAAACGGCGGTGACGTCCGCTGTCGTTGAGCAGCAAGTTGCCAAAAGCCTCAAAAAACGTTCGATAGATTCGACCCTGTCTACCGCCAGTCTCGCAGGCGAGCGGCAACACGCAGATGACTTCCGTGAACAGATCGAAGCCGCGGTCAAGGAAAGCGGAGCAGATGGTGTCATGGTCGTGAGCCTGCTAAAGGTGGAAGAGCGCGATGAGTACATTCCGCCTACCGTGGATTACATGCCCATGACCTCTGCACCGATGTATCTGGGCTATGGTCCTTATGTGGGTTATAGCTACAGCGCGATCTACCAGCCAGGCTACTACCAGAACGCCACCGACTATTATCTGCAAACTCAGGTTTACAGTGCAGCCACGGAGAAACCGGTGTGGCAGGCCCAGTCCCGCAGCATGAACCCCTATAACCTGAAGAGTGGTGCTGAGGGTTACGCCAAAAGCGTGGTGGGCCAGCTGGACAAGGATGGTGCCCTGAAACGCTGACTTCCCGCCGGGGCTGGCTGCCTTGCCAGCCCGGCTTTCCTGTTCTTTCCCACGGCGGATGCGCCTCTTTCCTGAACTCTGTTCATCCTCAGGTCTGTCCCTTACGCACAACTTTCCCCCTGGTCCTATGGTCATGTTCGGACAACGGGGTACTATGGTGGCATAACCGTCATATTTGCATGGGGTCAGGATGACCTGCTTGGGGCGAGGGAGCGTGCATGCATTCCAATATGAAAACCCTGCTGGAACAGATGCGTATTACCGAAATGGAAATCGGGGCGCGAAAGCGGCTGCTGGAGTTTGATGACCAGGATGTCGCCGCGCTGCTGCGCTGTCGGGATCACATCGAACGTCGTCTGGATGACATCGTAGAAACCTTTTACGGCATTCAGACCAGTAATCCGGATATTGCTTCACTGATCGGGGATTCCGACACGCTTGAGCGCCTGGAGACCGCCCAGCGCCGTTATATCATGGATCTGTTTTCCGGCGCCTATGACCTTGAATACACGAATAACCGTCTGCGAATCGGGCTGGTCCACAAGCGTATTGGGGTAGAGCCCAAATTCTATCTGTCGGCGGTGTATCTGCTGCACCGGTTGCTGGTGCAAAACCTTAACGACACCATGGAGTCCGGTTTGGAGCTGCAGCGAGCACTGCTGGCACTGGACAAGCTGATCTACTTTGACGTCACCCTGGTGTTTGAAACCTATATCCTCAGTCTGGTCTCTGAAATCGAGGCAGTGAAAAACCGCACGGAAGAATATGCCAGGGCCCTGGAGGAAACGGTTGCCATGCGCAATGGCCAGTTGCGCACGGATGCACTGACCGGGCTGACAACACGCCGTTATCTTAATGAAGCCCTGCAGCGGACCGTCAAGGCGGCGCAGCGGCGCAGTGAGCCGGTTTCGTTGATATTTGTGGATGTTGATGACTTCAAGGGGCTTAACGATCGCCGCGGCCACGCTTATGGGGACCGCGTGCTGACGGAGCTGGGCAAGGTCTTGCTGGAAACGGCGCGGGGCGAGGACACTTGTGTTCGTTATGGTGGTGATGAGTTCTGTGTGCTGCTGGCCAACAGCACCGAGGAGCAGGCGGAGGCCGCCTATTGCCAGCGGATTCGGCGGTTGCTGGCGGAGCGGTTGCCGGAAGTGAGTATCAGCATGGGAGTGGTGCAGACCGGGCCCGATCATTTCGAAGATGCCGATGCCCTGCTCAAGTCTGCCGACCGGCGTATGTACCTGAACAAATCTGCCGGCAAGGATGTAGCCGCCGGCTAGCGGTGGTTACGCCACAGCACCCAGCCCATACACATCCCCCTGGCGGCCATGAAGGCGTTCATGGTGAGCCACAGGCCATGGTTTTCCCAGGGCTGGGTCAGCGCCCAGATGGCGAAAAAGAGGGCCACCGAGACCAGCATGGTATTGCGCATGGCGGCGCCCCAGGTAGCACCGACGAAGATGCCGTCCAGCCAGAAGCCTGCGCTGGCGGTCAGTGGTAACAGCAACACCCACGGCAGATATGCCGTGGCCGTATCACGGATCGCGGGCAGGTCGGTCAGCAACCCAATCAGAGGGGCGCCGCCCAACGCAAAGCCCGCCAAGCCCAGGGCCGCGCAGCCGATGGTCCAGCGTCCGGTGGCGCTCACGGCCTCACGAAATCCGGCGTGATCTCCTTTGCCCTGTGCTTCCCCCACCAGCGCCTCGGCGGCATTGGCGAAGCCGTCCAGCAGGTTGCTGAGGATCAGCAGAAAGGTGATCAGGACGGCGTTGGCGGCCAGTACCGTATCCCCCAATCGGGCGCCTTGCGCGGTAAAGAAAAAGAAGGCGGTCAGCAGCGCCAGGCTGCGAATGAAGATATCGCGGTTCACACTCATCAACGCCAGCAGCGCACTGAGCCGCCATACCGGTTCGGGCTGCGATGGCGAACGCAATGCATGACGCAGCCAGAACAGCCCGCCAATCAGGCCCACGTACTCGGCGATGGCACTGGCTGTGGCAACCCCGCGCACATCCCAGTGCCACACCTGTACCAGCAGCACATCCAGCAGGGCATTGGTGCTGTGCATCAGCACGGTCATTTTCAGTGGTACCCGCGTGTTATGGGTGCCGATGGCAAAGCCGATCAGGGCGAAATTGGCCAGTGCGGCAGGCGCACCCAGAATACGGATATCGATGTAATCGCGCGCCAGGCCTTGCACCTCGTCACTGCCGCCCAACAGCCACAGGCCGGCCTCGCGTAGCAGGGGGCTCAGCGCAATCAGGGCGAGCCCCAGTGCGCAGGACAGTACTAGCCCGCGTAACAGCACCACGCGGGTGTCCCGGCCCCCGCCACGGGCCTGGGACGCAAAACCGGTGGTTCCCATGCGCAGGAAATTGAACGAGAAGTACAGGAACATGAAGAAATTGCCGCCCAGCGCCACCGCGGCCAGATAGCGAGGGTGTGCCAGATGGCCGACCACCGCCGTGTCGACCAGCCCGAGCAGCGGCGCGGTCAGGTTCGACAGCAGCAATGGCCAGGCCAGCATCCAGATGCGTTGGTTAAGCGACAGACTCATTCATGCTCCGGCAAAATGCCCCGCCGCAGGAGCGTCGGTTATTCGCTGCGCTTGGTGGCGGCGCGATCGCCTGCGTTGTTAAAGGCAGATTTACCACAGAGGACATAGCGTTCACTGAGTCAAAACAATGGCTTTCCTCAGTGGTCTCCGTGATCTCTGCGGTGGAAACGTTTTTGATCCTGGTCTGGAATCGCGCCGCCAGTGACGCTCCTACGAGGTTTTGCGCAACAGCGTCAGCATAAACAAGCCGCTGGCGGCGACCACGATCGACGGCCCCACGGGCGTATTGGCAAACCAGCTCACCGTCAGCCCGGCGAGCACAGACAGGGTGCCGAGGACGCTGGCGACGATCGCCATCTGGGCAGGGGTGTGCGTCAAACGCCGGGCGCTGGCAGCGGGGATGACCAGCAGCGAAGTAATCAACAGCACCCCGACGGTACGAATGGCGCCGGCAATCAGTAGCGCCAGCAGCAGCATCAGCAACAGGCGGGTGCGTTGCACCGCCACCCCTTCGACCTGTGCCAGCTCTTCGTTGACAGTGATGCTCAACAGGGCACGCCATTGCCACACCATCATGGCAAGAATCACCAATGCACCAGCCCACAGCCCGACCACCTCTTGCCAGCCCACGGCCAGCAGATCACCGAACAGGTAGGCGAACAGGTCTACCTGGATACCGGTTTGCAGGCTGATGGCAATCACCCCCAGTGCCAGGGTGGTATGGGCCACAATCCCGAGCAGGGTATCGCTGGCCAGTTGGCGCTGGTGTTGCAGCGCAGTCAGTGCGGCGGCAAGGCCAAGGCACATGGCCACTACCCCCACATACAGGCTGATATCCAGTGCCAGTCCGAGGGCGGCGCCCAGCAAGGCTCCGTGGGCCAGGGTGTCACCGAAAAAGGCCATGCGACGCCACACCACAAATGCGCCCATGGGGCCCGAGACCAGCGCCACGGCCAGCCCTGCCAGCAAAGGAGGGAGCAGCAGTTCAATCATGGTTGCAGGGGCCTTCATGGTCGTGGTGATGGTGGTGGGCATTGCCATCCAGATCATGATCGTGGTCATGATCGTGGGTGTAGAGCGCCAGGTTCGGCGTGCCGGCAGTGGGGCCAAATAGTTCGTGGTAGGCCGGGTCCCGGCTAACGGTTTCCGGGCTGCCGGAACAGCACACATGGCGTTGCAGGCAGATCACCTCGTCGGTGGCGGCCATCACCAGGTGCAGATCGTGGGAAATCAGCAGGATGGCGCAGCCCAGTTCGTCTCGGACATCCTTGAGCAATCCATAGAGGGCATTCTGGCCGGCCACATCCACGCCCTGAGCCGGTTCGTCCAGGACCAGCAGGTCGGGTTTGCGCAGCAGGGCCCGGGCCAGTAATACCCGCTGCATTTCGCCGCCGGACAGCTTTTGCACCGCACGACGCCGCAAATGCGCGACCCCGGCCCGTTCCAGGGCGGCACGGCGGGCGGCGGTGGGGCCGCTGGCGCCCAGCCACAGGAAGCGGTCCACGGTGAGTGGCAGGCTGTCGTCGATATTGAGGTGCTGGGGCATGTAGCCGACCCGTAGGCCGCGCCGGCGCACCACCGTACCCTGATCCGGGGTCACCAAACCCAGTACCAGCCGTGCCAGAGTGCTCTTGCCTGCCCCATTGGGACCAATCAGTGTGGTGATACGGCCGGGCGCAAGATCCAGGCTCACCTCCGACAGCACCGAGGTGCCACCCAGGGTGACCGAGACCGACTCAACCTTGACCAGTGGTTCCGACATGAGAAACCCGCCCGAAGAACAAAGGCGCAATGATATACTGCTGCCCTTTCGCCTGCACGAAGCGGGCGGTAAACAACGGTGTTGGCGGCACTCAGGCAGGGAGCTGACAACAAAGGTCTGAGAGTGAATGACGCTATGCGCTGTTTGGGGTTGATTGTTCTGCTGCTGTTTGCCGGTCCGGCCTGGAGCCAGACCATCGTGGCCAGTGTGGAGCCGCTGGCCAAGCTGCTGCGCAGCCTGTATGGCCCGGAGGTGGAGGTAGTCACGCTGTTGCAGGCCAACCAGAACCCGCATCAGGTGGCGCTGTCGCCGCGTCAGGTGATGCAAGTGCGCGACGCGGATTTGCTGGTGTGGCTGGGCGCTGGAGTGGAGGCGCCGCTGGCGCCACTGGTGGCGCGACGTAACCGGCCGTCAGTGGCGCTACTGGAGCAGCCAACAGTGGAGCGTCGCGAGGGAGAGCATGCCCATCACGAGCACGGTCATGAGCATGATCACCCTGACCATAGCGATGCGCATCACAATGCCAGCCTGGATCCTCATCTGTGGTTGTCGATCAAGAACATGCAGTTGCTGGCGCAGGCGGTGGCCAACGCCATGCCCGGGGGGTTACTGCAGGGGCAGCCAGAGGTGTGGCTGCAACAGGCTGATGCCACCCGTGTAACACTCCGCCAGCAACTGGCGCCTCATGGGAACACCGACTGGTTGAGCTATCACCATCCGTGGGGGTATTTCAGTGAGACAATGGGGCTGGCTGAGCCGGTGCAGGTGAGTGTGCAATTGGATGCCGGCCCTGGAAGCCGCCGCTTTGTGGCGCTGGCCGAAGAGATTCGTGCCCGTGAACTGCATTGCATGATTGTAGAGCCGGAGGCGCGAGTCAACATGCTGGAAAGGCTCTGCCCGGAGTGCCAGGCCGTGGCGCTGGATCCTCTGGGGCGCGATCAGCCGTCGTTACACTATCTCCCCTGGCTCAACACCCTGGGGGAGGGTTTTGCGCGTTGCCTGCAAGCGCGAGGCTGAAGGGGAGGCTCAGCATCGCGTCGCCGCTAACCGGACTATAAATCCCGAATCGGGATCAGTGTGGGTGGCGGTGGAGGCGGCGTCTCACTGGGTGGAGGCGCCACAGGGCGGACCGTTTCTGCCTGACGCTGGCGCATTTCCTGCTGCTCATTTTCCAGAAAGCGAGCCTCGTTACTCATGGCGTTAAGTCCCTGGCTCTCGTCGCTGGTATCCAGCTCGACCGGAGATTGCAGGTAGAGCGACTCCAGCTCATCGCCATTGAGCGGAGTGGCGGGGCCGGACTCACGGGTTTGCGGGGCCTGCTCATCAGGCGGCGCCGTATCCGGCAATTGTTCTGCGGCCAGGCTCAGGCCCGGTGCCAGCAGTAAGCTTGTTATCAGTTTTTTCATGTCTCGAATCATAGCTGCCGCCCTCCAAAAGGGGAATGTTTTCCCTGAGAGGGATGTCAAGGTGGGTCATTTCACCGATAACAGGAACCATAGCCATTGAGGCGGATTCGGAAACCGGTATGCTGGTTCGCTTTCTATGAGGGATACACATGGTTCAACCGTTGGCAATGGCATGCTGGGATCTATCCTGGCTGTTGCACCGCGACTTGCGCGACGGTGCCTTTGCCTCGTTGGAGCGTGTGCTCGACGACACCCAATTGCGTGGGTTCAATGCCCTGCGTGTGGATCCTTGCCCTCACCTGATTGCTTCGCCGGAAAATGGTATCCATCTGGATCGCTGTGAGTTAATCCCCAGTCACGGCCAACCGGTAGAAGTCAAAATCCGACATGCCTTGCAGCAGTTGATGCAATCCACCCATGAACGGGGCATGAAGCTGTGGTTCAGCAGTCACTTCATCAATGACAGCCGTGCCCGCCGCTCCTTTGTTCGGCGCCCGGCTGATTATGTGGCCGTGTGGAGCGATACGCTCTCGCTGATTCAGGAATGGGGTTACCTGGATGACGTCGCGGGGGTGGATTTTTGCTATCAGTTTCCGTCGCTGCCGGCGGCCCATGGAGTGACCCGGAGGGTCTTCGGTCGTTCGCCGGAGCGTGGCTTGCCGTCTCGCTGGTCGCCCACCGCCGCCGAACGGCTGGAGGCCTATCTGCTGGAGGTGCCACGGGCGTTGCATGCGCTGTTCCCCTCGGTACCGGTAGGGCTCAGCACTACCTCCGCGCTCAGTGAACAGCTGCGCCAGCTGGACACCAGTGAGCTGGATTTTCTCGATTTCAGCCTGTGGCTCGATGAGGATCCCCGGTATCGGCTTGCCACTGGCGAGGCCATGCCCATGTCCGGCTTGCTTGGCCGCCTGGCAAGTCCGGTCAAACAGGTATTGCTGGATGCGGCGGGCACCCACTGGCAGCGGCGCCTGGAAGAGCAGTTGCAGCGCCGTATGGCGTTTACCCGCTTGCGGCGGCTGAGCCCGGTTTTGGGCAATGGCTTTGTGCGCCAGCCGAGAGGGCTGCGCAGTATGCCGACAGGCTGGGCGGATCTGCATGAAATGATGGTCGTGAATGCCCTGACTCAGGGCGTCGACGCCATGACCCCAACCTCGCTGGCCTCTCCGCATTATGACTGGTTGTGGCAGGAGCAGGACTACCTGGCCCACCTGAACCACATGATCCTGGCGGGAGCGCGCTGACAGGACCCGGCAGTAGAGCCTGCGGCAGGGATGGATTGTTGCAGTTATGCACACTGCCAGTGTGGCGCCTTCGAAGAAGGCGGATTCATTCGAGATCTTGCGTCCGCCAGGCAAAAATCCGGGCAAATTCTGCGGGATCCTTACTGCCCTGCCCTTCGCTTTGTTGTGCCACCGGTCCGGCCAGTCGAGACAACCAGAAACGCAGTGCGGCTACAGGTAGCGCCAGTGCCAGGCGAGCGTTATCGATCACTCCCCCCTGTTGTTGGTACGCCTTCAGTAACGCCTCTTCCCGCAGAGGTACCGGCTTGCCTTCCTCATTCACACACCAGTCGTTAAGGGTCACGGCGAGGTCGTATTCCGGGTGATCCAGGCAGGCGTTGTAGAAATCCAGCAGCGCACTGATGCGGCCGTCTTGCCAGAGCAGGTTGTCACGGAAAAGGTCGCCATGGATCAAGGTATTGCCGGTAGCGGTTGACTGCCAGGCGTCCAGCAGGGCGCGGGCGATGGGCTGTTGGGCGGCGGGTAGCTTGTCCAGCTGGGCCTGTAGTGACGCCAGCCGCTGGCGTTCAGCCGGGAGCGGCATCAGGGCGCGGGTGTCGCACTGATGGAGTCGTGCCAGCAGGGCACCAACCTGGCCGCAGCGCAGCTCATCCACGGAAAAATCATGGTCGCCCGGCAGGCGTGGCATCAGAACTGCAGGTTTGTTCGCGACCGTAATTTGCCAGCGGTTATGGGCATCCCGCAATGGGCCGGGTACGGGTAGCTGTGGGTCAGTGGCGAGTTCCGCCAACAAATGCAGGTAGGGTTGCACTGCATTGCGGTCCAGGTTTTCGAACACGGTAAGCACCAGGCCTGCTGATCGCCCCTGTGAATCTGTGGCATCAATCAGGAAGGTGCTGTTTTCAATGCCGTGGCTGGCGCCACGGAAATTCACCAGCGAATAACCAAATGCTGCCAGCACTCGGGCCATCTCTGTTGGGGGAAGTGGTGTGTAGACAGACATGAGGAGCTTCCTGGTGCGGCGGCTGAGGGGCTTCCCGGCCGATGGACAAAGACTCAGCCTGCTGGCGGTGGTATAACAGGCAGCCGAGACTCAAAGAATAACAAAAAAGGATGACTTTCCATGCGTTACTGGATGCTTTTCGGTTTGCTCATCAGCCCCGCCCTATGGGCGGCCGAAGCGGCTGAGCGTGACTCTGCCTCCCGGGTTGCCCACTTTCAGGATGCCCGCTATGGGTACGCTGCTGCAAACCTGATGCACTTCAATCTGGATTACGACCGTTACGAAACGACGCCCTCCGGCCTTGCCCTGCGTCTGGGGGGTATGGTGGATGAGAACTGGGGGGTTGAGTTGCGTTTGGGGGCTGGCCCTTCCCCGGATACCCGGCGCTCGGAAACCAGTCGCAGCAAGGTTGACTACAGCGTGGATCACGTCGCCGCGCTGCTGGCGACCGGCAAGTGGTCGTTCGCTGCCCCGGTCGCCAAACAGCATCTGGACAGTGTCTTTCTGCAAGGGTTTGCGGGCATTGCTGATGTGAAGGTCAAGACCGAAGCGCATCGTTGCAATGCGGCGGGTTGTCGTCGCGATGTGGATCGCAATGATGACACCAGTCTGGCTTTCGGTGCTGCCATTGGGGTGCGCACGGCCTGGAATATCGGTCTTAGCCTGCAGTACATGCAATACGTAGACAAGGAATACATCACCGTGACCGGGATCGAGGGCGGCCTGGAGTGGTATTTCTGATACACTCGCGCACATTCTGTTTCCGGCACGCAGCACGCTCGCCGGCAAACGCGATTGCAGATCCCATAGTCAAGGAGTCCCGATGAGCTCAGTCGCTCTGGAACGTGTTGCGCTGAAATCCCTGATGATGTTGCCGCGACCGGTGCTGTCCCGACTTGCCGCGGGAATGGAAACCCGGGCCAGGGATCATCTCGATCCGCACGTCCGTTTTCTGCTTGCGTTGAGTGCTGCCAAGCCGGCACTAAACAGTGTCCCGGTGGCGCAAGCGCGCCAGCTCTATCGTGACATGATTGCCCTGCTGGACGTGCCTGAGCGTCCCATGCCGGTAGTGGTGGATCACCAGGTGCCGGTGGCAACAGACACCGCGGTTCTGGTGCGACGTTATCGCCCCGAGAATGCTCCGCGGCTGGCTCCGGCAATCCTGTTTTTTCATGGCGGGGGATTTACCGTAGGCGGTGTCGATGAGTATGACCGTGTTTGTCGCTACATTGCCGAACGCACCAATGCCGTCGTATTGAGTGTGGACTACCCCCTTGCCCCTGAGCATCCCTCGCCGGCCGGTGCCGATCAGAGCCTGGCGGTGTGGCGATGGCTGCTGGACAACACCGCGGCGTTGGGGCTGGATTCCACGCGCCTTGCGGTCATGGGTGACAGTGCTGGCGGAAACCTGGCTGCCGTGGTCTGTCAGCAGGCGGCCCTGGCCGGGG
The DNA here is from genome assembly GCF_000475295.1 of Alcanivorax sp. P2S70. NCBI lineage: Bacteria > Pseudomonadati > Pseudomonadota > Gammaproteobacteria > Oceanospirillales > Alcanivoracaceae > Alcanivorax > Alcanivorax sp. P2S70. Next base: position 421,588 of record NZ_AXBZ01000034.1, read on the forward strand.
TGCCGGTGCCGGCCTTGCAAGTGCTGGTGTATCCCACTACCGATGGGGCTCTGGCGCATCGCTCGATTCAGAATCTGGGGCAGGGTTTTGGTCTGGACCTGCCGTTGCTCACCTGGTTCCGCAGCCATTTTATTCAGGATGACGCACTGGTTGAGGATTATCGCGTATCCCCCCTGCGTAACCCTGATCTGGTCGGTCAGCCACCAGCGGTGCTGGTGACCGCCACCGACCCGCTGCGCGATGAAGGGTTGGCCTACGGGGAAAAACTGCGTGAGGCCGGGGTGTCCGTCAGCAGTCTGGATTTCCCCAGGCTGGTCCATGGTTTTTTCACCATGGGTGGCGTGATTCCCGCGGCAAAAGTGGCCCTGGATGCGATCTGCGACGCGACGGCAAATCACTTCTAGCTACGAGCTGCGAGTTGCGAAAACCAGACATCGCAAGCCTGAAGATTTTGCCTTTTTCTACTCGTAATTCGAGACTCGGCTTTTCCTCAAAGCTCGCAGCTGCTGTTAAAATTCCCCCACAAACTGATTATAAAACTGCCGTGCAGTGCGCCCTGAGCGCACACCCTTTTCAATGGAAAAGCGCCGCGCACGAATGTGGAGTTGTTCGCGGTCTGCAACCTCACCAAACAGGTGATCCACAATCTCGAAAAATTGTGGCTCGCTGATCGGGTAAAAACTCAGCCCCAGCCCAAAACGATCCGCCAGGGAAATCTTTTCTTCCACGGCATCACCGTGGTGTATTTCCCGCCCAACCACCTGTGATTGCGCATTGTCTTTCATGTATTCCGGCAACAGATGTCGGCGGTTGCTGGTGGCGTAAATGCGCACATTTTCCGGCGGCAGTTCCAGTGACCCTTCCAGTACGCTTTTCAAATGTTTGTATTGGTTCTCGCCGTCTTCGAACGACAGATCGTCGCAATAAATGATGAACCGTTGGCGGCGCTCGCGAATGTCATCGACGATTTCCGGCAAGTCGTGCAGGTCATCCTTGTCCACCTCGATCACGCGCAGACCACGAGGGGCATACGCATTGAGCAGGGCCTTGACGATGGACGACTTGCCGGTGCCGCGGCTGCCCCACAGCAACACATGATTGCAGGGTTGGCCGGCCAGAAAACGCTCGGTGTTCTGGATAATCTTTCGCTTTTGTTCGTCGATGCCGAGCAGATCATCCAGTCGTACCGGGTCGGGATGTTGCACCGGGCGCAGTGACGCGGTGCGCCCGCGCCAGATGGCCGCAGGCAGGGTGCGCCAGTCGAGAGGGGAGGAGGCGTTCATGAAAACTCCACAACGGACAGAAAGGGAAAAATAGTCGAGAAATCCGGTTCATGATACATGCGTCTGCCGTCAGCTTTGACTATGCTTGGGGCAGAACGCTCATGAATTCAGGAGATGCTTTGATGAAAGCTGCTGCACTGGCCTTGCCTGCCCTTGTGTTGTTGATGGCGGGTTGTACCCACAAATACGATACGGATTACCCCATGGGGCTGCCCTCCGATACGGAAAGCTGCCCGGAAGATCCGCCGCAGCAGTGCACCCAGGATTACCGTCCGGCCTACGGCTATGACGAGAACGGCGGCATTCTCGGGGAGTTTGGCAACGCCTGCATGGCCTGTGGTCAGGATGCGGTGAAATACACTTCGCCGAAGCTCAATCCGGAGGTGCCGCGCCCGGCACCACAGCAAAATCCGCCCGCCAGCGGCCAGTAAGCGGGGCCGCGATTGAGTCGAGCCCTGACCCGGTTGCTGGACTTTGAAGACCAGTACCGGCGTGACCAGAAACAAGGTCAGGCCTTCCTGCACCGGCGTGACCGACGTTTTGCCCAGCAGCAACAGGAGCAACGCCAGCCGCTGACGGTGCCCGCGTGGCTACAGGCGCTCCATGCGCTCAATGACCAGCGTCGTGAGCCCGGCCCGGATGTCCGCCTGCGCCGTTGGCGGCAAGCCCGTTGGGTGTTTGCCGGCCTTGGCACGGTGTTGGGGGCCGCCTTCATGCTGGGATTGCTGGTGTATGACGGTGGCCGTCAGATCAATCTGACCCTGCTGATGGCGCTGGTCGCCCTGCAATGCCTGCTGGCGGTGCTGACCAGTGTGCAGGCCTGGCTGGGCTGGCAACCCTGGCGCGGCCTGTTTGGTGCCCAGGCGGATGACGACCCGCTGGCCTCGCTGCGCCCTGCCCTGTCTGCCCGTATCGCCCATACCGGTGGGCTGCTGTTTGCTATCAGTGGTTTGCTGGCCTTGCTGGTCATGGTGGTGGTACAGGATCTGGCCTTTGGCTGGAGTACTACCTTGCAGACCTCTGCCGAGGGCTATCACGCTCTGGTTAGTCTGTTGGCCCAACCCTGGCAGACGCTATGGCCAGAGGCTGTGCCGAGCCAGGCGCTGGTTTCCGCCTCCCAGTTTTACCGTCTCAACAGCGAGGGGGCTGTCAGTGATCCCGCCTTGTTGGGCACCTGGTGGCCCTTTGTGTTGATGCTGTGGCTCAGCTACGTGCTGTTGCCTCGACTGGTGTTATTGGTGCTGGCGGGTCTGCAGGTGCGTTGGCAGGCCCGACGGGCACTGGCCCGGCACCCGGGCTATGCCCCCCTGCTGTACCGGTTCGAGACTCCGTGGGTGGAAACCCGCGGTGAAGAAGAGGCGCCGAGGGCCCCGGCAGAGGCCACCGTGGCCCTGTCGCCCTTGCCTGCCAGTAGCACCCTGATTCACTGGGCCGGTGCCGGCATGCGCTCAGGTGCAGTGGTAGGTGCCCTGAGTCGTGGGCCGGGCCCCCGGCAATTACGGGCCGGAGGCAACAGCACGCTCGAGCAGGATGCAGAGGCCCTGCGTGAGGCGGGCCAACGCCCGGAGCCGGTGATTCTGGTGGCGCGGGGCTGGGAGCCGCCCACGGGTGAACTCAGTGATTTCATTATGGATGCCCGCGAGCAGTGGCCTGCAGGCACCCTGCTGGCATTGGTGCCGCTGGCTGATGAAGAGGGGGCGGCGTTGACCGACCGCGGCTTGCAGGCCCAATGGCAACGGTTTGTGGAACGCCAGCATGACCCCCATCTCCTGCTCTGTGCCCCTGAGGCCCAATCCGACAATACTCCGGTTGATGCTGACCATGGACGCTAACGACACCGGCAAGGCCGCTGACAGCCTGCCCCGCTTCGCGGTGGTGGGCCACCCCAACAAAGGCAAGTCCAGCGTGGTGGCGACCCTCGCCCAGAATGACTCCATTGCCATCGCCATGGAGCCCGGCACTACGCGCGACAGCCACTGCTATCCCATGAAGGTGGATGACGTCACCCTCTATGAATTGATCGACACCCCGGGGTTCCAGCGACCGCGCAAGCTGTTGGCCTGGCTGCAGGGGCACAGTCTGTCTGCGTCCGACCGCCCTGATACCGTGGCCGCGTTTGTGAACCAGCATAGCGATGATCCCCGTTATCACGACGAATGCGAGTTGCTGCGGCCCATTGTGGCGGGCGCCGGGATTATCTACGTGGTCGATGGGTCGGTGCCCTACAACCGCGAGCACGAAGCGGAAATGAATATCCTGCGCTGGACTGGGCGGCCCAGTCTGGCGCTGATCAACCAGATCGGCAGTGACGACTACAGTGCCGACTGGGAAGCGGCCCTGGGGCAGTACTTCCAGATTGTGCGGCGCTTTGATGCGGTGCGGGCGCCGTTCGAAAAACACCTTGATCTGCTGCGAAGTTTCGGGGAACTGGCGCCGAAATGGCGCGAAACCCTGGATGCGGCGCTGGAATACCTGCAGGCGTTGAAGTTCGGCCGGGACCACCAGGCCCTGGAGCAGATCGCCGATGCTCTCATCGACATGCTGGGCCATCAGGAAACGGCCCGGCTGGGGGAACATCAGGATGCCCGGCCCCTGTTGCCGCAGTTGCGCCAGCGCTGGCAGGCCTGGCAGCGGGAGCGGGAGCAGCGCCAGCGCCGCGCGGTAGAAGATATCTACCTGCACAGGCGGCTGCAGCGCGAAGAGTCGGATCTGACCCTGCCAGACGAAAGTGATCTGTTCAGCGAGCGAACCCGCCAGTTATGGGGGATCAGCAAGGGGCAACTGGCCGCTGCCGGTTTCGGGGCGGGGGCGGTGGGCGGTGCCGGGCTCGATGCGGTCACCTTCGGGCATTCCCTGGGAACCGGGGCCCTGGTGGGCGGGTTGCTGGGGGCAGCGGGCAGTTATTTCTACAGTGACAAGCTCAACAAGGTCAAAGTGGGCCCGCTCAGTGGGGGTTTCCGCGAAGCGGTCTACGGCCCGCTCAAGGATCCACAATTCGCCTATGTGGTGCTGGGACGCGCGTTGGTGCACTGGTATCAGGTCAGCCAGCGTAATCACGCCGGTCGAGATGTGTTGGTGGTCACCGACAGCGATGGCCATTGGCTGGACGTGTTATCCCGTGGGGACCGCAATGCCCTGCAGAAGAGCCTGCAAGCGCTGGCCCGCCGCCGCTTTGACCCAAGCAAGCGACAGCGCCTGATCGAGCAGCTGGAGCTGGCGCAACAGGCCTTTGCCCAGTGGCAACTGGAGCAATTTTGATGGCATGGAGTGGGGGCATACGGCGAATTTGTATCGTATGACCAAAATTTGCACGCCGCTGGGGCGATAAAAACGCCCTTCCGAAAGTCATTCATTGCGCCATAGGTGGGCGCAGGGGCAATCTGGCACGGACGTAAGAGGACGTGACATGCTGCCCGAAGAAATCAAACTCAGACTGGATTCCTTTTCCCGTCCTGCCTGGCGTCCCCAGGCGGGCCCGGCGGTACCAGGCGCCATGTCCAAGTTTGGAGGCCTGCCGCTGCTGAAGCCGGATGAAAGCTGGCCGTGCTGTGCCTGCTGCCACGAGCCCATGCAACTGATGGTGCAACTGGATTCCCGGGACTTGCCTGCTTTCTCGCCCTTCGGGGATGGCGTTCTGCAGGTATTTTATTGCACCAACGGAGAAGAGGATTGCGAGGTGCTTGGCCAGGCACATTTGCCTTTCTCGGATGCCTCATTGGTGCGTGTTATCCCACGAGACCAGGCCCAGGGCTTTGAGGCTCTGCCATTCAACCAGCCCAATGCGTTTCCCGAACAAGCCCTGACAGGCTGGATTGCACTGACCGATTATCCCGACAGTGAAGAAACCGAAGCGGTCAATGATCGTCATCCGAAGGGTACGCTGGCATTGTTGCATGCCCATCGACCCGCTCCACGGCCAGGGGACAAGCTGCTGGGCTGGCCTCACTGGGTGGAAGGGGTGGCGTACCCCAGTTGTCCTTGTTGCCAGCAACCGATGAACTTTGTGCTGCAACTGGACTCGTCGGATACCCTGCCCTTCTGCTTTGGCTATTATGGTTGCGCCCATGTATTTCAGTGCGACACCCACCGGGACATCATGACGCTTACCTGGCAGAACCGGGAGATGTAAGCCGGTTACTGCCCCCGCTCGCGCCGATATTGTTGTGGCGAGACCCCCATCTGTTTCTTGAATAACCGTGAAAAATAATAAGGGTCGTCATAGCCCAGCCGGGCGGCGACCTGCACTACACTCTCCTCGGTAATATCCAGCAAATAACAGGCATGGCTGACTTTGATGCGCTGAAAAGCCTGCATGGGGGTTTGTCCGGTCTGCCGTTTGTATTCACGAATAAAGTGATAACGGGACAGCGTGCTGGTGGCATCGACCAACTCGTCCAGCGACAGGCGCCGATCCAGCGCGGTTTGCAGGTAACTGTTGACCCGGGTCACGTCCAGCGTGGCATGGCGAGCCAGATGTTGATGGCGCATCAGGGCGGCAAAGGCCAGCAGGCTGCGTAGCAGGTTGGCGGCATACACCAGGTGTTCCGGTTGAACCCGGGTAGCCGCCACCAGCAGGGCCTGGAAGGTCTCCGCCAGTCGTGAATGAACGCCGATATGAACCTTGTAGTCACCGGCCTGACTGGCAATTTCGTCAAAAAAACGTGCCACATCATGGCCGCCCAGGTGCACCCAGTAGATGCTCCACGGTTGGGCCGGGTCGGCCTGGTATTGATGCGCGACCCCATTGGGCAACAACACCAGATCGCCTGCGTCGATGGATTGTTCGTGGCCATCCACCTGCAAGATTCCTTGCCCGGCAATGCAGTAGATCAACAGGTCATCCGCGGGCCTGCGCCGCTGCATGCGATGCCCCCGTGCACGTGGATAAAAGCCGACACCATGGGGCATGCAGCCTGCACACAGTGGGTGCCCGGCAATGCTGTCCAGTACCGCGGGCGGGATAACCGTCCGCTGACCGCGTTCTGACAGTGGCCAGCTGGAGGGCTCCGCGTGACCATGTGAAGAGGATGTTGAGAGGCTCATAAACCGCAATATAGTCCATTAGGCGGCAAAAAGGACTATCTGCCATCGGCTGGGGCTGTGCTACAACTGGCACCAGAACCGATACCCTCTGGAGAGTTGTTATGCCCCATCGCCTGCCCCTGTTGATCAACGGCGAGTTCGTTGCCAGTCAGACCCGTGAGTGGATCCCCGTGACCAACCCGGCTACCCAGGCAATTCTTTGTGAGGCCCCTGCCGCCACGGCAGACGAAATGGAGCAAGCCATCGCCGCTGCCAAGGCGGCGTTTGAAAGCTGGAAGGAAGTGCCGGTATCTGAGCGGGCACGGTTGATGCTGCGTTATCAGGCGTTGCTGAAAGAGCATCAGGAAGAAATTGCCGAGATCCTTAGTCAGGAAACCGGCAAGACCTTCGAGGATGCCAAGGGGGATGTCTGGCGCGGTATCGAAGTCGCCGAACAGGCCGCTAACATTGCCTCGTTGATGATGGGGGAAACGGTGGAAAACGTGGCGCGCAGCATCGACACCCATTCCTGGACCCAGCCGCTGGGCGTATGCGCAGGCATTACCCCCTTCAACTTTCCCGCCATGATCCCGCTGTGGATGTTCCCGCTGGCCATTGCTGCGGGGAATACCTTTGTCCTCAAGCCCTCCGAGCAGGACCCCATGACCCCCAACCGGTTGGTGGAACTGTTTCTTCAAGCGGGCGCGCCCCCGGGAGTGCTGCAGTTGGTACATGGTGGCAAGGAGCAGGTGGACACCCTGCTCACCCATCCTGATATCAAGGCCGTGTCCTTTGTTGGTTCGGTGCCGGTGGGGCAGCACGTTTACCGCACCGCCACGGATCACATGAAACGGGCCCAATGTTTCGCCGGTGCCAAGAACCACATGGTGATCATGCCCGATGCCAACAAGAACCAGGTGATCAACAGCCTGGTGGGGGCGTCCTGTGGGGCGGCGGGGCAGCGGTGCATGGCCATCAGCGTGGCCGTATTCGTCGGCGACTCAAAAGCCTGGGTGGATGAACTCAAGGACGAGTTTGCCAACATCCGCCCCGGTGCCTGGAACGATCCGCAAGCGGCCTACGGACCACAGATCAGCCCCCAGGCCAAACAACGGGTGCTGACACTGATCAAGCAGGGCAAGGAGGAGGGCGCAACCTGTCTACTGGATGGCTCCGATTGCACCGTGGAAGGCCTGCCCGATGGTAACTGGGTTGGCCCGACCCTGTTCACCGATGTGACACCGGACATGGCCATTTACCGGGAAGAAATTTTCGGCCCGGTGTTGTGCTGTGTCACCGTGGATTCCCTGGAAGAAGCATTGGCGTTGGTGAATAACAGCCCCTACGGCAATGGCACTTCCATCTTTACCGCCAGCGGTGCTGCCGCCCGTAAATACCAGCACGAAGTGGAAGTGGGGCAGGTGGGGATCAACGTACCGATCCCGGTGCCACTGCCGTTCTTCAGCTTCACTGGCTGGAAAGGATCGTTCTACGGCGACCAGCATGCGTACGGCAAACAGGCGGTGCGGTTCTATACGGAAACCAAGACCGTCACCAGCCGCTGGTTCGACGATGACATCCCGGCAAGCGGCCCGAATATGAGTATTCATTTGAAATGATCGTAGGGCGGAAATGGGCGAATGCCCATCTCCGCATTCTGCGTTCGATGGTGGAGATACATCACTGTAGGAGCGTCGCTGGCGGCGCGATAACCGAGGCAGAAATCGCGCCGCCAGCGACGCGCCTACGGCGAGATAACTATCAGCGATCTTGAAAGGATCAACCGTGGATTTTTCTTTTACTGAAGAGCAGCTGGCCTTCCGCGAAACGGCCAGACAGTTTTCCGAAAAGGCTCTGGCACCCTTTGCCGCTGAATGGGATGCCAACAGCGTTTTCCCGAAGGATGCGATTCGTCAGGCGGGGGAGTTGGGTTTTTGCTCGCTGTACTGTGCCGAAGAACACGGTGGCATGGGGCTGTCACGCCTGGATGCCGCATTGGTTTTTGAACAGCTCTCTCAGGGCTGCACGTCCACCACCGCCTTTATCACCATTCATAACATGGCCACCTGGATGCTGACGCGCTATGGCAATGATGCCACCCGTGCACGCTGGGCAGATGCGTTGATGTCGGGTGAAAAACTGGCGTCCTATTGTCTGACGGAGCCTAACGCCGGCTCCGATGCCGCGTCGCTGACAACCACTGCGAGAAAGGACGGTGACAGCTATGTACTGAATGGCGCAAAGGCCTTTATTTCCGGGGCAGGTGATACCGATGTGTTGGTATTGATGGCGCGTACGGGTGGACAGGGTGCTGGCGGCATTTCCTGCTTTGCCGTGCCTGCAGACACGCCGGGGATTTCCTACGGACGCAATGAAGACAAGATGGGCTGGAAAAGCCAGCCCACCCGCGCGGTGATCCTGGAACAGGCGCGTATCCCGGCCGAGTGCCTGATGGGTGAAGAAGGGCAGGGCTTCAAAATCGCCATGAGTGGCCTTGATGGCGGGCGTATCAATATTGCCAGTTGCTCACTGGGCGCGGCCCAGGCGGCCTTGAAGCAAGCGCAGCAGTATGTGCAGGAACGCAAACAATTTGGCCAGGTCATCGGCGATTTCCAGACCGTGCAGTTTTCTCTGGCAGATATGGCAACGGAGCTGGTCGCGGCACAGCAGATGGTACGGCTGGCCGCCTGGAAGCTGGATCACAATCACCCCGACAAAAGCATGCTCTGCGCCATGGCCAAACGCATGGCCACGGACCTGTGTTTCAACGTCTGCAACCAGGCGCTTCAGCTGCACGGGGGCTATGGGTACATCCGCGAATATCCATTGGAGCGCTACCTGCGTGATGCCCGCGTTCACCAGATTCTGGAAGGTACCAACGAAATCATGCGCGTGATCATTGCGCGCAATGTGCTCAAGGATTTGTCGTTTCTGTAAAGAAAAGCCGGACGTCTGGGGTTAGACCTCAGACGATAAAAAAATCGGGTTCAAGCGTCTGGCTTACAACCTCAGACCCTTTACCCAATACGCATCAATATCCGTCCGTATAAGAGGCAGGGAGAGATAACAATGAAAATCGGATTCTTCGGTGTCGGTCATATGGGTGGCCCCATGGCGGCCAACCTGGTCAAGGCCGGCCATGAGGTGATTGCCTTTGATCTGGTGCCCGAGCTTCTCAACGCGGCGGTGGAACAGGGTGCCAAAGCGGCAGACAGTGCCGCGCAAGCGGTGCAGGGCGCTGACGTTGTCATCAGCATGTTGCCGTCGGCGGGCGCCGTGCGTGGCCTCTATCTGGGTGAAGCGGGTGTGCTGAAGCATATCGATGCCAGTGCCCTGATTATCGACTGCTCCACCATCGATGCCGACACAGCCCGTGAGGTGGCCGCCATCGCCAAAGAGCAGGGCAGGGTGATGATCGATGCGCCGGTCTCCGGTGGGGTGGGCGGCGCCAAAGCCGGTACGCTGACCTTTATCTGTGGTGGTCAGGAAGAGGCCATTGATCGGGCACGTACCGTGCTCGAGTGCATGGGCGCGCAGGTCTTTCGTGCCGGGGACAATGGCGCAGGGCAGCTGGCCAAAATCTGTAACAACATGCTCCTCGCCATCCATATGATTGGTACGGCAGAAGCCTTGCAGATGGGGGCAGATCATGGTCTCGATCCTGCGGTGCTTTCCGAGATCATGAAAGCCAGCTCAGGGGATAACTGGTCGCTGGACAAGTACAATCCCTGGCCCGGCGTCATGGAAAATGTGCCGGCATCAAACGAGTATGAAGGCGGCTTCGCCGTCAAACTAATGAACAAGGATCTGGGGTTGGCACTGCAAGCTGCACTAAGCAGCCAGTCGGCAACCCCCATGGGGAATCTGGCGAAATCCCTGTATGCCGCACATGGTAATCATGGCTACGCTGAAAAAGACTTTTCCAGCATTCAGCGTTTTTTTCGACACAAGGAGTAGGGCGTAAGACAGTTAACAGTGAATAACGCGCGTGTGAACACCTTTCAGGCAGGAATGATAAAGGCCGCACCCAAATCGGGCGGCCTTTTTGGTTTTCGCTGTCAACTATCGTCAGCTGGCAGAAGGGATGGGTAGCTGAGGGTAATGCCTATGGTGATTCAGCTCACGATGTGATGAGGGTTGCTGATAGCGCGTATCAAAAAGTAGCGGCGCTGAGGAATCAACGGGATTAGCATGGTCGCTTTAGAAATGTATATAAGTTTAGATCCATCTTTAGATCATGCTTAAGAGAAAAGTAATCCTCTGTAATTCGAGCATTGTAAGCTTGGCTGTAGTTAAACTGCGCGATAGAAGAATCAAGCCGAGAAAGAATGCGCCCCAAATAGCGAATATCAAGACCTCAAAAATTCCAATTTCACATAGTGCTTTTCGCTGCCTGGTGTCTATATTATCCGATTCTTATCGGCACAGCGCGAAAAAGGTAAGAGTCTGCCCAAGCCAGGAAAGATGCACTTGTTAAGCGTTAATTCCATATGTGTACGACTTTGCCGACAATATTTTTTGCAGGAACAGGCCCCCATAATCGGCTATCTGCCGAGTTATCCCTGTTGTCACCCATAACGAAATATGAGTCCTCAGGCACTATCAACCTAACAGAGCGATATGGATTGTTTTCATGGAAATACTGCACTTGGTACGAATTTCCATCCAGGGTTTCTTGATAGATATGCGGCTCACCCATCCGCTTGGTGTCGACGAGTCTGCCATTAATGCGCAGCTGTTTGTTAGAGAATACGATTTCATCGTTTGGTAACCCTATAATTCTCTCTACAAATGCCGGTCTGTCTCCAGGTGGGTACAGAACAAAAATTTCTCCACGTTGTGGTTTTTTTCTTTTATCTAGATCAGTTTCATAAACGGTGATACCAAATGAATCATACAAACCATACCCATGCTTGGAAACCACTATGTAATCGCCAGACTTAAGTGTTGGCATCATCGATAATGAAGGAATTTGAAATATTTCATAAAAAAATGAGCGAAAAAAGAAAATTATGAATAATAAAAAAACTGGAATTGAAAGGGCGCCCCACCAATGATTAAACCATTTTCGTCCATCGTTAAATTTAGTGGCTTTTGCTAATTTATAAGCATGGATTGCACAGATAATAGACAGTAAAGTGGATAGTCCAGAAACCCCAGTGCGCCTTTCCAGATTGGCATCGGCCAACAAGGCTATAATTGAGATGAAAAAATAAAAAAATGCCCACCAATGAGCTGACAAATAAATGAAGGCTGCTGGCCGAAAGAAGAATGCTAGAAAAACTGAAAGCCATTTATTTGGCATGGATTGAAATTCCTTATATTTGGCCTAGCGCCCGCAGAACGCGAGGCTTTGTGGTGGAGGCGGAGCCGCAACGTAAGAGCCGTCGCTGTGCCTGCGATTTTTATGTGCTGAGTCTGGTTGGGCCATATTCACTTTGAACCGCACACATACACCTATCGATTGCCGGCCAGACAATTGCTTTCAATTGGTCAGGATTGCCTTCTGTTGATTTCAGATCTTCCATCGATATATCTATGGCTAGAGGCAATTCTTTATGCTTATTTATTTTTTCAAATAAAACCTTATCGCGGGAAGCTTCGGCATATCGCAAGATAATGCTAACACCTTCAAACGGAGCGCTCGCTAACCAGTTAGGCTTTCTCATTTTTCCATCAAGTTCATCACGTATAGCAAGATCAACAGGCCCCATACCTTTGACCCGACCTTTTGCCTGGCCTATTCCTCCAATAGTTATCAGCTTATCGCTCATGCACTCTCCATTCCGCATAAAGTGCCCAAGGTTAGCCGTCTGCCTGCAGCGCTTTGTTATGCTCACCGAAATGTAAATCTCGGTGGCAGTTTGGACACAGCGCGATAGCATTGGTTACCGTATCTTCGCCACCATCGGCAAGCCGTATTTTGTGGTGAACCTCCAAGTATGGACTTCCATCCTTTTTCCTTTTAAAAGGTGCTGAAGCTTCACACCGCTCACACACCCCTTTTGCCCTAGCTAGAACTTCCGCCACAACGTAGGGATTCCGTTCATAGACATACACGACTACAGGTTTAGTTTTTGGAATTACACTCTTTTGAGAAATACGCTTCTTCCGCTGACCTTCAGTAAGGTTCATTGCATTTTTGACAGCCTCGTCAAAAGATTCACTTAATTCATTAAAGCTGGTTATTCCATTAACAATGGCCAAGTATGATGAATGAAGATTCCGAAGAGATCTGAGAGTTACGCCATTTCTTTTTTCATAGTAAGCAATATGTTTCCACAGCGCCTCTACTGCGTTAGGTAAATATTTGGAATCATTCTCGCTCATAATACGAGCCAAGTAATAACTCATGTCAGGCACGCTTAATGCACGCTTGAACTCTAGGCCTTTCATCATCTTTCCATAGACAGTTATCATTATTTTTGCTGAGTTAATGTTAAGTCGAAACTCTTCGTTTAGCTGGCGAGCACCCTCCGTCTGTGTAAGTTCTTCGTGAAATACCCTCTTGGCTATTACGAAAGCGGCTTCAGTACTCGTCATGTAATCTGACCTCGAAAAGCATAACGTTGCCAACAGGGGCGCCGTTAGGCGTCCCTGTGCTTGGCCTTGTTAGGGGCTGAAGCGGCCCCGCAAGTAGGAAAAGTAACCTTTTTCTTCAGAATTTGGCGAGAAAAGACTACTGACCATAATCGAGTATAAAACCAAATAGGCATCGTCAATGTTCCGGGCATCGAAAGTTGTCCAGTCTGTGCCAGGTCGATCGTCAGTTACCTGAAGGTGGATTCGATTCCTTAACTTTCTCATCGACTCAAGCTTTTCGTAAATTATCTTGGAGCTTCCAAAAAGCCTATGAGATTTTGCGCATTTTATCATGGCGTCAAAGGTCATATGCTTAAGACGCTTCTCAGGAAGCTTACGGTATATCACCGTGTCCACCCTCACATCTTCACCGTCCAACTTCTTTTGGTTTCCTTTGAACGTAATTTTCTCTTCCCACTCAATAGATGTGTGATGGCCGTTCTTTAGGATCAAAAAATGAAGTATCGATTCTATGATGCTACAGCCAACTAGAACTATGGTTTTAATGGACTGGGTGTAGAGAACAGAACTCAGCTTTATGTCCTGTATAACCCTATCCTGAAACTCCATGTATTGAAGATTGTAAGCAAGGTCTTTCTTTAGCTGGTAAACGTGAACGTAGCCATGGCCTTGTTCAATAAGCTTTCCGAGATACGTCTCCAGCCGATGGACAGAGGTTGGATACCAAGGTCCCTGCTGGTCGTCGAATGTCGTGAGCTCAACCATGATCACCCCTAACGCCGCAGACACGCGCTTGTCGCGTGCTCTGCCTTGTTATGAGCTATTTCTCCAACCATTCCACTTCCTTGATGTGCCAAGTTGTTGGGATAAACTTTGCTCTAAACTTCTTACGCTTCGCGGCCCCGGACTCTGTGTATAATAAAGCGAAATGATTTTTGTAAATTTTCACCTCGCTAAATTCTACGCCCTGCTCAACACACCAGGTCGAACCAAACTTTGAAAGCGCAACTCGGTCCAGCTTTTGGTCAATGAATGAAAATATGACCAAGGGGCCGAAGAGAATGGCTGCGCCTCCAAATAAATTGAAAGCCAGCCTCGATTCGTTACTCATGTCCATGGGTACGAAGATACCAACAACAAGAAACATGAGCCCGTACAAGGCCAGCACTATTAAAGGAGCCATTCTCTACTTACTCATAACGCCTAGCACAGCCGCCGAAGGTCGGCCTGCTGCCTATTGTTATGTTTGCTCCACGGCTTTTGAAAGTGTTCGACAGGCATACTGCTTATCACCCCACCGCGTCGCAAACGCTTCGGAAATAACTAACCACGAACTATTGCCCCCATGTGCTCCGTGATGCTCCCCCATGCATGAACAGTTACATTCGTGGCCTATTGCATTCCAACATGCAGGCGCGCACTTCTCCTGCTCTCTATAAGGCTGGATAACATAGACCTTGCCGTATTTATTCAGGCACTTGTTCACAAGGTCATTAAACCATGACTTAGGAAGGCTCCAATATTTCTTATCTTTGATCCATTCTGGATTAATCCGGTGCCCAACCTTCAACCACTCGCGGTTATCTTTCTGATAAGGCGTCCTGACCCGAAGCTTTTCACTCCCTCCTGGCCTGAAAATCACCGGGATAGATTGCTGATTCCACTTTTTCTTTAGCTCTTCATATCGAGCATCTTCCATGCGCTCTCCTATACATAACAGCGTATTAATTAGAACGTTCCGTATAACTCGGTTCTATATAACTCCGGAACCGTAGTCGCTTCCCGTCCGATAAAATCCTGCCATATCAACAGGCTATGACGTAATGGCAAATCTCCTACACGGAGTTATATAGACGCTTCCTTATAACTCCTGGCGGGAATTTCCGGGTTGGATGACAGCAAAGTGCTTGACTATAAAGAGAATTGCAAAGGGGTGTGTATCTGGAAGTCGGCGTTCCGTTGAAAACAGGAAAGCCCTCACTCTGCTTGCGGCCGGTCGTGCTTCCGCTTTTCGGCTACGCCTTGCCGGCACGTTCCCGGTGTGGGCAGCCGGGCCAACAGCAGGGTCGATGTTTTCCGGCGACCAGATTTTCCTGTGCTCGCGGAATGGGCCGGCATGGGTTTTCGCCTTCCAGGCGTCTTCAATCCAGCGCCTTGATGATAAAAAAGCCGAACGCACGAGCGGTGCCGCGCATGAGGGGATCGGCCAGATAGGGGGGCTCGCGTGTTGTGTAGAGCCCCGTGCGGTTCCTGTACGAGGGTGGGCTCCTCAAACCTGATCAAGGCGACGGAACGGTTGCGCTGCTTCCAGTTCAAACGCCAGTTCCAGCAGGGTGCGTTCGTCACCGTGGCGCCCATTAAGTTGAACACCAATGGGCAAACCGTTTTCTGCTTGTCCCAGCGGCAGGGAGATGGCGGGGCTGCCTGCCGCATTGTTGGCCGGGGTGAAGGTGGTATAGCGCAGCAGGCGTTCCAGTTGGGTGTCGAAGTCGACAGTGGGGCCCAGATAACCCAGCTCAGGTGTGGTGTGAGCGAGTACCGGTGTCAGCATCACATCAAACTGGCTGAAGACTTCGGCGTAATGGGCCTGGCTTTTGCGGAGCTGCCGCAGCATGCCCGGGGTCTTCAGGAAGCGTTGCTGATAATAACGGGCAAGGCCGAGGGTCAGCGGGTCCAGTTGCTGCCGGTCGAATCCCTGCGGGAACAGCACGCGACCAAACTTGCTGACGAAAAAGGCCAGCATGGCCCAGTACAGAAGAAAGTCGTCCACGAAGCGTTGCGGCAGATCAATCTGTGCCACATCTACATGGTGCCCGAGGTCCGACAGGCGTTTGGCTGTGGCCTCTACCGCAAGGCGGGTTTGCGCGCAGGTCGGGTCGCCGGCGATGGAGTCCACCATCAGGCCGATGCGCAGGCGCTGTTTCCCCGGGCCACTGATCTGACCAATGGGCGGGAGTTTTCGATTGCGATAGCTGATTTCCGCTTCGGCAAAAAAATTGGCCGTGTCGCGCACCGTACGGGTCAGCACACCATCACTGATGATATTGATCGGCAGGGCTTTACCGGCTTCCTGAGTCACCAGTCTGCCGCGGGTGCATTTGAGTCCCACCAGCCCGCAGGCCGCGGCGGGAATGCGGATGGAGCCGCCGCCATCGTTGCCATGGGCGATGGGAACGGCGCCGGCCGCCACCAGTGCCGCGCTGCCACCGGAAGAGCCCCCTGCAGAATGCGCCAGATGCCAGGGGTTGCGGGTTGAAGGGGTGTGAGCCATTTCCGTGGAGGCGGTGAACCCAAACGCAGGCAGACTGCTTTTGCCCAGCAAGTTGAAGCCCTGGGCCAGGTATTGTTTGGCCAGGATGCTGGTTTTCTTCATGGGCTTGCGTCCCATGGCGGCACTGCCATGGAGAGTCGGAAGTCCTTGTATATCGATATTGTCTTTGATCAGGCTGGGAACGCCTGCAAAGCGGCCGCTGAACGCGTTATCTTTTGCGAGCCGACGTGCGTTATCAAATGCCGCCAAGGTCAATCCGTTCAGTGGTGCAGCCCGCTCAAGCCGCGCAATTGCCGCTTCGGTTACCTCCGTGGCGCTGACTCTGCCTTGCGCCAGTTGTTGTGCGAGTGCGGTGGCATCGCTGGTGCCCAGGGCATCGTCGGTAAAAACATGAAGGTGAGGCTGGCTCATTGTGCGGTCCCGTGGCGTTTCGTTGGCACGAATGTACCATTAAAGGGGCCGAAGAACGTGTGCAACTGGGCCAATCCTTCTGTCGGTCAGGATTTCGCCCGGATTACCCTCTTGTGTTGAGCAAGCAGGTGTCGGGCCAGGTCCGCCAGTTCGGCAATGCTGCTCACTACGGCATCCGGTCGATGGGGATGTTTGGTGGTATCCGGAAAAATCTTGTCCAGCCACGGTTGTGGCCAGCCCGCGCCATTATAGAAAATCGAGGTGATTCCGGCTTCTTTGGCTGCGATTACGTCGGTGGTGCTGTCGCCAAGGTACCAGCAGCGTTCATCGGCAGGCAGTTGCAGTTTTTTCAGCGCTTCAAGCAGCATATCTGGCGCGGGTTTGCGGCGTGCCACATCGCTGCCACAGACCACAGTGTCAAACAGGTCTTCCCAGCCAGTACCATCGACCAGCGCCAGTTCGTGCTCAAGGAAATCCCGTTTGCGGTTGGAGATAAGGCCTGTGCGAATATGGATGGCACGAATGCGCTCGAGTTGTCGGCGTATGTCCGGTTCCAGCGGGTGGACTTCCTGAACGTATTTTTTGTAAGCCGAATCAAATGCCTGGTGCGCGCGGGCTTTGGCTTCCTGATCGCTGCCAAAAAGCACCTCAAAAATGTCAGTCCGGGAAATTTTTCGCTGAGCCACAATCTTGGGGTGAAGCCGGTGATGATCCTTGACGTACATCAGAAGCTTTGCATCTTCTATGGTTTTGGAATCATCGGGATCCAGCAGTCGATCCCAGAGGTCCAGTTCTTCAAGGTGAGGCAAGACATCATCTACAGCGTGATACATCGCGTCGTGGGTGTCGACAAGGGTGGCATGCCAGTCCATCAGGATAGCATCCGGTCGGGCGTGAGGAAGCTGCAGAATACTCATGTCGTTTTTTTTAGGCTCCTGTAATGACGACGAAATCGTTCTATTTTTCCCTCATGGCGAGTCACCTTTAAGACGGTTTTATTTGCACTCCTGCAATCAGAATTTTCAGGTTCGCGTGAAGGTAGTGTGATGGTGTTGTCATTAAATTGCGATACAGGCGTGTCAGCCTCGTGACACCGTTGTTGGTAATGTGTTCATATCACATTCGGACCATATAGCAAAAACGCTTGGGAGCGCGACGGGTTCCGGCAACAGGGATGGCGTTGCGGCAACAAGAACAGAACAGGGATGCATGACTATGGGTACGATGACTCCTCTCCGTGGCCTCGGCGCAGCACTGCTGCTGGCTCCTCTTACTTGCGTGGCAGATTCCTCCTTCGAAGTGTATGGCTTCGGCATGGTGGATTATGTGCAGGGTTTTGACCGTGTTTCACCAGAATGGGAAGACACACTTCGACCCGGGCGTATTCCCTATGATCAAGATGCGGTTGGCAGTGACGGCCAAGCTGTACTGAGTGTGCGCCAGAGCCGCCTGGGCGTGAACGCCAGCACCATGGCGGGAGACAGTGAGCTGACCACCAAATTCGAGTTCGATATGTTTGGTGTCGGCGCGGATGAGGGCCAGACCACGATTCGGCTACGGCATGCCTATGGCGAGTGGAAATCGATCCTTGCCGGCCAGACCAACAGTGTGTTCATGGATGGTGATGTATTCCCCAACGTAATCGATTACTGGGGCCCGTCGGGCATGGTGTTCCTGCGTAATCCTCAAATTCGCTGGACCCCGGTGAATGGGGATTCCACCTTTGCGGTGGCAATCGAGAACCCCGGCAGTGGTGTGGACAACGAAACCAGTGCAGGCCCTGATACTGCTGCTGGAGATGATGAATATCCGGATATTACTGCCCATTTCCGTCAGGTCGGCGATTGGGGGCATTTCCAGGTGGCGGGCATTCTGCGTCAGGTGGGTTATGACACCCCGGGTGGTGATGATGGCAGCCCTGACGACAGCGAGCTGGGCTGGGGGGTGAATCTGACCTCCACCATCAACATGTTTGAAAAAGATCGCATCATTCTGGGCGTGGTTCATGGGAACGGTATTTCCAACTACATGAACGATGGCGGTGTCGATATGGCGCCAGACGGTGATGCCGCTGATCCGGATTACAAGGCGGTGCCGCTGACGGGCATCATCGCCTACTACGATCACTACTGGAACGATGCCTACAGCACTTCGTTTGGCTACAGCTCAACGGAAATCGACAACATGGATTTCCAGGCCGCAGATGCCTTCAACAAGGGCGAGTATGCCTCCGTTAACCTGCTGCATACCCCTAACGACAAAGTCATGATGGGGATGGAGTACCTGTTCGGTAAACGTACCGCCAATGATGGCACCACCGGTTATGACCGCCGGGTGCAATTCAGCGTCAAATACAGTTTTTCCAGCGGCAATCTGCTGTAAGAACAACGAGTCACTCAGAAGGAGCATGAGCAATGCAATATTCGCGTAAGTTTTTCAGCCTGATGTTCGCTGGCATGCTGGCGATGGCCAGCGCCAGCTGCTCGGCGGAAACAGAAGCACCGGCGGCTACACCGGTGGACAGCAAGTTGACCGAGAAAAATATCAACGACGCCCTGAAAAAGGCCTATGACAAGTACAAGGGCCTGAAGGAAGGCGCCAATGCGGATTACATCCCGGCGCTGGCCAAGGTGGACTCCAATATCTTCGGTATTGTGCTGGTTACGGTGGATGGCAAGGTCTACACCGTAGGCGATATTGAATCAGAAGTCTCTATCCAGTCGATCTCCAAGGTCTTCACCATGGCCAAGGTGACTGAAGAGAAGGGGATTGATGCTTTGCCGAAGAATGTGGGTGTGGATGCCACCGGTCAGGTATTCAATTCCATCTACGCTATCGAGCAGCACCAGGGCCATGAAATGAACCCGCTGGTGAACGCCGGTGCGATTACCTCCACCAGTATGGTCTCGGGTAAGAGCTACAATGAGATCTGGAACAAGATTCTTGGCTACTACAGCGATTTTGCTGGCCGGGAACTTACCGTGCTGGAAGATATCTACAAATCCGAAGCGGACACCAACCAGCGTAACCAGGCTATCGCTCACCTGATGTATGCCTATGGCCACATCGAGGGTGATCCGCTGCAAGCGACCGACATTTACACCCGTCAGTGCTCTGTAGGGGTCAATGCCAAAGATCTGGGAACCATGGCGGCGACGCTGGCCAATGCCGGCACCAACCCGGTCACGGGCAAGCAGCTGGTCAAGCCCGAAGATATGCCGGAAATCCTGGCGGTGATGGCGACAGCCGGCCTCTACGACGATGCCGGCAAGTGGCTTTACAAGACCGGCTTGCCTGCCAAGAGTGGGGTAGGCGGTGGTATCATCGCAGTTTCTCCCGGAAAATTCGGTATCGCCGCTATCTCGCCTCCGCTGGATGCCGCCGGTAACAGCGTGCGTGCTCAGAAAGCGATTGCAGATATTTCCGCCGCGTTGGGGGGAAATCCGTACGAGGCCAAACCTTACGGTAAGTAATGAAATACGCAATGCATAACCGGGCAATCCAAACAGCTCGGCAAATCCTGCCCGGTGGCCACGCCGGGCAGGCAACAAGGGCAGCCATGTTGGCTGCCTCTTTTGTTGCGCTGATTCCCCACTCTGTGTTCGCCGCAGACCAGACCTTCGAGTCTGCCAGTACCCCTCCGGAAATCTGGACACCCCCTGCGTTTGATGTGCAACAGTGGGACTGGATTCAGCTGGATACAGGGGAGTGGATCAAGGGGCGGCTCAAGGTGCTCAACGATGAAACCATCGAAATTGACAGTGATCATTTCGATCTGATTTCCATCGACTGGGAGGATGTTGCCTATATCCGTACCGGTCGTACCAAGTCTGTGTTGCTGGATGGCGGTGAGATTATTCTGGGGCGGCTGACAACCGAAAATGGCCGTTTGCACATTGGGGGTGAGCCCGTGGAGTTTGAGCGGGTGGTGGGTATCGCAACGGCCTCCCCCAGAGAGTTTGATTTATGGTCTGCAGATATTTCTGCAGGGGTCAATTTTCGAAGCGGTAACGTTGAGCAGAAAGATGCCAACGCCAAGGCGGTATTGAAGCGCAGGACCGTCAAGAATTACACCAGGATGAGTTATACGGGGAATTACTCGGAGTCAGAATCCGAAGAGCTTGCGAATAATCATACCGCCAGTCTTTCGCACGATTATCGTATTAGCCACCGCTGGTTTTTGCGCCCGGTGCAAGCTGAATATTATCGCGACCCGTTCCAAAACCGTGAGGCCGAGTGGACGGTGGGTCTGGGGGCCGGTTACCAGATATTCGATACCCCTAAACTGGACTGGTGGTTTACTGCGGGTCCGGGCTACCAGCGAACAGAGTATGTCGATGTTGCCGAAGGAGAAGACCGAACCGTATCGACGCCAGCTTTTCTGTTTGGGACTTTCTATGAGCAGGACCTGACGGATGAAATCGAGTTGGAAATGAGCTATCAGGTAACGGTGACAGAAACCGCTGCCGGTAGAGCCAAACATGATCTCTATACTGCACTGGATGTGGATCTCACAGAGCGGCTGGATTTACGCATTTCAGGCACCTGGAAGCGAATCGAAAGACCGCAGCCGGACAGTGATGGTGTTACCCCCCAAAAAGATGACTTTACCGCCACACTGGGGCTGGCACTGGAAATTTAATCTCTCAGTCCAAACGCTGAGCCGCGAGCTAGCCAAATGAGGAGGGTTGCCTCCCCACAGGGTTAGCCGCGGGGCTGAAACTGTCCCCATTCCAGTGAAAAATGCGCTGTCGGCATGGCGGTAATTTTTTCCTGCTCCTATGCTCGTTGCATCCCCTTGTTTTGGCACGCTGTGCAGGAGTAGGGATATGCAGGGCGTTTACTTGATCATCAGTGTAATAATCGTTGTGGCCGCAATGCCATGGGCGCCGGTGATGGCCTCTGTTCCGTTGCAGGTTCGTATTCATGCCGTGGAACAAGGCAATGTGGTAACTCCGAACCAATCCTTCACCTTGCACTACGATGTCACCTTTGAGAGTCAGTCCGACCATTATTACTACGTAGACAATAGTCTGAGATTAACGCGACCAAATAGTGTTACTGGCAGTGATCCCGGGCGCTTTTCTGTGACCTACCCCGGCGGTTTGCCCGAAGGCAGCATCAAAACCATTGGTATCTGTCTGCTGGAAAATGGTGATGAAATCTGTGACGAAATACGGGTCCGGTCAGGTGCCGTGCTGTCATTGGATCAGGCGGTAGAAGTTCACACGGTCGGAGTGAAAAATCATGTCACTCCGGATGCGCCGTTTGATATTCACTATGACGTGCTCAAACCTACAGATTCCAGCCACTACTATTATGTAGATGGCGAATTGTTGTCGACACGCGATAAGGGAAGTCACGCTGCTGCGGAGTTTTCAGTGACCTATCCCTGGGGCATGGAGGCCGGTGGCAGCATTGAGGTAAAAATCTGCGTTGATACTACGAATGATCAGGCATGTGGTTACAAGACCATCACAGCCGGTCTGGCACCGGCCGCCGCAGATGCGCCAGACCCCTTTAGCGCAGAGTTGATGCAGCAACACTATATTGCCCGCGCGGATTGCGACCCGGTGTGTGGTTACTACAGCAACATCTATTACGGTGATTCAGCGGTCAGTTGGCTGCCTCTGGTCGGGCCTGATGCCGAACCCAATGGCTTGCGAATTGATGTCTATTATCCGACGCAAGATGGACGTGTGCATACGCAAGGGGCACCAAACACACTTGTCATCTATGCTCACTCGGCCAACCATAACAAGGAAACACTGCTGGGCCCGAAGAAGGGGACCTTGTCCGCGTACATGGGAATCGGTGGTGCTGCCGGAGGGGTTACCGTGGCGTCACTGGACTTTCGTCACCCGGCCAAGGACATAGATAGCAACGGTTATCCAGTATCGCTGGATGATATGAGCCATGCGGTTCAGTTTTTCCGTTATTATGCGGACGTTTTCAATATCAACCCCGATGATATTTTTATCACCGGTTCTTCGTTGGGGGCGGGGGCAGGAATTCATGCTGCGGTCAAACAGCTGGCGAACCCCGATGATCCATCGCCTGTGAGACGTACGTCATCGGGTATTCGTGGTGCATTCCTTGCAACGGGCCAGAGTTCATTCTCGCCACATTGGTTCCGGTCTAATTTCCTTGAGGAAGAGATATGGCCTTACTACCAACCAGATTATCACGATGATATCGAACGGATGATTTATGGCCATGCGTTGGCCGATGTGTCAGTGAATGCTCCGATTCTGGAGTTGGTGTACGAGCAGGATTTCATCGATCACAAGGTGACTGCAAGCGAGAAGACCAACAAGGAAGTGGATACCACCCATTTGCCCAATTATGGTTTGGTGATGCTGGAGCAATACCGTCTGCATGGCATTGCTGAAAAGATAATGGTGAGGGAAAGTTACGGAGGTTCTTTCGGAACGGACTCCACCCGCTTCATCGAGCGTAACCGCCTTTCCGGTCAGCACTGACTGCGGGTCAGGGTTGTCGGCAACACAGAGCGAAACTGCGCGGCTGGCAGCCGGATCAAAGACTCACCAGCCGCCAGCAGGATCCTGGTGTCAAGCAAGGTGTGCAATCACCGTTTCTGCACTGCTCTTATCCACACCCTTATCATCCACACCGAGATACTCCACGATGCCATCATTAACAATCATGGCGAATCGCTTGCTGCGCGTGCCCATGCCAAAGCCGCTGGCATCCAGAACCATTCCGAGCGCTTTCGTGAATTCGGCATTCCCATCAGCCAGCATGGTGATGTGCTCAGCATTTTGGTCTTTCTGCCAGGCATCCATCACAAAAGCATCGTTCACAGCCATACAGGCAATACGGTCGGCTTTCTCCAGAATGGTGTCGGCACTGACCACAAAACCCGGCATGTGGGTATTGGAACAGCCAGGGGTGAAGGCCCCTGGAACGGCAAACAGTACGACTTTGCGGCCTTTGAAAAAATCGCCAGTACCCAGATCTTCCGGGCCATTATCGCCGTTGGTCTTTAGGGTGACATCAGGGAGGGTGTCGCCGACAGAAATGCTCATAGTAGCTCCGTTTCGAATCTCAGAAATTAAGGGCAATTGGCGCTATTCGTTACTGTGGGGGCACCAGTGCAAGCCTTCAAGTCAACATGATTGGTCGTGAGTAATGTGTCAAATAATCGTGATGATTGACACGCAGTAATACCTTTCTTACGGTGACTTTAGGCTGTGGTAATCGGGTGTTTATGGCACAGGTCAGTCGCACGATTACGTTGCTGGTAATGTTGGGCCAAGATGCCAGCAACGTTCTGTCAGTGTGGTGAGTCCGCGCTCCCTGAAGCGGATTTCATTCTCGATAATTTCCTCGCTGGAGAGGCAATTCAGGCGGTAATGCTGGCTGTACAATTCCTTCACATTTTCGGCATCCACAGAGAATGGCGGGCCCGGCATGAGCGACTGATCGTAGCTCAGTGTGATAAGCAATTGCGGTGAGCTTCCGGTGAGCTCGATGACGTGCCGGACGTATTGTTGGCGTAATGCTGGAGGGAGCGCAATGGCAGCCGCGCGATCATAGACAGCGTCAATGGTGCCAAGGGTACTCCGATCCAACGCGAAGATATCCCCCTGGAACAAAGTAATTCCCTCGGTACAGAAGCGTTTTCCTGCATGCCAATCAGATACTCTGGGCTCAAGGCCCGCTTCTTCGAAGAATGCAAGAACGGCATGTTCGCTTAATTCCGCTCCCACGACGTCTGCCCCCTGATCACGGAGATAGTGGATGTCCAGGGTCTTGCCGCACAGGGGAACGAAAACGCGGCCGGAGGAAGCCGGCCCCAATCGGTTCCAATGACATGTCAGCAACGGGTGAGCCCGGCTTAGATGAAAGCCGATTTCATTCTTGTTCCATTTGTCATGCCAGAAATCCGGTTCCATTTGAGACTCCAGTGAGTAACAGGGAAAGACGTGTCTTGCTGCGGGCTGACCGGCAGGACCCAGGCTATACGGATAATCAACTGGCCTGACGCAACGTTTTCAGGGTTTCCGTGATCAGGCGGGCGAAGTCCGGTTTCGCGACAATGCCCAGCGCCAGTGTGTAGACTCCATTCAGTAATGCCAGTCCGGCATCTGCTTGCATCAGACTCAACGCTACGATCAGCATGGAAACGCTTTCGAGCAATCCCAGTAACAAGAACATGCTGGCCTGGGTTTGAGCCGTTGCCTGTTGCTCAATATTGGCGTGGCGCTGATCACGGAGAGGGCGTTTGGCGATGGCACCGGGTGAGAGCAAAACGTTACGCAGAGGTCTGCTGATGGTAAGCATCAGCGCCATGGCGCCCATAGCTGCCATGCGCAATGTTTCCTCTGGGAGAAGTGTGGCAGGGGCGCTATATCCAGCGACCCAGACCAGAAAGCAGGTTCCCAGGCCAATAAGTAAAGGCCCCGAAAGCACCACAAACCATAGCAGTGTCATACGGCGGGCAGCCTGATTGAGCGAGGAAGTCATGGAATTGTCCTTGTGTTTTAAAACGTGACGCTAGCAAGTTACGGGTGGATAAAAAAGTGAATTCTGTTTCTGTCATACAGGGACATTCTTTCCGCAGTTTCATTGCCATTATGATTATTCAGCGACATGGTACTGCAACAAGAACCTACCCCTTTTGTCAGTGTTTCTGGCGAGGAGAGAATCATGACTTCCATGATGCAGGAATTGCCGCTGGATCCCGCCAAGCTGAACCGCGTTGGCAACCCTAACCGTGCTGAGGTGCGAAAGGTCCGTACCTTGTTCCGGTGGATATTGGGCTCCGATCCCCATCCCACACCCAAACAGATGACGGTGATTCGTGAGTCGATTCTTTCCGGTGATCCCCTGGCTGATGCTGTCGTTGCCATGTATGGCCGGTTGCCGGCGGGTGAGGGGCGAAAATTGCTGGATCAGGCACTGGAGCACGGTATAGACACGGTATCCGACGCCCCCGCTGAGCTGCGTTCCC
The DNA here is from genome assembly GCF_000475295.1 of Alcanivorax sp. P2S70. Taxonomy (NCBI): domain Bacteria; kingdom Pseudomonadati; phylum Pseudomonadota; class Gammaproteobacteria; order Oceanospirillales; family Alcanivoracaceae; genus Alcanivorax; species Alcanivorax sp. P2S70. Next base: position 447,095 of record NZ_AXBZ01000034.1, read on the forward strand.
TGTTCAAGCAGATAGACCACGAGCCCATTTGGCTGGACCGTGAACTGCTTCGACTGGGATGTGAGGTGTCCTATCGGGTGGGCATCTCTGGTGAGCTGGTGTTGCGCAATATGTCGTTGATGGGTGGGTATCTGGCCGGAGCGGCAGCAAAACCGCTGGTGTTTACCGGACAACTGGATCGTATGGCCAACCGGAGGTTGGTAGAAACCGGAAAATTCTGGATGGACGTGAACACTCCCGGAGGCCTTGAGCGCGATAAGGAAGGGTTCAAAAGTGCGGTGCGCGTGCGCTTGATGCATGCGCAGGTGCGCAACATGCTGGTCAAATCCGATAGTTGGGATATGCGCTGGGGCTACCCCCTGAATCAGTGGGATTCGATGGGGACCATTCTGGAGTTCTCGGTGATCTTCCTCACAGGGCTTCGTGCATTGGGTTATCTTTTCAGCCGTCGTGAACGAGAGGCCGTTGTTCACCTGTGGCGTTATGTGGGGTACCTGATGGGCGTGGACGAACGCATTCTGCCGACCAATGAGCAGGATAGCATGCGAGCGCTGTATCACCTGATCGCCACCATCGGTGACAGTGATGATGACACTCGCCGTCTGGGGGAGGCGCTGGCAAATGCCTCGTTACAGGGGCGCGAGGGCTGGCTACAGGAAAATATCGGCAAGCTGGAGTACACCCTGCGAGCGGGTTATACCCGATATATTCTTGGTGACGAAGCCGCTGACAAACTGGGTTTGCCCCGCACCCTGACGAAATATTTCTGGCCTGCCCAGGCGCCGCTGCGGATGGGCGCTGAGCTGGTTCGAAAGGCTACGCCCGGGTCTAACCGGATGCTTATGTGGGTGGGTGAAAAGGCGCGCAAAAACGCGTTTCCCGAGCAGGTCAAAAAACTGAAGGCGGATACGACCTTCACACCGGTCAAAAAACTGTTTCGTTAACCCTTATCACAGCTGCGTATCCCTCATATGGGGGATGTGGGCTTTCCCCCTTCAAGGCTAGTCTGGTGGCGATACCCGATCGTTGGGTGTCACCACAAAACGTCATTATGAGGGGGATGTATGAAACGCATTAAGGGTGTGATCGGGTTGGTGCTGCTGGTGATGTCGGTGCCTGCATTGGCCAGCCCCCAGTACTGCGCTTCCGTCAGTGTGCAGCATGATAAGGGGCAGCGTTATTTGATGACGCTCAAGAACAACTGTAACCAGACGGTATACGTGAACTATTGCTATCAAAGCACGACCGGACATCGCCAGGTCAACCGTGAAAAGGCGGAGCCCTCCACCTCGGAAACGGATTCTTTCCATGGCATCAGCGGCAGCATTGATTACATTCTTGGCTGGAGCTGGAATGAGGTGCGGGGAAGCTGCGGTTAAAGTCGCCAGCAGAAGTATGCCGCAGACCGCAATGGTCTGCGGCACGAGGGTTTAGTCGCGGAAGTTGTTGAACTGTAGCGGGGTCTCGATTTTTGAGCCCTTCACCACGGCAATGGCTTCTTGCAGGTCGTCGCGTTTCTTGCCTGTCACACGAACTTGATCGCCCTGAATGGAGGCCTGGACTTTCAGTTTGGCTTCCTTGATCAGCTTGACCAGTTGTTTGGCTGTCGGCTGATCAATGCCCTGGCGGAAAGTCAGGGTCAGTGAAAACGTCTTGCCACTGTGTTCCGGTTTGTCAGGGCGGTCGGCGCCTGCCGGGCTGATTCCCTGCTTGACCGCATTCTTGGTGAAAATCTCTTCCAGCTGCTGAACCTGGAAATCGGATTCGGTCTTGAAGGTAACCGCCAGCCCGCTCTGCTCGATGCTGGCCTCTACGCCGCGAAAGTCGAACCGGCTGGCCAGTTCCCGGTTGGCGTTTTCCGTTGCGTGACGCAGGGCGACTTCATCCACTTCGGAAACAATATCAAAAGAGGGCATGGCTCGATTTCACTCCTGGGACCTGATGGGCTGGCCATTATAGCGTGCAATAGGGCGTGATTGGAGCGGGGGCGGGTGCTGCAGCAGAGGATCTGCTTGCGCTATGCCAACGGCGTTCAATTTACAGGGAATTAGTCCTTTGGATGAATAGGCTGGGTTAGCCGTTGGGGTTATGTTGGCCTCGCCATGCAGGACTGCATGGCCTTGAAACCCTGCCAGGAGGCAATATCCATGTCACTGAAAGAACGACTGTCTGCCGACAGTCTGCTGGACTCCCTGCCGGTGTCCAGGGATTTACTCACCCGTCTGGGGCTGATTGGGGCCCAGGTTTCCCGGAAAATCGCCATTGATCAGGTCAGCGTCGATAGCGGTACGCTCAATAATCTCAAGGTAGAAAAAGTCAATCTGGGGAGCGCCAGTATTGGCAGTCTCAAGGTGGAGAATGGCTCTGCCAGCGTCAATAACGCCAAGGCAGTACTCAACCAGGTGCGCAGCATTGTGGAGCTGGGATTCCGGTTGAATTGGGAAATTGACCTTGGCTGGATCGGCAGCTGGGATGGCAGCGAGGATATGGGCAGCCTGGATATCCCGGTGGACCTGGGTACGATCACGGTGCCGGACCTGGGGGATATCAACCTGCAGATCCCCACTATCGATATTCCTGGCCTGGTGGCGGACATGCGTCCTATTGATCAGCTGGATCTGGGGAGTCTGGAGCTCGCGGGGGTGCGTCTCGACAAGCTGAGCCTGCCAGGGGCGGGGTTGACCATTTCAGGGATGGGCGTCGGCGATCTGGCCCTGAGTTCCGTGACGGTACCGTCCGCCGCTGGCGAGGCGCTGCGTGTCAATCGGGCTGCGCCTGTTCAGTCCCTCCGTTTGCCGGGTGCCAGCCTGGAAAACGTGGCCATCCCGTCAATCAGCATGCCGGCGGCGACCAGCGGATCGTTCAATGCAGATGCCACGGCATCAGACAAGTCGCTGGGCATCGACGTGGGTATTCTCAAGGTGAGTGTGGCGGTGACACCGACCGTGCATCTCAATGTGGGGAGTATGACGTTGAGCGATGCCAGCCTGGCCGCCGATCTGGGCAAGGTGTCCATCAATGACATCAGTCTGCCGGTCTCCCTGGAAGGGATTACGGGCGGTGAACTGGCACTGGACGCGATCAGCGTCAGCAAATTGACGTTCTGAGTGAGGAGAAAATCATGTCACTGAACCACAAGGAATTTGAAAAGCGCTGGGAGCAGGCGCACCGTCAACAGCGACCGCAAAAAAAGAAAGCATCCATTGCGCCGGTGGTCCATCTTTCCGTGATTTCCGTGCTGGACAATTACATGTCCCAGCTGCACAAGGCGGTGGAAGGTCATGCGTTGAGCAAGGAAGAGTGTGAGGAAGTCTGCAAGAAAATTGCCGAATTGAAGCCGCTGGCCAAAAAGGCGGATAGCAAGGCCGCCAAGTATCTCAGGGTATAAGCAGCCCGGGACGGGTTGCGACATAACAGAAGGGCGGGGGTGCACTGGCACCTCCGCCCTTTTTTCCAATGGGTGGCGTAGTACTAGAAGGCAAGCACCATATCGGTGGTGAATGCCCAGCCGTTGCCCCCCACCTGAAAGGGAACACTGCTGTAGCCCACAGGAGAATCTTTCAGATACAGCCCCTGTACGTTAAAACGGAATTCCTTGCGCTTGAACGGGTACCAGTTAACGCCCACGCTCAGGTCGTGCGGGGTGCCATACTCCCCCTGGATTTCCGAGTAGGCTACATAAGGCTGCAGCACTTTAGGAATCGCCATCATGGAGGCCTGAACCTGATAGCCCTTGTCTTCCAGTTCGTCGACGGGAAGTGGGCCATTGGCATCAAAGTTATCAACCTGGCGATGGTAGTACTCGGCTTCCAGGAACCACCCCCGGTATTTGAGTCCGGCATTCGCGGCGGCCATACGGTAGGTGGCCTGATTAATGGCGGTGCCGTTGCCAAAGGGATCAGCCTGGAAAATCAGTGTGCCGTCGGACAGGCGAATCTGGGAGTTTTCGAAGGAATTGGTTCCCGGTTGAGCCTGGGCGTCTTCCCGGCTATATGTGAAATGAAGACCGAATCGGGTCGCCACTGCTTCGTGGAATTCATAATCCCCGAGTCCCTCACCGGGGCCAAACTCGCCGGTAGTCGGCATCCACCATATTGCGCCAGAGGCGGTGTTGAGCCCGTCATCGAGCTGGTTGCCGCTGACCCCCAACTGGCTGAGATTGTTCCCCAGCATGGCTCGGTATTGCAGTCCTTCGGCGATCTGTCCTTCAGCCCAGACCCCGGTGGTGTAGGAGCCCCGGAAGAATTCGTCGGCGATGGTCCGGTGGTCATTCTTGAGCCAGTTAGGGAAAGTGTAGTTGGTTGAACGGGTAGAGGGCAGTGCGCCAATACCGGCGTAGAGCTTGAAGGCCGGATTGAAATGGTAGCCAAGGTTACCGGCAACGACGACCTGTGCCGGGTCCCCCTGACTGGTATTGGATGTCCATGTATAAAACAGGTAGTGCAGCTTGGGATCGAAGATCCAGCCCTTGAAGCTGATATTCACTTTCTGGAATTGGAAATCGTTGCGCGGATCGATGCTGCTGGTGTTACCGAAACTGTCGGTATATGTGCGCTCAAAGTCTTTCTGGTTGAGATAACGGGTGTAGCTGAATACCCCGAAATTGACCTCGCCCATATCCGAGTTAAACAGGTTGAAACCCTTGCCCGGGCGATAGCCAAGGCTGATGCCGGGATTGTCTGCGGGGCGACTGGCAACAGGCGGCGCGTCACCATACAGCTCGGTTTCCAGCTGTTGAATCCGTTGATCGAATTCCTGGCTTTGTTGCTCAAGGTGGTGACGCATGGAGCGTAATTCTTCGAGCTGGCGTTGTACTGCCTCGTCAGAGGTTTCGGCCATTAGTGGCGGCGCAAGCAAGGCAGCGCAAAGCGCTGCCGGAATAGAGGTGATATTTCGCATTCCCTGATCCCTTATTGTCAGCGGTTGCCGTTGTCGTCTGCAGGGCAGACTTTGGGGGCGTGGTAATCCAGATCCATCAAGCGGAAGTAGTTGGCGCCGAGGGCGATGTTTTCGAAAGCCTCGTCATCGAGTGCGCGCAACACCCTGCTGGTGACTTCCAGCTCCTTGCCGTATTGATCGTCAGCCTTGTAATTGGCGGCGACAAAATCGGTGCCAGGGAGAATGCGGGTGGAGTAAGCATTCAGGAACGGGATGTAAATCTCGCCCCATTGGTGGTACTCGTTGTAGAGCACGTCCCAGGAGATATCCAGCATCAGCTTGGGGTAGGTGTCCAGGAGTCCGCTGAGAATCTCCACGTGGCGGGCGGGGTCCATATTGCCCAGTTCCTTGGATAATCCCATATGCGCCCAGACGATCTTGTTATTCGGATAGGTTTCCAGGATGTGTTCCATAAGGGGCAGGAACTGGGTGGGGTTGGCGTCGTTGCCCAGGTCAGAGTGGAAGGTGACCGGGATACCGCGCTCACGCAGAACATCCATAAATGGCCCCCACTGATCGATGTTCTCCAGTGAGGCCGGTTCGTGGTTGTTTTTCAGCAGGGCTTGCTTGACCACATTCAGCTCCCCACTCCAGCTGAACATGCCAGGGTATTCGCGATCGTATAGCTCGATCAGGCTGACAATGTCATCCGGATGAGCCAGATCCATAAACGTCATGGAGAGCGTAATGTGCAGGTTGTCACTTGGGTAGGCCACGGTTTCCATGCCGTTGACGAAATCGTTCTTGATGCTCGGCATGGCCGTGACGCCGGGGCAATCCAGATAGTAGTTGCAGCCGGAATCCAGCTCCAGGATCTGGCCAATACCGAAGTAATTCACAAAGCGAACCCCTTGCCCTTCAAGCATGGCATGCAGCTTTTCCGCATTGATTGCCGGTCCGCCAAAGGGGCGCGGATGAAAGTGGGCATCGACCAGTGGTGTGTAGGGTTCCTTTTCCCGGTCGTAACAGGCTTGCTGGTCGCTGGGCTGAGTCAGGGATTCCAGTGTGCGTGCGTTGTGTTGACGGGTGTTCGGGATTTCTCCGCTGATCCCAAGCGAGGTGCACCCGGAGATCAGGGTGGCAAGCGGGAGTGCGAGAAAACTGTGACGGGCAAGCCGCGTTGCGCGTTTAGTCAGATCCTTCTTCATGGCGTTCCCTTGCTGATTGTCATTCAGGTGGACAGTTCGATACTAGGGGATGGATGGAGCCCTAGCCACCACCGGTACCGGGATTCAGGAACAGGGGCACACCACCCACCGCGGTGGGGGCGACCTTTAGTGACCGCAGGGGGGCAATAAGTGACTGAAAGGTATACGTGTTTTGGTCTTGTGTTTAGGTTTGGCATGTTTAGGCCGGCCGCTGATATTTTTGGTCAGGTGGAGAGCAGTTTGCCCATGGTCAGGGTGTGGGCGCCGTGAAAGACTCCATCGTTGCTTGGAGAACTTCACCTGACCTGGGAGGCCGAATATGGGTGCCGTACTGGAAACCGAGAATCTGAAACAGAGCTGGGCCGCAGACGCGGTGGCTCGTCAGCGCCGCTATTTTGAATCCGGTGCAACCCGCAGTTATGAATTCCGCGTTCAGCAGCTCAAGAAGCTGAAGAATGCCCTGGTGAAATACCAGACCGAGATCCGCGATGCCCTCAAGCAGGACATCGGTCGTCCGGAGTTCGAGGCGTACATCGAAATGAGTACCGCCTATGAAGATCTCAAGCACACCATCAAGCACCTCAAGAGCTGGATGAAGCCACAGAAAGTGGGCACCACCCTGTGGGCGCAGCCGGGCCGTAGTCGTATCGAATCCACGCCTCAGGGCGTGACCCTGCTGATGGGTCCATACAACTATCCCTTCCTGCTGCTGGTGCAGCCGTTGATCGGTGCCATCGCCGCCGGTAACACCGCGGTGCTCAAGCCGTCTTCGCTCAACCCCACCGTGGCCGACGTGGTGGAGAAGATGATGAAGGAATGCTTCAGCGAGGATTTCGTATCGGTCTTCAAGGGCAGCACCGAGGTGACCAATGCGCTGCTGGAAGAGCGTTTTGACCACATCTTCTTCACCGGTAGCCCGCGGGTGGGCCGGATTGTCATGGCGGCTGCCGCCAAGCACCTCACCAAGGTGACCCTGGAGCTGGGTGGCAAGAGCCCGACCATCGTGCACAAGGATGCCAACCTGAAAGTGGCCGTGCGCCGTATTCTGGCCGGCAAGATGATGAACGTGGGCCAGACCTGTGTGGCACCGGATCACATCCATGTTCACAAGGACATCAAGGCGGATCTGGAAAAGGCCATCGTTGCCACCCTGAAAGAGTGGTACGGCACTAACCCGAGCCAGAGCCCGGACCTGGGCCGCATGATCAACGAGCGTCACTTTGATCGCGTCTCTGGCCTGATCGACAAGGCCAAGGTGCTGGTCGGTGGTGAGTCCAACCGGGAAGACAAGTTCATTCCGCCCACCGTGCTCAAGGATGTGAGCATGGATGACGAAGTGATGCAGGAAGAAATCTTCGGCCCGGTGCTGCCGATGGTGACCTATTCTTCCATTGAAGAGCTGATCGGTAACATCAAGAGGCTGCCGGAATACCCGCTGGCCCTGTACCTGTTCACCGAAAGCCGCGATGTGGAAAATCAGGTGCTGGCTAACACCCAGTTTGGTGGCGGTTGCATCAACAACACGGTGATGCATGTGGCCAATCCCAACCTGCCGTTCGGTGGTGTGGGTGAGAGTGGCATGGGGGCCTACCATGGCAAGAACTCGTTCGACGTGTTCTCCCACAAGCGCGGTATTCTGCGGGCCACCACCCTGTTTGATATCAAGATGCGTTATGCCCCGTACAAGGACAAGGTCAACATGATCAAGAAGATGATCAAGTAAGCCTTTTCCGGACGACAAAAAAGCCCGGCACCAGAAATGGTGCCGGGTTTTTTTGTGGTTCATCGCGGATGAGAGGGAAAGCCCGATTGGCTCCTCGTTGCTTGCCGTAGGAGCGTCGGTTATTTGCTCCGCTCACCCTTCGGGCCGCCCTGCGGGCGTTCCTTCGCTGCGCTCGGTGGCGGCGCGAGTGCGGGTCTGGATCAACGCGTTTTCACCACAAAGCATGCTGAGCCCACAGAGAAAGGCTGTCTTGTGCTGGCGATAAGTCTGATTATGGCGCCGCCACCGAGCGCAGCGAAGCACCTTCCTTGTGGGTCATGGGCATGGCTCCCACCGGGGTGGGAGCCCGGGATCAGGCTTCGATTTCGATCAGTACCTCGCCCGGGGTCACGCGGTCGCCCTTTTCCACGTACACCGCTTTCACGGTACCGGCAATGTTGGCCTGGATCTCGTTTTCCATCTTCATGGCTTCGGTCACCATGACGCCCTGGCCGGCTTTCACCACGTCGCCTTCCTTCACCAGCACATCCACCACGTTGCCCGGCATGGCGGTGGTCACATGGCCCGGGTCGGTGGCGCGGCGGCGTTTGCTGCCACCGCCTTCAGCGGCGTATTCGTTGAGGGGTTCGAATACGGTTTCTTCCGGCATACCATCGAGAGACAGGTACAGCTTGCGCTTGCCGCTGCCGGCGTCGCCCACCCCGGTGATGGCCACTTCATAGGTTTCGCCGTGCACATCAATAATAAATTCGGTGGGCGTACCTTCGCTGCCTTTCTGTTTGCCGGGTACCGGCTCGGGCAGCAGGGCTTCCGGCTTCAGGGTGCCGTCGGCACGCTGCTGCAGGAACTCGCGGCCCAGCTCCGGGAACATGGCGAAGGTCAGCACGTCTTCCTCGTTACCGGCCAGCTCCCCAATCTCGCTACGCAGCTTGTTCAGTTCCGGTGACAGCAGGTCCGCCGGACGACCTTCCATGGGGCTCTCGTTACCGATGGCCTTTTTCTGCACGTCAGGGTTCACCGGCGCCGGGGCCTGGCCGTAGCCACCCTGGAAGTAACGCTTCACTTCATTGGTGATGGTCTTGTAGCGCTCACCGGAGAGCACGTTGTACACCGCCTGGGTGCCGACGATCTGCGAGGACGGCGTCACCAGCGGCGGGTAACCGAGATCGGCACGCACGCGGGGGATCTCGTCGAACACTTCGCGGATGCGATCCAGCGCGTTCTGTTCTTTTAGCTGGTTGGCCAGGTTGGACATCATGCCGCCCGGTACCTGGTTGATTTGCACGGACACATCTTCGCGGGTGAATTCGCTTTCGAACTGGTGATACTTCTTGCGCACTTCGCGGAAGTAATCGGCGATTTCGGAGAGCAGGGTCAGGTCCAGACCCGTGTCATGCTCGGTGCCGGCCAGAGCCGCCACCATGGCTTCGGTGGCTGGGTGGCTGGTGCCACTGGCAAAGGCAGAGATGGCGGTGTCGATCCGATCCACCCCGGCTTCGATGGCTTTCATCTGACACAGCGGCGCGAGGCCCGCCGTGGAGTGGCTGTGCAGTACCAGCGGCAGGTCCACTGCTTCCTTCAACGCCTTGACCAGATCGTAGGTGGCGTAGGGAGTGAGCAGGCCGGCCATGTCCTTGATGGCAATGGAGTGCGCGCCCATGTCGCGCAGCTGCTTGGCCATGGTCACAAACAGCTCCGGGGTGTGCACCGGGCTGGTGGTGTAGCACAGGGTGCCCTGGGCATGCTTGCCGGATTTATTCACCGCCTTCATGGCGGTTTCCAGGTTGCGCACATCGTTCAGGGCGTCGAATACCCGGAACACATCCATGCCGTTGTCGGCAGATTTCTGTACGAAGGCTTCCACCACATCATCGGCGTAATGACGATAGCCCAGCAGGTTCTGGCCGCGCAGCAGCATCTGCAGGCGGGTGTTGGGCAGGGCCTCGCGCAGCTTGCGCAGGCGCTCCCACGGATCTTCCTTGAGGAAGCGCACGCAGGCATCAAAGGTGGCGCCGCCCCAGGCTTCCAGTGACCAGTAGCCGACCTTGTCCAGCTTCTCGCAGATCGGCAGCATGTCTTCGGTGCGCATACGGGTGGCGATCAGCGACTGGTGGGCGTCGCGCAGGATCACATCGGTGATTTCGACTTTCTTGGCGTTGCGGTTGCTCATGATCAATTCCTGTTATCGGCGACGGATTACCAGCCGGCGTGGGCGGCCAGGGCGGTGGCGATGGCCAGCGCCATTTCCGTGGGATGTTTCTTTTCCGAGTACTGCAGCAGTTCCGGATGCTCGGGCACGAAGCTGGTGTTGAAATTCGCGGCGCGAAAATCCGGGTGCTGGAGAATCTGTTTGTAGTAGCTGGCGGTGGTGCGGATGCCATGCAGGCGCATGTCATCCAGGGCGCGCTCACCGCGGGCGATGGCGTCATCCCACTGCAGCGCCCACACCACCAGCTTCAGGCACATGGAATCGTAGTAAGGCGGAATTTCGTAACCGGTATAGATGGCGGTATCCACTCGTACGCCCGGACCGCCCGGCGCGTAGTAATGGCTCACCCGCCCAAAGCTGGGCAGAAAGTCGTTCTTCGGGTCTTCCGCATTAATGCGGAACTGCAAGGCAAAGCCGCGGTAGCTGATGTCCTGTTGGCGGTAACTGAGCGGCAGGCCGGCGGCAATGCGCAGCTGCTCGCGGACAATGTCCACCCCGGTGATTTGCTCGGTGATGGTGTGCTCCACCTGCACCCGGGTGTTCATTTCCATGAAGTAGACTTCGTTGCCGGTGAGCAGGAATTCCACCGTGCCGGCATTTTCGTAGCCCACGGCTTCGGCGGCCGTCACCGCCAGGCCGCCAATGTAGTTGCGCTGCTCGGGGGTGAGCTGGGGGCTGGGAGCAATCTCGATGAGCTTCTGATTACGCCGCTGGATGGAGCAGTCGCGCTCGTACAGATGAATCACATTGCCGTCGCTGTCGGCGAGAATCTGCACCTCGATATGGCGCGGATTGACGATGCACTTTTCCAGAAACACTTCGGCGCTGCCGAAGGCCTTGGTGGCTTCGCTGATCACCCGCGGGTATTGGGTGCGCAGTTCGTCGGCGCTGTCGCAACGGCGGATGCCGCGGCCGCCACCGCCGGAGGTGGCTTTCAGCATCACCGGGTAGCCGATCTCGTCGGCCAGGGCCAGGGCGTCGTCCAGATCCTTCAGGTTGCCTTCCGAGCCCGGCGTCACCGGCACCCCGGCGGCGCGCATGCTGTCGCGGGCCTGGGTCTTGTCACCCATCTTGTGGATGACCTCGGATTTGGGCCCGATAAAGCGCACGCCCTGTTCTTCACACAGGCGGGCAAACCCGGCGTTCTCCGACAGGAAGCCGTAGCCCGGATGAATCGCATCGCAGCCCACCTGTTTGGCCAGGCTGACAATTTTCTGCGGATCCAGATACCCGGCAATGGGGTCGTCGCCCAGGGAGTAGGCCTCGTCCGCACGTTTCACGTGCAGGCCGTAGCGGTCGGGCTCGGTGTAGATCGCCACCGAGCGAATCCCCATCTCGGCACAGGCACGAATGATCCGAACCGCGATCTCGCCCCGGTTGGCAATCAGGACTTTCTTCAGCATGTAAAGCTCCTCCATCGAGGAAGAGGAGCCTATTTTGGTCAATCCATAAGTGGAAATCAGAATCTGTCTAGGTGAACATAAGCTATCACTTATGGAGAGCCGATAAAGCCAGCATTAATGCGGGGTGCAGGCGGTCTGATATCGGAAGTTGAATGTCGGCTGCTAAACATCTTGGTTTAAGGTGTCGACCTTGTTGTCCTGCCCCGGCCTAAGGTGTTTGGCAGAATCACACCCAGAGATCCCATGCCCCATACCTTGCACCAGCTCACCAGCCGTCTCACCTTTCGCCAGCTACAGGTGTTCCTGATGGTGCACCAGTATCGTAGCTACAGCCGTGCCGGGGAGCAGTTGGGGTTGACCCAGCCCGCGGTCAGTAGCCAGATTCGGCAGCTGGAGTCCGCATTGGACATGCCGGTTTTCGAATATGTGGGCCGCAAGCTGTACTGCACCGCCGCCGGCGAGCGGTTGGCGGACACCGCCGCCGCCATCTTTGAGTCCCTGAAAAACCTGCAGACGGATCTGGCGGCCCAGCAAGGCCGGGTAGCTGGTGAGCTGAAGCTGGTGGCGGTGAACACGGCCCAGTATGTGGTGCCCTATCTGCTCAAGGGATTTGTGGAAGCCCACCCGGATGTGACAGTGAATTTACGCGTGGTGAACCGGGCCGAAGCGTTGCGGCGGCTGGACGACAACGAGGATCACCTGATGATTCTCGGTATCGTGCCGGAGGACAAGCCGCTCAATGTTCTGCCGTTTCTGGACAACGAATTCATCGCGGTAGCGGCCCCGGACCATCCTCTGGCGGCCGCCGAAACGATCCGTGCGAGCACGTTTCTGGGGGAGAAGCTGTTGTTGCGGGAGTCTGGCTCCGGTAGCCGTTTGACCCTGGAGCTGTTCTGCCAGCAGCACAGGGTGGCCTTGCGCTCCTCTATGGAGCTGGGGGCGAACGATGCCATCAAACATGCGGTCATGGCGGGGCTGGGGGTGGCGGTGTTGCCGCGGCTGAGCCTGCGTAGCGAGCTGCAGCTTGGGCAATTGGTGGAGCTGCCGGTGGAGGGGTTTCCGCTACGGCGTTCCTGGTGCGTGGTGTATCCCAAAAGCAAGTATCCGACCCCTGCCATGTCGGCGTTCGTGGATTATGTGCAACAGAATCTCAAGGACATTGCCGGCCGTTTTCAGGCGCTGCAGGGCTAGGGCGGCGCCTGGAGGGCTTTCCAGCGTTTGTCGCGGGCTTTGCGCAGGGTACGCTCCTGTTCCAGGATTGTTTTCCAGGCCGCCGGCAAATCTGCATCGGCTTGCACTGGCAATCGTGTGTACAGATCGCGCAGCGCCTGTTTGATGGCGTTGATTTCAGCGGTATCGGGCCCGGTTACGGTGGTGTTGTTGTCCGGGTGGTACATGCTGTCGTGAAGCAGCACATTGAGGCGCGCCTCGGTGAGGGAATAGTCACCATTGGGCCCGCCCCAGCAGGTATCGGCATCGTCATCATCCTGGCCGTCGTCTTCCCAGAAACACAGGCCGCAAATCTCATAACGACCACGCTCGCCGATCGTGGGGTAACCACAACAGGGGCAGGCCGTGCGATTGACACGATGGCGCTTGTTCAGGGTGATGTGCTGATAGCGCGTGGCGAAGAGTGCCCGCCGCTGGTTCAGGGCTGCCTGCTGTTCCTCGGTCCACTGGCGTCGGGGCATGGGTTACTCGATATTCTGGATCTGCTCGCGCATTTGCTCGATCAGCACCTTCAGCTCCACCGCGGCGGCGGTGGTTTCGCTGTCCACGGATTTGCTGGCGGTGGTGTTGGCTTCGCGGTTGAGTTCCTGCATCAGGAAATCCAGCCGGCGGCCAATGTGGCCGCCTTTCTTGAGAATGCGGCGCACTTCCGCCACATGGGTGATCAGCCGATCCAGTTCTTCTTCCACGTCCATTTTTTGCGCCAGCAGCACCAGTTCCTGCTCCAGGCGGTCCGGGTCCGGTGACTCCACCACTTCCTGAATGCGGTGGCGCAGGCGCTCGCGCTGGGCTTCCTTGATGCGTGGAATGGCCGCCTTGACGATTTCGACCTGGGTGCCGATGCCATCCAGGCGGTCCTCGATGAGTTTGCCCAGCTGCTCGCCTTCACGGGCGCGGGTGTCGATCAGGGCCTGCAGGGCCTCATCCAGCAGCGAAAGGGCTTCGCGCTGCAGCAGCTCCACATCCAGTTCCTGGCTGCTGAGCACACCGGGGTAACGGAGGATTTCCATCGGGTTGACCTGGCCGGGGTGCTGGACGATATCGCCGACCCGGCGGGACACATCCGAGAGTTGCTTGACCAGCGTTTCGTTGAGTTCCAGGCTGGCTTCACTGTCGTCCTGCTGGTAGCGCAGGGTCACTTCCACCTTGCCACGGGCCAGCGCCTTGCGGCACTTCTCGCGCACGCCATTTTCCAGGCCTCGCAGCGCGTCGGGCAGGCGGGGGCTGACCTCCAGGTAGCGGTGGTTCACCGATTTAATCTCCCAGGCCAGGCTGTAGCCTTGCAGGTGGCGGTCGGCACGGGCAAAGGCGGTCATGCTGCAGATCATGGGAGAACCTCAATGTTGACGATGGAAGGGCCGCCCCGGATATGTGGGAGCTTGCCGGCTCCCTAGGGAGCTTCTGAATAACTCCTTGCGTAC
>NZ_AXBZ01000035.1:0-11056 GCF_000475295.1 Alcanivorax sp. P2S70
AGCTTCGTTGGCGCCACCGTGCAACGGACCACGCAGGGTGCCGATGGCACCGGTGATGCAGCTGTGGATGTCGGACAGGGTGGAAGCACACACGCGAGCGGTGAAGGTGGATGCGTTGAATTCGTGCTCTGCGTACAGGATCAGAGACACGTTCATAACCCGCTCATGCAGCTCGTTGGGCTTCTCGCCACGCAGCATGTGCAGGAAGTGAGCGCCGATGGAATCGTCATCGGTGTTTTCGTCAACGCGCACACCGTCGTGGCTGAAACGGTACCAGTAACAAATGATCGACGGGAAACAGGCCAGCATCCGGTCGATACACTCTTCCTGGGTCGGGAATTCGCCCATGACGGTGGTGTCTTCCTGCTCCAGATTGCCCAACATGGAGCATCCGGTACGGATCACGTCCATCGGGTGGGCGTCAGCCGGGATGCGCTCCAGCACTTCTTTCAGTGCTTGCGGCAGGCTGCGCAGACCTTTCAGTTTGGTCTTGTAGGCATCCAGTTCAGCCTGAGTGGGTAGCGCGCCCTTCAGGATCAGGTGTGCCACTTCTTCGAATTCGCAGTTTTCAGCCAGGTCTTTCACGTCGTAACCGCGGTAGGTCAGGCCGGAGCCGGAAACACCTACAGTAGAAAGAGCGGTTTTACCTGCTACCTGGCCACGCAGGCCAGCGCCTGAGAGTTTCTTGCCTTCTGCCATTGTTCATCTCCTGGTTAATCTGTTGTTCAACCGCCAAAGCGGAATCTTTACTGTAGGAACGGCGCTTGAGCCGCGAAACCCTTCTCGGCTCAAGCAGAGCTCCTACAATGATCGTGTTGCCTTAGCCCTTCTTCTGGGCAAACAGGGCGTCCAGTTTCTGCTCGTAGTCGTGGTAGTTAAGGAAATCGTACAGCTCCATACGTGTCTGCATGATGTCCACCACGTCTTTCTGGTGACCGTTTTCTCGGATGCTCTGGTACACCTGCAGGGCGGCCTTGTTCATGGCGCGGAAAGCACTCAGCGGGTACAGGATCATGTCGGCACCAGCTTCAGCCAGTTCTTCGCGGGTGAACAGCGGCGTGGCACCGAATTCGGTAATGTTGGCCAGCAGCGGCACGTCACCCAGGCCGGCCTTGAATGCACGATAATCTTCCAGGGTATGTACGGCTTCAGCGAAGATGCCGTCGGCACCCGCTTCGATACAGGCCTTGGCACGCTCAACCGCAGACTCCAGGCCTTCCATCTGGAACGCATCGGTACGAGCGATGATGAAGAAATCGTCATCGGTCTTGCCATCAACAGCGGCCTTCACGCGGTCAACCATTTCCGCCTGGGATACGATTTCCTTATTCGGCCGGTGGCCACAACGTTTCTGGGCAACCTGGTCTTCCAGGTGTACTGCACCCGCGCCAGCCTTGATCATTTCTTTAACGGTGCGGGAGATATTGAACGCCCCACCCCAGCCGGTATCGATATCCACCAGCAGCGGGGTCTCCACCGCACTGGAGATACGACGCACGTCTTCCAGCACATCATTCATGCTGGTCATACCCAGATCCGGCATGCCATAGCTGGCATTGGCGACACCGCCACCAGACAGATAAATGGCACGGTACCCAGTCTGCTCAGCCAACATGGCGGCATAGGCGTTGATGGTACCCATGATCTGCAGGGGCTTCTCTTCTGCAAGTGCCTTGCGGAAGCGGGCGCCGGGGGTCAGGTTTGCTGACATGGCGTTCTCCTATTGGTCCGTTTTCAGGTTTTCCGCCTTGTGGGCGGCATATTGGGTTTCAATATTCTTGCGGGCGCTGCTGATATGACGGCGCATCAGCAGCTCGGCCATTTCGCCATCGCGGGCTTCAATGGCTTCGACAATTCTGCGGTGTTCATTGAGCGCTTTTTGCGGACGATTGGCCACGGAACTGAACTGGTAACGGTACATACGCACCAGGTGATACAGCTCGCCAATCAGCATCTGGCTAAGGGTAGCGTTATGGCTGCCCTGAATGATGCGGTAGTGAAAGTCCAGATCCCCTTCGCGCTGAAAATAGGCGGTGTCTTCGCGCAGATCCTGCTGTTGTTCATGCTGTGACAGGACCCCGAACAAGCCTTTTACCTCGTCATCAGACATGCATTCAGCCGCCAGCCGCGCAGCCATACCTTCCAGGGCCTCGCGAACGTGGTAAATCTCGATCAGGTCATCAAAACTGAGGGAGGCAACGCGGGTGCCCACATGGACTTCTCGCTCAAGGAGCTTGCGGGATTCAAGCCGGCGGATGGCTTCACGGAGAGGGCCACGACTTACACCGTAGCGGGCCGCCAGCTCGGTTTCGCTGACCTTGGACCCGGGAGGAATCTGGCCACGCACAATATCGTCCTGCAACCGGGCGAAAACCCGATCTGCAAGCGTTCTTGCACTTTCTGGCGCAGCAGCAGACATAAAACAGCCCGATTGTTGACAATATTCACAACCGGGCTGGACTCTACGCCCCTAAACAGGATGTTTCAAGGGCCATTGTTGACAATGATTGATGCTTTCGATCAGTTCATGGCACCGCAGGATCACAGGCTCCGCCGGGTGCACCCGCAAAGAATTCGACGGCACCACTGCTGATGGCAGTAAAGAAGAGAACCTGCTCATCCGTCAGTTCTCCACCCTCTGGCAAGGCGTCGACCCATTCTTTTTGCTGAACATAAGGATAAAAGTCGTCAATCCAAAGCGCGCGCAAACCCGCCTCGAAATTATCATCGCCTGTTCGATACATGGGATAACAGCCGCCCGCATCACCATCTACCCGGCCCTGAATGGTGACCCCAAAATTCGGGGTAATGTCTCTATTTTCCGCCCCGGGAGCCAACAACAGAGAAAGGTTATAGCTTAGAGAGTCAGGAAAAGTACGAGTGACAAAGCCCACAGGCCAAGAGTCCGACGCGACAGATGGGCAATCGCCATCGCTGCCTACCATCACAATGCCGTGATCAATTTCACCCGCATTACTCACGACCTCAACACAGAATTCGGCCACATCCTGACGATCTTCCCGGGGCAACTCCTGTGTAACAGTATGATCATACGCATCATAGATCTGAGTATTGTAATTGAACTCTGGACCCTCACCGATCTCTATTTCCTCGTTAGGGATATCGCGGCAGCCTGTATCATCATCCAGGCACACCCGCATCAGCCTGACAGTAAATTCCCCTACCGCCGCAAGATCACTGATCATATCCTCATCACGATTGACTTGTGGCTGTGCCGACAGTTCAGCGGTCAACGGCAAATCGACATTGCCCCCCACCACGGTACCCGAGAGAGTACCTTTCTCGTCTGCATTCAGCTCCAGACCCGGATAGTCGTTCTCAACGTCGCTTTTAGAGCCACTGGGAGCGGCGTCAGGCACTTCTCCGGTGTAGACCAATTTGTTCAAAAATGCGCCCGTTCCCGCTACCGTGGTGGTTGAACCGCCAGGCTCGATACCCTGCACAGAAAGGTTCTGCAAAACGAGACTGTCATCTACCGTTGCTGTCTCTGAGAAGGCCACCAATTCAGTCAAGGTATCTGAACCCGACTGACGAAGAGCCCGACCAATCCCCATCACTTGGCCGGTGGGAAGGATCAGCGGAAACTCATCGATATTAATGTCGTTGGTAGTTCTTGCCGGGAAACTGACGGTGAACACATCCTCGTTCACGGAAGAAACACAGGTAATGGCAGCAAAAGCGCCACGGCAGGTGTCAAACCGATAATTCCCGGACCGGGTAAGGGAATTGGCTTTCACAACTTCCTGAATATGCACATTGGGATCAGGATTCATACCTGCCACAGTACCATCAATAGCATCGTTTACATCATCAAAATAGTCGCTCCAGCCAGTTCTGAACTCGTCATAACTGGCCTGGGTAAAGGCCGCAGGAGCAACACCTTCCAGTTCATCCGCAAGTTCATGGGCCGCGTCAGGAATTTCGATCACATCCGGCGTAGAAGGCTCGGCATCAAGTCCCTGAAGGAAGGCTGCGACATTTCGTGGCCGCGCTTCCCCAGCCAGAACGCGGCGAGGAGAATCCATCAAATCTGATACGGTAATGGAATATCGTGCTAATGGAGCTCCCTGGGGAATACGCATTTCCCCTAGCGTGAAGCTGTTGCCCTCGAACAAGCCATTACCCACAAAAAAGCGGATCTGGGTTGCGGAAGCGGGGCAAAGCGCGTTGTAAGGAGGCACAACAATATCACTGCCATCGCTGGCAGCAGAGGTGCGCTCGTCCTTGGACGTTGCGAAAACGACACTCGTTCCAACACATTCGTACCCCAGATTGTCGACCTGAAGTCCGGTCAGTTCCACGAGGACATCGCCCGTAGAAATGGCTGTACACGGCGCCCCTGCAGGACACCCCGGGACACTGGCATCAGAGAAATCTTCGCCGCCGTTGCAGGCAGCCATTAACATTGCCAAAGCACCTAGTGAAAGAATGCGTCGCATAAATTATTACCTGTTATGTACTGGCAAGCCTCTAAGGCATTTTATTGCGCATTAAGAACAAGCTCGCCATCAGTAACCAATTTCAGACCATCGGTTCCATCGCGGCCCTGTAAATAGGGTAGAAAAACGACCAGATACTTCTGACCAGGCTCCCTCTCAAGGGTTCCCTGTAGATAGCCATAGCGGTACCAGGTTTCCGGGTAACGACGACTAAACGGTTGATCTACCAGCATCACCGGCACACCTTGCTCGTCCAGCCAAAGCAATTCAACGCCGAGGTAGTCCTGCTTCTTTATAAAACTCATCAAGGAAACAGACTGAACCGAGTCATCAACCGCAAAGACCCGGGACCGATATGGGACATCTCCACGAAGCACCGGGCTGTCGGAATCAAATTCCACCAGCAATTCCTTTCCGGATTTCAAGACAGCTGCCTGTGCAAGAAAGTGATTACAGCAATCCACCCGCAGAGCACGATAGGTTTCCAGGTAGCCATCATGCTGTAGATCTTCGAACCCATCTGGCCGTGTATTAGCCGCTTCCCGTTCCGCCCCCATATCCAGCGGGCGACTGACAAGTTGGCCCATTTCATCTACATAAGTGATGAAACGATCATTCTCGCGAGCTTCCAGTTCGCCCTCTA
Organism: Alcanivorax sp. P2S70; assembly: GCF_000475295.1. Lineage (NCBI taxonomy): Bacteria > Pseudomonadati > Pseudomonadota > Gammaproteobacteria > Oceanospirillales > Alcanivoracaceae > Alcanivorax > Alcanivorax sp. P2S70. Next base: position 5,104 of record NZ_AXBZ01000035.1, read on the forward strand.
CCTCAGCACTTGGTCGATAGTCGTCAACATCCTCTCGTACCACCGCTGACGATGACGGGTCCGCAACTACACGGGAGTTCTGCACCACTTGTGAGGGAGACACCCCGTCATCGCTGGCTTGGTCCGCTTTCCCTTGTTCCGGGCGCTGCTGAACGGTAACGAGGTTGCCTTGAGCGTCGGTGTAGACATACAAGCCACCCGAATCCGGGTGGCTTTGACAGGCGCCCAGCATAACGCCGAACAGAAGGATCGCAAGACTTCTCATTAGAATCGGGTACGGAATGCAAGGCCAACAATCGTGATCTTGGCTTCTGTCTTGATATCAAGGCCTGCGTAGGGGTTATAAACTACGTTATCAATACCCGTACAGTTTGCCGCACAACTGGTATCCGCGGGAATCTCGTCTTTACTGTGCAACATGCCGATACCCAAATCGATATCCGTCTCTTTATCCCATTTATAGCCAAGACCAAGACTGTAATAACGCGCCTCATTAATCGGCACCATCGGGCTGCGTCGTTCCTCCGGAATCGCAGACGCCCTCGGCTCATAACCGGCGCGCAATTGAATACGGCCAGTCAAATCATAAGCCGCACCAAAGGCCAGATTCCAGGTTGACTGGAAGTTAAGGGGGTAACTCAAGCGTGTTGGGGTCGATCCCGGTGAAAAGAGTCGAGCCAGGCTAAGCACTGCTGAGCTGCGGTCAAACACGATGTTGAATGCATCCCACTCTTTGTAATCAGCCCACACCGCGTCGACATTGAACTGCAGGCGCTCTGTAGGCTTGAATTTGATACCGGTCTGGAAGGTAGCAGGCATGGTGAGGTCCATACTCACACGCCCTACTTCCTCTTCACCTACATAGGAGGGAATACCCAAAACAGCCAATGCAAGCGCACCTGTAGCAGAGCCGCCAATCCCATTGATGGTTTCGCGCGCCGCATTGGAATAGGTGATCTTGTAATCACCTTTCATATGCGTCTTGGCCGGAGAGCGCCAGACAGCCCCCCAGGCAAAGCGGTCATTCGGCTCCCAGAGTATCCCCAGATTGTAGGAAGGGCTGAAGCGCTGATCCATTGATACATCGAGAGAGGCCAGGTTCTTGAAAGGCCCCAGCCCCTCTTCCGGACGGCAAATACCGAACAAGATAAGGTCAAGTGCCACATTGGACTCTCCCTCGAACGGAGCACAGATGCTTTCATCGAGCACCCTGGCAAAACCAAGCAACTCATTCGGAGCACGAAAATCCTGCTCGAGTGAGATCGCCTGGAAGCTCAGTCCAATCGACGCCCCGATAGAGAGCTCATCATTAACACGATACCCAACGGACGGAGACAAATAGGTAATACGCTCCAGCGCTACCCGCTCCCCCATGAAATTACCGACATCATCTTCATCGCGGTAGAAACCCGCTGCCAGAGGAAGGTACGTCGCGGTACCAAAAGTGAATTTGGAGCCAGCCGGACGGATAGAAAACGCTGGCAGCGGCCCTGCAATCAATGGCCCCGGGGGCAAGTCAACGGTATCGTTGATGAATGGCAGGTAAAGCGAAATCCCCTCGACAGTACTGGTTGCTGTCTTGAAATCCCGGCAAAAATCGACGCCATCATTTGGTGCGTCATTACAAACAACAGGGTCATCGGAAAAACCAAAAACGTTATAACCCGGCGGCGCTGAGAACTCGGACTCCAGACTGAAATCGGCACCAAGAAACTGAAGATCCATCCTGCGGCCGTCCAACTTCGCCAAACCCGCCGGATTAAAGTGAATCGCCATGATTCCTGGCGGATCTGCGGTAACCGCATGCCCCATACTCATGGCGCGCACGTCTATAGCAATATTGTTGGCCAGCTGCGCAGACGCCTGCCCAGCCCAAAGGGCAGCAAGACACCCTGCGATTCGCCAACTCAGCCTATTATTTTTTTTCTGCATGGCTTACCCCTTCCAACTGCACAATTCGGCTTCAGGCACCGGGCTTAAGACCAGCAAAATCAATCGGCAACGAAATACCAAGAAGCACATCAGGGGAATCTTCTGTGAGTCCGAAGCCAAAGCTCAGGTTCACAATACGGTTGCTTGAGGTCCGCAAGCCCAGGGAGGTGTTCACCACACTGGAGGTCGAGTCCTCAGACTCAGCGCTATATTCCTCGAATACGAAGTTACTTACGAAGTTATAGGATTGCTGGTAGCTGGCACTCAAGGAGACTTCATAAGACAGGGAATATGCAAAGCCCATGGAAAAGTTAAGGCTATCTCCAGGCTGAACCTCTACCAGCGTCGCACTCCCGCGGCGCTGATTCAGGCCGGTGGCATCAAACGCATAGGTGTAACCCAGGGAGCCGAAAAGAACGACAGGGTCGATGACCTTGCTTACACTCACGCCTGCCCCAACAGAGTAATAACCAGACCCACTGGAAACATCTTCATTCACATTGATTTCATAAGGACTATCACCCGTAGGTATGCTCAAGGTGGAATAAAGTGTTGTATTCATGGCCCCGGGCTTTACCGGAAAAGGCTGATACCGAAGGCTGAAAGAGACGTCACCCAAGGCAGCCTGTGAAACATCCTTCTGTGTGTCGTATTTATAAGACACAGGCAAACGGGTATTGAATGTCAGGTTATTCCAGATACCGTAATCAAACGATAGCGATGAAGAAAACGCATGTTGAGCATCTTGCTCAATTCGAAAACGGCTGATGCTACCGGAATTCTCATCAATTGCGATATCAATGCGGTCATCACGGTAATAGTTGTAGTTGGCAGAAAAGTTCAGCGACATCTGCCCACTGGGAAGCAAGGAATATTGCTTCTCCGCAGCCTGAAACACTTCTTCCAGGTTTTTCTCCTGAGTCACATCATCTTCGTGGGTCTGCAGAGCTTCACGGGCTTCATCAACACTATCTGCTGCCCAGGCAACATGCTGCGCCAACAAGAGTGCAGCAACGGCTGCTACCTTCCCAGACATCATTTTCATGCAAGCCTTCCTTTGTTCTGTTTGTTATTCGCCACTGCAGGCCTTATTGATGGAAGTAGGTGCGCGTTGGCACATTGATGATGCGCTTACTGCCGTCTTCTTCGGTAATCTGGACCCGTGTCAGCGTTCCCGCCTTGTCAGCCCAGTTTTCCATTGGAGTCGTAAAGACGGGAAAAACCTCAAATGCCCACCGGTTGATCGTACGCTCATCCAGCAAACGCAAATCGTAATCCGTCAGCTCTAGCCCGTCTTGAGGCTCGAAGCCATTGGGGAAAACGATGAAAAGCACGTTCTGGTCCCAGACTTCCTGAAACTTGGATTCTGTAAAACTGATATTGCCGAGAGCCGGGTCCGCCACGTACACGTGACCATCCTGGTACTTCTTGAGCACGACAAAATGCTTGAAGCCACCGTAAGCGATAGGAACGATAGCCGGGTGATCCAGCGTCTTGATATCAGACATTTCAGCTCTAAAGCCGCCGCTGGGGTGCCCCAGCGCCGTAGCCAGGCGTTTCATGTCCAGAAGTGAGAACCCGCGTCGCTCGACGATTTTTTCCGTCTCACCAAAGCGCAACAGCCCTTCCATGATCTGACGCTCCTGAAATTGGCGCCCAAGATACTGGTTAAGAACCGTCGTCAGCGCTGCCGACCCACAGGAATAGTCGTAGGCTTGACGCACCACATTGTGGTAGCGGAATTCGGATACCGGCTTGACCACGATATCGCGTTCGCGGAGTGAGACAGGTTGGGTTGGGTGCTCGTAGTAGATTTCGCCCTTTTGCGGCGATTCGACCACTACAGATTCGTTGACGGCAAAGTAGATCAGCGCCACACCCAGCATGGAAGTCAGCATCTGTTGGCATCCAGCGTTATTGTTATTGTTTGTTTCTGATAATGGCTGACATGTTAACCACGTCACCCGGTCCAGGCAACTATGTTGATTTGCCGGAGGGACAAACACCCTCGCCGGGTAACCACCCTGTCCGCTCAGGCTACATAGTCAATCACGAAATACTACAAAATGACCCCTTCTTGCTTCAGGGCCTCAGCAAAGGGGGAGAAAAGATCGCCATAATCGCTCACCTTGTTTACCGCTGTTGTAAAGACGCCCTCCCTGACTTGATTCATGCTGGCTGTACCGACTCGGCTTGCCCTGGCGAAATCCATACAATTCTTGTCCCAAGGCAGGTCCAACCAAGCAAGCAGGGCTCTAAGCTCACCCTCAAAATCGTCAACAAGAGCCTCATAGCGGGTTGAGTATAGCCTTGTCTCACCCAGCTGCTGCTGCCACCACTGAACATTTCGTTGATAAGTGGCGATTTCACTGGCTATACCCTCCACAGTGAAACTAAACGGCTGGAATTCAAAATTCTGACGAAAACAGCCGTAAGCTACGTCCAGGGGCGATCTCGACAAGGCCACAAATCGGGCTTTGGGAAAGGCGGCGGCAAGCAGCCCAGCAATCTTATGATTATTAATTCCCTTGTGAATCATAATCTTACCCTGATCCAGACCCGCCTTTGATACGGCTGACAGAAAGGCGCCCCTAAATTTTTCCAGCCCCTTGGCATCCAGCTTTTCATGAGATTCGGGATTGGAAATGATTGCCCAGTTGCCGGTCACAGCGTGCCATGCCTCTGAAGCAAAACCGGCTTCACCTGCACCCACAGTTGCATGGTGACGTCCAAGGGCCTGCTCAAGGAGAGTTGTGCCAGATCGAGGGAGCGCCAGAATAAAAACAGGAGCGAACGCTGTATCATCGGCGTCATTCGTGGAGATAACCGAAGAGGGATAACAGCGGATTATCCTCTGGCCATAGCCCGCATTCTTATGGGTGTCACTGGGAGAAAGCTTCGCCATTGCCCTGTTCGCACTAACCAGAGCCTGCATCTCTGCATCTCGGTTTCCAGCCAGCTGATGCTGCCTTGCTACCGCAAAATACATCGCGCCTTTGTCCCTCAAGTCCGAACGCTGCTCAGCACGCGAACAGGCATCAAACAACATCGCGGCCATTTCTCCATCAAGTGGCTGCTTGCAGGTATCAAGGTAAGGGGACCAAGCTCCAAACTGATCAGGATGATGCTTCAGCATTCTCTTCATAACGGATTGGGACTCGTCTCGCTGCCCTTCTACCGCAAGCCACCTCGCATGCAAGATCATCAATTCGGGGTCATCAGGGTTCGACCTGATTAAAGGCTCCAGTACTGACTGAACTGGCTCATAATCTTCGATTGACATCCAGCAAGCGACAAGCAAACGCTTGGCCAACCCACCGACTTCAGCGTGGGACTCCCAGCGCTCCAGATAAGGGATAGCCTCCTCGACTCGACCGGAACGACGGAGCGCCTCTGCATACCACACACCCGCCATGGCATAGTCAGGGGCATCCCTGACAACGTCTGCAAGGATGGCAGCAGCACCACCAGAGGCCCCAGTCTTGAGAATACAGTTTGCCAAAAACGCTTTTGCCTCGAGATCTTTGGGAGCCCTTTCTACGACTGCCGAGTATGCAGCCCTGGCTCTCTCCCAGTCACCGGCCTTGAATAGACAATTCGCAAGGCCTTTCCAAGCAATAGGATTCGCATCCTGCTGACGAATAACCTGCTGAAAAACATCAGCCGCGGCCTGCAATCGGCCAAGCCGGGTCAGCAAGTCACCATAAAACATGGCCCGCTGGACCGTAGCCCCAGCTTGATGGATTACTGCCTCAATGAATTGAAGCGCCCGATTAAGATCTCCAGTGGCAAGCGCCGACTGTGCCCCGATTTCAAGCAGTTCGACACTGAGCATCCCTGCTTCCCGAGCCTTCTCAACTTGTTTCAACGCCTCAATGTGATTACCTGCCTGATACGCATGAATTGCTTTTCTTGTCATTGTTTTGGTGCTCAAGGGAATTACCTGAACAGAATCGTTAAGGAGGCATTAAAAATTATGCTCAAACTGTTTTCAACAAACAAAAAAGCCCGGCAATGCCGG
>NZ_AXBZ01000036.1:0-5418 GCF_000475295.1 Alcanivorax sp. P2S70
GGAGTTATTCAGAGGTTCCCTGGTTAATGAAAGCCCCAAACAGTTGGAATGGACTATGCCGGTTTCGTTTGATGGAAAGTTGGTGGTAGCGATCAGTTCGCGAGCCCTGTTTGATCTTTCAGACAGCCACCAGGTTTATTTGGAGCAAGGGCTGGAAGCGTTTCAGGATTATCAGGTCAATCACGAAGAGGATGTGTTGGCCCCGGGTGATGCCTTCCCGCTGGTACAAAAGCTGCTGGCCATCAATGAGCTGGATGAAGGTAAGGGCAGGGTAGAGGTGATCCTGCTATCGAGAAACAGCTCTGACACTGGCCTGCGCGTGTTCAACTCCATTGAGCATTACGGTTTGCCGATCACCCGTGCTGCCTTTGCCGGGGGGGAAAGTCCCCACCGTTACGTCTCGGCGTTTGGGGCGCACCTGTTTCTTTCCACTGATCCCGGAGATGTTCAGCAAGTCCTGGAAGCCGGCTATGCGGCTGCCACGATTCTCTCGGGCGGCCAGTGCCAACGGCCCGATGGCATCTTGCGGATTGCCTTTGATGGAGATGCGGTGCTGTTCTCGGATGAGTCGGAACAGATCTTCCAGAGCGATGGGCTTGAAGCCTTTACCGAAAACGAAAAGCGCTCCGCCAGGCAGCCTATGGATGGCGGGCCTTTCAAGCCGTTTCTGGCGGCTCTGCACCAGCTTCAGAACAGCTTTCCCGTGGAAAGCTGCCCAATCCGCACGGCACTGGTCACTGCCCGCAGTGCTCCGGCCCATGAGCGGGTGGTACGCACATTGCGGGAATGGGATATTCGCCTGGACGAAAGCCTGTTCCTGGGCGGGCTCGCCAAGGGAGATTTCCTGAGAGCCTTCGGCGCCGATGTCTTCTTTGATGATCAGCAGGGGCATTGTGAATCTGCCTCCCGGCACGTTGCCGCGGGTCATGTACCCCATGGTATTGCCAACCGGCGAAAGCAGGAGGGTTAGTCTCCCTATGCGTGCTATGCGCGGAACGCATAATTCCTTATATTCTTATAACCGGTATAGGATCAGCTTGCGGAGGCAAGGATGAAACTGCAGCAACTACGCTACATCTGGGAAGTCGCGCGCCATGATCTGAATGTGTCTGCCACCGCTGCTGCGCTCTACACCTCGCAGCCGGGTATCAGCAAGCAGATCCGCATGCTGGAAGACGAACTTGGGGTTGAGGTCTTTGCTCGCAGTGGCAAGCACCTGACCCATATCACTCCAGCCGGGCAGGCGATTCTGCGCATTGCCGGCGAAATTCTCCAGCAGACCGAATCCATTCGTCGTGTCGCCCAGGAATTCCGTGATGAGTCTCGCGGTGAGCTGAGTATCGCCACTACCCATACCCAGGCACGCTACGCCTTGCCGCCGGTGATCCATCAGTTCACCCGACTGTTCCCGGATGTCTCCCTGCATATGCATCAGGGTACGCCCATGCAGATTTCCGAGATGGCGGCTAATGGCAGTGTCGATTTCGCGATCGCCACAGAAGCCCTGGATCTTTTTTCAGACCTGATCATGATGCCGTGCTACCGCTGGAACCGTACGGTCGTCGTTCCCGAGGGGCACCCACTCACGAAGATAACACCCCTGACCCTGGAAGCACTGGCGGAATTCCCGATTGTGACCTATGTGTTTGGTTTCACTGGCCGCAGCAAGCTGGACGACGCCTTCACGGACAAAGGGTTGGAGCCCAAGGTGGTATTCACCGCCGCCGATGCCGATGTGATCAAGACCTACGTGCGCCTGGGGATGGGGGTAGGGATCATTGCCCATATGGCAGTGGACCCGGTTGAAGACAAGGGCCTTGTCGCGCTGGATGCCAGCCACCTGTTTGAATCCAGCACCACCCGAATCGGCTTCCGCAAGGGGACCTTCTTGCGGGGATTCATGTACGACTTCCTCAAGGCATTTGCACCTCACCTCAGCCAGAACCTGGTAGAAGCCGCGATCAAGGCGAGTAACAGGGAAGAGCGTGAAGCTCTGTTTGCCGACATTGAATTGCCCGTCCGCTAGAATCCGCTCGCCAGGGGCCACAGCGTGCACTATGTGAAACCGCTTGATTCGGTGCTTTGTGCCTTATCTGTTGATGTGTCTTGCCCAATGAGTGCTCTGGGCAAGTGGGTCCTGTGCACTTTCAGCGCCCCCGTCCCCCGAGAATTCTGCCCCCCCTGAAGCCTGTTGAGGGTTCTCCTGCGTGGACGCTGTGCTCTGAGTGCAGAACCGGCCTTTATCTGGCGCCAATTGATTTCTATAGGGCTCGCAGCTACATTGTGCGCGCCTGATCAACCCATAGGGGAAAACCGTGGAACTGCTCTGTCTGGACCTGGAAGGGGTGTTGATTCCTGAAATCTGGATCAACTTCGCCGAGAAAACCGGCATTGAGGAACTTCGTGCCACCACCCGGGACATCCCGGACTACGATGAACTGATGCAGATGCGTCTGCGCATTCTGGATGAGAAAGGCTATGGCCTGCCTGATATCCAGGAAGTCATCGATACCCTGGACCCATTAGAGGGCGCCAAGGAATTCGTTGATTGGGCCCGTGAGCACTTCCAGCTGATCATCCTGTCGGACACCTTCTACGAATTCGCCAAGCCGTTGATGAAGAAGCTGGGCTGGCCGACCCTGTTCTGTCACCGCCTGGAAGTCGATGAGAGCGGCAAAATCACTGATTACAAGCTGCGCCAGAAAGACCCCAAGCGCATGTCTATCAAGGCCTTCCATAGCCTCAATTATCACTGTATCTCCGCCGGCGATTCCTACAACGACACGACCATGTTGTCTGAAGCCGAGCAGGGCATCCTGTTCCATGCTCCGGAAAACGTCATTGCCGAATTCCCGCAATTCCCGGCGGTACACAGCTACGAAGACCTGAAAAAAGAAATCGTCAAGGCCAGCCCGCGCGATATCCCGCTGTAACACGAAGCCGGTCACGCCTTGTAGGGGGCCTGCCTCGCCAGCGACTGTCTGTGATGCTCCTGTGGGGGCTCGGTTGCTGGCGTTTCCTGGCCAACGACGATCCATCGCTGGCAGGCAGGCTCCCACAAGGGCTTTAGGCGCAAATGGGCGAATGTGCCTCTCCGCCATTATTGTCAAATCCCCTCTGCCCGGATCCAGCCTTACAAAAAAGCGTCTTCCAGCGCCCCCATCAGTTTCGCGACCTTGAAGTAGCTCTCCTCGTATTCGGCTTCCGGTTCGGAATCAAACACGATCCCCCCGCCACCATGACAATAGATCCTGTCTCCCTCCGTCTGCATGGTGCGGATCAGGATATTGCTATCCAGGTTGCCCTGATCATCCATCCAGAAGAAGCTGCCGCAATAAGCACCCCGCTCGAAAGGTTCGAGCTCATGAATAATTTCCATGGCGCGTTTTTTGGGTGCACCGGTAATCGAACCGCCGGGAAACGCTTGCCAGAGAGCCTCCAGTGGGGAGATGCCATCGCTGAGCTCGCCGTTTACTGTGCTGACAAGATGCTGAACATTGCTGAATTGTCGTAGTTCAAACAGCGGCGAGGCACTGATCGAGCCTGGCTTGCAGCAGGCCCCAAGATCATTCCGTAGAAGATCAACGATCATCAGATTTTCAGCTTTGTCTTTCGGATTGGCCTGCAATTCCTGGGCAAGGATGAGATCGTCTTCCGGGGTTGCGCCCCGGGGCCGTGAACCCTTGATCGGTTCGCTGATCATCTTGCCCTGGCGGATGGACAGAAAACGCTCTGGTGATACACCAAAGATCTGTTGATCGCCAGTATCAAAATAGCAGCTATGGGGGGCGGGGTGGGCAGCATCCAGTGCGAGCCATGCCGAGAGGGCCGAGCCACTGAAAGGAGCGGAAAAGCGCTGCGCCAAATTGACCTGGTAACAATCTCCAGCCTCAAGGTAACGCCGAATTTGTGACAGGGACTGGAGGTATTCGCCTTTCGATTGATCTGGTTTGAAGGCCCCATGCAGGCGGAAGTCCCCGGGATCCTCCCCCGAGTCAGCCAATAACATGGGTGGTTCTTTATATAGGTATAGCGTAACCGGCAGGGGGGCTACCCGCAGGTTGTGCCGCCAATGGCCACTTTCATAGGGCAGCAAGCCGCAGACAAATCGGTATCGTGTCCCGAGTTCGCGCTTCACCTGGGTCATGCAGGCCCGCATGTCATCCTCGTTCGAGGCGATAAGGGTCAGATCGGGCTGGGGCAGGGCAAGAAGTTGCCCCCCGGAGCGGTATAGGCAGCGTGTAATCATGTCACCGGTTCATTTTTGGGCAACGCTAGTTTACCTGTTACAGAAAAGGGTGCCTATCCTGTTACTGGCAGTAACAGATTATGCGATTGCCGAAAGCTGGCCTGGGAATATTTTGCTGATACATTCGTGCCACTGTTTAATAAATCCTTTTATATCAGCGGGATAGAGGTTGGCGTTGGAGACAAAAAGTTTTGTAACGGACGCATTGGCTTTTGTAACTGTTGTGTTAACGTAAATGCGTGCTCTGCGAGAACCGGGGCGCACTATAAGCATTACAACAACGTTGTGCACACGAGGAGAATAACAATGGGTTTCAAGAAACTTGCTCTTGCAGCAGCCGTAGCCGCCGCGCCCATGAGCGCCCTGGCTCTCGAGCCGATGCAGGACGATGCGCTGTCTGACGTAACGGGTCGTGACGGTATCACCATTGGTCTGGCAACTGATATTTCTGCTGGTCTTAAAATTCACGACACCGATGGCCTCGCTAACGGTGCTGGTGCTCTGGTTATCGATGGCTTTGCTATCACCCGCGCCAATACGACTGATCAGATTTCCCTGATTATCGACGCAGACGACGGTAACGCTACTGGCACTGATGCGCCTTACCTGAACATTCAGGTAAGCCTGCCTGCTGACCTGTCAGTTAACCTGGGTACTTTGGGTGTTGCGTCCTCCGGTCGTGACGACACTACTCCGGCCTGGTCTACGGCCAATACTGTTTCCAGTATTGTGACTCTGGGTACCCTTACTCTGGGTGCGACCACCATGAACATTCAGCTGGGTAACGAGCCTCAGGGCAACATGATTGCTCTGAATACCTCCATTACTGGCGGTGTTTCCCTGAGCGGCTTCTCTGTTTCTGATGCCGGCGGTTCGGTGTCTGGCGGCTCTCTGACTACTGACCTGTCTGTAGTCGATAGCGGTGGCGCCAACCTGACTGTGAACACTGGCATCGATATTTCTGCTAGTGGTCTGGTCATCGGCCTGGATAACATCGGTGATGCCACCAACGGTATCGATGTTCGTATGGCTAACCTTACCCTGGGTGATGGCACTGCTTCCGCTCTGGGTGATGTGGAGCTGATCGGCCTGGATCTGACGGGTAACCTGATTATCTCTGGTCACTAAGCCGTCACCGGCTACAAAAAAGCCCGGCATTGCCGGGCTTT
>NZ_AXBZ01000037.1:0-4714 GCF_000475295.1 Alcanivorax sp. P2S70
CCGGCTTTCTTCGTTCTGGGCGCCCCCCTACAACAACACCCGCCGCATATCTGACAACAACTGGCTCAGATAGGTGGTAAACCGTGCCGCATCTGCCCCATCAATGACACGGTGGTCATAGGACAAACTCAACGGCAAGGTCAGCCGCGGGACAAACTGATTGCCATCCCACACCGGTTGCATATCCGAACGGCTCACCCCGAGTATGGCCACTTCCGGCCAGTTCACAATGGGCGTAAACGCCGTGCCACCAATACCGCCCAGCGACGAGATACTGAACGTACCTCCCTTCATGTCCGCCGGGGTGAGTTTGCGATTGCGCGCCTTCTCCGCCAGCTCGCCCATTTCCAGGGCGATTTCTTTGAGGGTTTTCTTGTCCGCTTCCTTGATCACCGGCACCACCAGACCATTGGGGGTATCCACCGCAATACCGATGTTGATGTAGTGCTTGTGAATCAGGGCTTCGCCACTGTTCTCAAGTGAACTATTGAAGCGTGGAAACTCCTTCAGCGCCTTGGCACAAGCGGCCACAAGGAACGCCAGCATGGTGAGCTTGACGCCTTCCCGTTCCAGCGCCTTGTTCTGCTGCTTGCGGAAGGCTTCCAAGTCGGTGATGTCCGCATTGTCATGCTGGGTCACATGGGGAATGGTCAACCAGGAGCGGTGCAGATTCTGGGCAGACACCTTGCGCAATTTGTTCAGCTCTTCCCGCTCGACATCCCCAAACTGACTGAAATCGATCTCCGGCAGATCCAGCGACACTCCACCACTGCCGGTTGCCGGCGCGCTCTGTGATTCCAGGCGCTGTTTCACCCAGGCATGCACATCCTCTTTGAGGATACGATCCTTGGGACCGGTTCCGGTCACCTGCCCCAGATCCACGCCCATTTCCCGGGCCAGCTTGCGCACCGCCGGCCCGGCATGAACTGCCTTGCCGGGAGAGTTTGCCGCTGCGGGAATAGCGGTGGAGGTCTGCGCGGGTTTGGCCTGCTCCTGCTTGTTCTGTTCCTGTTTATCGGAGGCACTGGTCTGCGATACAGAAGCAGACGACGTTGCGGTGTTTTCTGTCGCGTTGGGCGCCGCATCACCACCGGATACCGCCAGCGTCAGCAAGGGATCACCGGTACTGACCTTGTCACCCACCTTGATGATCACGGACTCCACGGTGCCCGCCTGGGGCGCCGGGATTTCCAGCGATGCCTTGTCGGACTCCAGCACCGCGATCACCTGCTCGGCCTCCAGCACATCCCCTGCCGCCACACTCACTTCGATGATCTCGGCACCATCGATATCACCCAGGTCCGGCACCGTCACGGTTTCCGTGCGCGATTCCGTGCCGCTGGCTGACTTGGCTGGTGCCTGCTCAGCCTCTGGCTGAGGCGCGGTTTCCTGCTCGGTTGGCGTGTCAGTTGTTGCTTCTTCCTGCGACGGGGCGTTGTCATCCGCCCCTGAATCGGCCTCGACCTCCAGCAGGTCATCCCCTTCCTTGACCCGGTCCCCCACCTTCACGTTGATGGCAGTGACCTTGCCGGCTTTCGGAGCCGGGACTTCCACTGTGGCCTTGTCGGATTCCAGTACCACAATGGTATCTTCCGCGGCGATGGTATCGCCGACTTTTACGCTGATCTCGATGACGTCAACAGGATCACTGCTGCCCACATCGGGAACCTGAATCTTCTCACTCACACCAGTCTCCTTTTAGTGAGATTGTCTTGAGGTGCGATCAATGCATCACCGGATAGGGTTTATCCGTGTCGATGCCATATTGTTCGATGGCCTGCTTCACTGTGGCGGCATCCACCTTGCCTTCCTTGCGCAGCGCGTTCAGCGCCGCCAGCACCACGAAGTGACGGTCCACCTCAAAGAAGTGACGCAACTTCTGGCGCGAGTCACTGCGACCGAAGCCGTCGGTGCCCAACACGGAGTAAGGGGATTTCACCCAGGGACGAATCTGGTCGGCAAAGCTGCGCATGTAATCGGTCGATGCGATCACCGGGCCTTCGCGGCCATCCAGGCATTTCTCGACCCAGTTCTGCTCGCGCTCGCTGTCCGGATGGAGCAGCTCGTCACGGTCTTTCTGGATACCTTCACGACGCAGCTCATTGAAGCTGGTGACGCTCCACACGTCCGCGGCGATGCCGAAGTCCTCGCGCAGCAGCTCAGCGGCGGCCTCCACTTCACGCAGGATAGTACCGCTGCCCAGCAGCTGAACCCGTGGCGACCTCTTGGTCTTGCCCTTGCCTTCGCGCAGCAGGTACATGCCGCGGCGGATGCCTTCTTGGGCCCCTTCCGGCATGGCGCCATGCACGTAGTTCTCGTTCATCAGTGTCAGGTAGTAGAAGACTTTTTCGTTGTCTTCGTACATGCGCTTGAGGCCATCGTGCAGGATCACCGCCAGCTCGTAGCTGTAGGTCGGATCGTAGCTGACGCAGTTGGGGATGGTGCCCGCCAGAATATGGCTGTGGCCATCCTGATGCTGGAGGCCTTCGCCGTTGAGCGTGGTACGGCCAGCGGTGGCACCCAGCAGGAAGCCTCGGGCCTGGCTGTCACCTGCCGCCCAAGCCAGATCGCCGATACGCTGGAAGCCGAACATGGAGTAGTAGATGTAGAACGGAATCAGGGCAAAGTTGTGCACGCTGTAGCTGGTGGCCGCTGCCAGCCAGCCGGACATGGCCCCCGCTTCGTTGATGCCCTCTTCCAGGATGCGACCCTTTTTGTCTTCGCGGTAATACATCACCTGGCCAGCATCTTCCGGCTCGTACTTCTGACCGCCGGAAGAATAGATGCCCAGCTGACGGAACAGCCCTTCCATCCCGAAGGTGCGGGCCTCATCGGGCACAATCGGCACCACCCGGTCGCCAATCTGCTTGTCCTTGATCAGCGCACTCATCATGCGAACAAAGGCCATGGTGGTGGAGATTTCGCGATCACCACTGCCTTCCAGAAAACTGGCAAACACATCAAGGCCCGGAATGGTCAGCGCCTGACTGGCCTGCTGACGACGCACTGGCATGTATCCACCCAGCTTGTTGCGCTGTTCATTCATGTAGCGCAGTTCCGCTGACTCAGGGTCCGGCCGGTAGTAAGGCACGTCCTTGAGTTGCTCGTCGGTAAAAGGCATGTCGAACCGGTCGCGGAATTCCTTGAGACTTTCCAGATCCAGCTTCTTCATCTGGTGGGTCTTGTTCACCGCCTCACCAGCACCGGTGGCATAGCCTTTTACGGTCTTGGCCAGAATCACGGTGGGACGCCCGGTGTGTTTGGTGGCCTCATGGTAAGCCGCGTACACCTTGAACGGGTCATGGCCACCACGGTTGAGGCGATAGATGTCCTCGTCGGACATGTGCGCCACCAACTCCTTCAGCTCCGGATAAGCGCCGAAGAAATGCTCGCGGGTGTAGGCGCCGCCGTTCTTCTTGTAGGCCTGATACTCGCCATCCACGCACTCTTCCATACGGCGGCGCAGCAAGCCCTGGTTATCTTTTTCAAGCAGGGGATCCCACAAACGCCCCCAGACCACCTTGATCACATTCCAGCCTGCACCCCGGAACACGCCTTCCAGTTCCTGAATGATCTTGCCGTTACCCCGTACCGGGCCATCCAGACGCTGCAGGTTACAGTTGACCACAAACACCAGGTTATCCAGCTTCTCGCGGCCGGCCAAAGCCAGCGCACCGAGGGATTCCGGCTCGTCCATCTCGCCATCGCCCATGAAGGCCCACACCTTGCGGTTGTCCTTCTGGATCAGCTCCCGGTTCTGCAGGTACTTCATGATGTGGGCCTGATAGATGGCCTGGATCGGCCCCAGCCCCATGGACACGGTGGGGAATTGCCAGAAATCCGGCATCAGCCACGGGTGCGGGTAAGACGACAGACCCTGCCCGTCCACTTCGCGACGGAAATTATCCAGTTGCTCTTCGCTGATACGCCCTTCCAGATAGGCCCGCGCATACACGCCCGGCGCCGAGTGACCCTGAAAGAACACCAGGTCCCCTTCGTTTTCATCGCTGGGGGCCCGGAAGAAATGGTTGAACCCCACGTCATACAGGGTGGCCGACGAAGCGAAGGAAGCAATATGGCCACCCAGTTCATCGTCGTTGTTCATGTTTGCCCGCATCACCATGGCAAGCGCATTCCAGCGCACCAGGGAACGGATACGGCGTTCCATGAATACATCACCGGGAATGGAGGCTTCGTCTTGCGGGGAAATGGTGTTGAGGTAGGGGGTGTTGAGATGGGTACGGTGGATGCCCTGTTCCTGGGCTTCGTTGGCAATGACATCGAGAAGCCAGGCAGCCCGTTCCGGGCCTTCCCGCTCGACCACTGATTCCAGTGCGTCCAGCCATTCCCGTGTTTCAGCGGGATCCATATCATCAAAAAAACTGCGTTTCTGCATGGGCGTGCGTCCTTTTTCGCGTAGCCAGGCGGCCTTGCAGGATCACTGCAAAACCGCAAAAAAACCCAAGGGTGTCTGGGCCGAGCGGATCACTCGTTGTCATTTATACTAGCTGGGGTGACCGGCGGGTCAAATGACGAAAAGCATCAGTTTTCATGGCGTTAGACCAGGGAGCCTCTGAATAACTCCTTGCATGCTCAGTCTTTCAGGCTGGTCCGCCCCCTCTATGGGTCAAAAGGTAAAGAGGGGCGCGATTTTGAAGGTGTATGTCCATCCATCGGCTCTTCACCTTCGAAGGAAGCGCAACAACGAGTGCGG
>NZ_AXBZ01000038.1:0-5504 GCF_000475295.1 Alcanivorax sp. P2S70
GAATAAAGGAGTCGGGGCCAAGTCTATATTTTATACCACTCCACTTTCCTATCCAGACTTGGCCTGCCGGACTATCTTCGCCACTGTTGTAAAGTGAAGACCAAAATAGCTGCCAATATCCTGGTAGCTATAGCCTCCACTTGCATACGCGGCAATAATCGCAGCGTTTCGGTCTGGGTGACTCCGAACAATCGCTTCAAGCGAGGGCGGCGGCGGCCAGCGTTGTGCACGCGGCACATTGACGTCTCCTGTTCCATCAGCATGCGAAAGGCTTTTTGCAACAAAATCCTCATCACCCAGAAAAACCTGCGATTTGAGGTTAATCCAGATCGACTCTCCCCCTATTCCCTGAAACACAAATTCGCGGTATCGCCTTATCGTCACAGCGCGCTTCGGGCCAAAGGCAGCCAGCAGGTCATCCGTTTCCAGCCAGGGAGGGCTGGGCTGCTTGCCAACCATTGCCAAGCAACGCCAGAAAACCCTCCCTGTCTTCCTCATCCTCAGAGATCACCTCGCGCCGATCCCCACGGGACGTCACATGATAAAGCGCTCCTGAAAATTCAATACGGATTGGTTTAGACATCACCAGCCCCTAAACCAAGGAAAGCCTAAAGTATAGACCAGCCCCCAATATTCCATGGACACTTTCAGGCATACGCCCGGGTCAGAGTCGGGGTCAGGTCTATATTTTATACCACCCCACTTTCCTATCCAGACTTGGCCTGCCGGACTATCTTCGCCACTGTTGTAAAGTGAAGACCATAATAGCTGCCAATATCCTAGTAGCTATAGCCTCCACTTGCATACGCGACAATAATCGCAGCGTTTCGGTCTGGGTGACTCCGAACAATCTCTTCAAGCAAGGGGGGCGGCGGCCGGCGTTGTGCACGCGGCACATTGACGTCTTCTGTTCCATCAGCATGCGAAAGGCTTATTGCAACAAAATCCTCATCACCCAGAAAAACCTGCGATTTGAGGTTAATCCAGATCGACTCTCCCCCTATTCCCTGAAACACAAATTCGCGGTATCGCCTTATCGTCACAGCGCGCTTCGGGCCAAAGGCAGCCAGCAGGCCATCCGTTTCCAGCCAGGGAGGGCTGGGCTGCTTGCCAACCATTGCCAAGCAACGCCAGAAAACCCTCCCTGTCTTCCTCATCCTCAGAGATCGCCTCGCGCCGATCCCCACGGGACGTCACATGATAAAGCGCTCCTGAAAATTCAATACGGATTGGTCTAGACATCACCAAACCCTAAACCAAGGAAAGTCTAAAGTTTAGACCTGCCCCCAAAACTCAGGCCCCAAAACTCCTTATTCTACTTAATTTCTAACCTTCAAAAGGATATCTGACCCTCGCTATGCTTGTTGCGTTACGCCCGATTATTCTCTAGCTCTTCGGCAAGAGACACAGCCCGATCAATATAACCCTTAGTTACATAGGGTACGAAACCGAGCCGGTCACCGCCCTCAAAACTGGCCTGATAGGATTTCAGCTTCGCAATATCACCAAGCAACGCCAATGCCGCCAAGTGCCAGATTGGACGCGCGCCCGGCGCACCGGTCGGCAAATCTGCGTGCTCCCGCAACGCTTTTTCCAAATCCTGCTCCCGCGCCCACAAGATCGCCTCCTCCGACGCCAGCCTGACGTGCTCTTCAAGAATTGAAGACGCGCGGATATCTGGGTTGTTCCACGGCGTCACGAGAGGAGCGGACATCCCGTAACCGGGATCAACTTTAGCGCAAGCGCTAGAAAACGCATCCGTTGAAGTCGAGCGCATGACCCATAGCTGCTGTTTGTCAGGCAACTTTTTCAGGCCGTAAATGATATCCGCGGTCCGATCCGACAACCTATAGGAAGCAAGACGATCACCCACCTCGTCTCTCGATATCGACCAACCCAGTGATTTCAATACATTCGTAATTTCGACAATCTTCATTAGCCTGCCCCAGGAAACTCTCGAATCTCAATCGGAATACCATTTGGATAGCCTTGATCTTTCAAAGGGTCAGGAGCCAGGGTCAGGTCTATATTTTATACCACCCCACTTTCCTATCCAGACTTGGCCTGCCGGACTATCTTCGCCACTGTTGTAAAGTGAAGACCAAAATAGCTGCCAATATCCTAGTAGCTATAGCCTCCACTTGCATACGCGACAATAATCGCAGCGTTTCGGTCTGGGTGACTCCAAACAATCGCTTCAAGCGAGGGGGGGGTGGCGAGAGGATCTACTCGCCGCGTAAATGAATTGCACTTATTACTTGAAACCGCGAGTGCCATTCAGACCTGACCCTCAATGTTTCTTTAATTTCTTAATCTTATCCATTTTTCTTCTCAGGAAAATCTCAGACAACGCAGCCGCCCACGCCATAAATAAAAACACCCCTATCGTCAACCACAAAGTGTCCAACAGACCTACAGCACTTCCATCTTTTCCAGAAACAATTGAGCCAGACGAGAAAAAATGCATTAAATTCATAAAAAGCACACCCACCCCACAACCAGAAAATATTTTAGCCGTATCGGATTGATACCTCTTTCCAAAAAAATACGGGTAAGCAAACATTACAAACAAACTAATTATAGCCGACACCAAGAATGCTTCAGACTGCCCCATCACTCTCCCTTTCTATACTCATAGTAATCTGATGATGATTTAAGACCGGAACCAACAGCCTGACCAGTAAAAAAACCTCCCTAAATCAAATGCTCAACCCCACTCGGGACATAACCTGGCGGCCCTTTAATATCAAAAATGTCGTAATAACCATCAATCACACCAATAGAACCGGTCCCCAGGGTCCATGTCATGGTCGGCTTCACAATTCCATTTGCAATGTGAAGGAGTCGGGGTCAGGTCTATATTTTTACCACTCCACTTTCCTATCCGGACTTGGCCTGCCGGACAATCTTCGCCACTGTTGTAAAGTGAAGACCAAAATAGCTGCCAATATCCTGGTAGCTATAGCCTCCACTTGCATACGCGGCAATAATCGCAGCATTTCGGTCTGGGTTACTCCGAACAATCTCTTCAAGCGAGGGGGGCGGCGGTCTGCGTTGTGCACGCGGCACATTGACGTCTTCTGTTCCATCAGCATGCGAAAGGCTTTTTGCAACAAAATCCTCATCACCCAGAAAAACCTGCGATTTGAGGTTAATCCAGATCGACTCTCCCCCTATTCCCTGAAACACAAATTCGCGGTATCGCCTTATCGCCACAGCACGCTTCCGGCCAAAAGCAGCCAGCAGGCCATCCGTTTCCAGCCAGGGAGGGCTGGGCTGTTTACCGACCATTGCCAAATAGCTGCTCCAGGGCCACTCTCCTGGCTCTTTCACCATCCCCGCCCGCACCGGGTTTAATACAACGTACCGGCCCAGCTCCAGCAGATAACTATCACCATCGACAAGAATCGCTTTATAACGCCCCTGAAAGAGATGCCCCACCCGTCGATGACGCCGGTTACTATACTGCGTGTAAACACCATTCAGTTGCCGCATCCCTTTGGAAAGGTTGCCATCCGGTGTTTCGATGACGAGGTGGTAGTGATTCCCCATCAAACACCAGGCATGACAAACCCAGTTAAAATCCGACGCAACATTGCCAAGCAACGCCAGAAAACGCTCCCTGTCTTCCTCATCCTCATAGATCGCCTCGCGCCGATCCCCACGGGACGTCACATGATAAAGCGCTCCTGGAAATTCAATACGGATTGGTCTAGACATCACCAAACCCTAAACTAAGGAAAGTCTAAAGTATAGACCTGACCCCAATACTCTCGCCAATACTCTCGGATGCTCGTAGTCCTGACCGGAATAATGATCCTTGCCACACAGAAAAGCCCGCCGTACACAGCGGCAGATACAGTGATAGTAAGACGTAGAATCGAGGGATACCTGGGTATAACGAGCGCGGGTCATGGGCAGCCTCCTTGCTATGCCATGCCCCAACAGTACTGACCAAAAGGACAGATTAATATCAGCTAAAGGCTACAACCCTTGTAGGAGATCTTCCAATTCATGCGTGTCCTCGACTTCCCGCGACCCCCTTACCAAATAGCGGACTTGCACCGCTTGATTTACCGCCAGCTTGGCCCGGCGCTCTGCGTGTCCCCGATGATTGTGCCCCCGATGATTGCGTCTGACCTCCGTGACCAATGACCAATTACTATTGCGTTTTTTGTTCCCTTTCCTTTTTTTGACGCGCAACCAAAAAAACGAAAAATGGAAAAAAAACCAAACTAGCTGCAATCAAAGTCACCATTATAACGAGATTATAAGTAACCCCCCCCTCGTACCCTTCAATACCATCTATATCAAGCTGAATGGGAATTTCGTCACCACCATCCACAAAATAGGCTGTTACATTTTTCCCCACAAAATCAAACTTATCCTTGGAATTGCGGCAATCACCTTTTCGCGCCCCCACACTATATTTTCTTCCGGAAGCCCCTATAAATTTCACATAATCCGATTTTCCGCCACTAAAGCAGCGATAAGACACAATCACATCATCAACTGAATAAACATTCTCATCAGATACAGAGGGAACACTAATAACCATCCAGAGCACTAGGCTAAGGAAAGCCACAATACAAATAAAAATCTCCCAAGGCTTAGCATAGTATAAAACATTAGACTCATTCATCATCGCCACCCTTTACACTCAACCTTCCGCTAGTTAATTCCGAGAACAATCCAACCCCACCGGAGGAGACCCCAACAACCTCAGAAATCAAGTCATTATTTTTATAATCCAATAAGCGATGGGGGGAGGAAAAAAGGGAGAGAGCATCGGTAGCATAGTCTAAAACGCCCCCTGGCTTCGAATCACCAAAAACAAAGTTTGAACCAATAGCGTATAAACTCGATCTATTTAAAGCCGGATTAGAAGGAGACAAAACAGCTTTATAATAATCATTGACTCCATCAAGGGCGACTGGAGCCGTCACCCAACAAGAAGAAATTGCATACGCACAAGATGAGACCCCTGTAACGACCTGTCCATAACTACTGGCCGCAGCTACAGCGCCTGGAACCCCGTTTCTGGCTAACCCTACCCCTGTAGAACCAACACCCCCAGCCATAATTAAACCAGAACTAACATGAAAGGTTTTCAGAATCCCACCACCGAGTATTGATGTGAACAAAATTTGGTTCACCTCGGATTGCTTATCAGCAAAATAATGGTTCGCCTTTTCCCAAGTACCCTGATAATTAAAGGGGTGGGGCCAAGTCTATATTTTATACCACCCCACTTTCCTATCCAGACTTGGCCTGCCGGACAATCTTCGCCACTGTTGTAAAGTGAAGACCAAAATAGCTGCCAATATCCTGGTAGCTATAGCCTCCACTTGCATACGCGGCAATAATCGCAGCATTTCGGTCTGGGTTACTCCGAACAATCTCTTCAAGCGAGGGGGGCGGCGGCCTGCGTTGTGCACGCGGCACATTGACGTCTTCTGTTCCATCAGCATGCGAAAGGCTTTTTGCAACAAAATCCTCATCAC
>NZ_AXBZ01000039.1:0-4308 GCF_000475295.1 Alcanivorax sp. P2S70
GCTGGCCCGCACTCGTTGTTGCGCTTTTTCGATGGATGGACATACACCTTCAAAATCGCGCCTAGATTGCGAACCAGCCTGAAAGACTGAGCACGCAAGGAGTTGTTCAGAGGTTCCCTTGCGCTTCTTTGAGCACTTTTATGACCTGTCTGCAGTCTTCAGCGTGCCGCCAGTGTTGTGACCCACGGCGCCCTTATGGGCGCCTTTTCTCAGGCGCCGTTGTGAATAATGTCCACCGCCATTTCGGCCAGCGGTTTCACCAGCGCACCGACCTGTGACGCTTCCTTACTAGAAGCATTGCCATCCACCGCCCGCTTGGCGACACCCTGACAAATAGCCGCGAGGCGGAAGAAACTGAAGGCCAGATAGAATTCCCAATTGTCGATTTTGTCGATACCCCGACGCTGGCAGTACATGTCGACGTACTCCTGCTCGGTGGGAATACCCAGTGCCTTGCGGTCTACCCCCTGCATGCCGGCCATCTTGGCGCCACGCTGGGGCATACGCATCCCCATACACTGGTACGCCAGATCCGCCAGCGGGTGGCCCAATGTCGACAGCTCCCAGTCCAGCACCGCAATCACTTTCGGCTCGGAGGGGTGCCACATCATGTTGTCGAGACGGAAGTCCCCGTGCACCAGCGCCACCTGCCCATCGTCTTCCGGCAGGTGTTTTTCCAGCCAGGCAATGAGCTCATCCATGGCGGGAATCTCTTCCAGCTTGGAGGCTTCATACTGCTTGCTCCAGCGACCCAGCTGACGCTCGAAATAGCTGCCAGGCTTGCCGTAATCGCTCAAGCCAACGGCCTCCAGATCCACACTGTGCATCGCAGCCAGGACACGGTTCATCTCGTCGTACATGGTCGCACGCAAGGCATTACCGGCATCGCCGTCGCCCGCTTCCGGAAGCGCCGCGCCCCACAGGATGCGACCTTCACAAAACTCCATCACGTAGAACATGGAACCGATGACGTCACGGTCTTCACACAAGTGGAGCACCGTAGGGACAGGCACATCGGTGTCTTTCAGCGCCGCCATGACACGGTACTCGCGATCGACAGCGTGGGCAGACTTGAGCAGCTTGCCCGGCGGCTGGCGACGCAGCACATAGGCACCGGAGGGGGAAGTAATCTTGAAGGTGGGGTTGGACTGCCCCCCCTCGAACTTGTCGGCCTGGATCGGGCCCTTGAAGCCGTCAATATGCTGTTCGAGGTAACGGGCCAGTTTTTCGGTATCCAGCGTATCCACCTGGGACATGGAGCTCTCCTGTTGTTCTGTCTGTGCTGCTCAAATGGCAAAGCCCGGTGTGACGGATCACACCGGGCAAGCGCCCTCGTCTCAGGCGAAACGTTTGGCCAGATTGCGGCCCAGCTGCATCATGTGCACCTGATCCGGCCCATCGGCCAGACGCAGGGTACGTGCATAACTGAAGAAGTTGACCAGCGGGGTATCCTGGCTCAAGCCCACCGCACCGTGGACCTGGATCGCCCGATCGATGACATTTAACGCCATATTGGGCGCCACCACCTTGATCATAGCGATCAAATCCTTGGCGACTTTGTTACCTTCGTTGTCCATGGTGGCCGCTGCTTTCAGCGTCAGCAGGCGAGCCTGCTCGATTTCACACCAGGATTTGGCCAAATCTTCGCGTACAGAGCCCTGCTTGCTCATGGGCTGGCCGAAGACCACGCGCTGGTTCACGCGCTTGGCCATCAGCTCGAAGGCTTCCTGTGCGGCACCAATCAAACGCATGCAGTGGTGAATCCGGCCCGGCCCCAGGCGGCCCTGGGCGATCTCGAAGCCACGGCCCTCACCCAGGATCATGTTTTCCCTGGGTACGCGCACGTTGTCGAAAATCACTTCTGCGTGCCCTTCCGGCGCATCATCGTAACCAAACACCTTCATGGGACGCACGATCTTCACGCCCGGGGTGTTGGTGGGGACCAGAATCTGGGACTGCTGCTCATGACGGTTGGGGTTATCCGGGTCGGTCTTGCCCATCACGATCATGATCTCGCAGGTCTTGCGCATGGCCCCGCTGATGTAGAACTTGCGGCCATTGATAACGTAGTCGTCACCATCGCGCTCGATACGCGTCTCAATATTGGTAGCATCGGAAGACGCCACTTCCGGCTCGGTCATGGCAAAGGCACTGCGGATCTTGCCTTCCAGCAACGGCTCCAGCCATTGCTTTTTCTGGGCATCGTTACCGTACTTGGCCAGTACTTCCATATTGCCGGTATCAGGCGCCGCACAGTTAAACGCTTCCGAGGCAATACGGCTGCGGCCCATTTCTTCGGCCAGCGGTGCATATTCCAGATTGCTCAGCCCGGCGCTGTATTCACCGTACTCTTTCGGCAGGAACAGGTTCCACAACCCCTGCTCCCGGGCCTTGGCTTTCAGCTCTTCCATCACCGGCGGGGTTTCCCACGGACTCTTGTCCAGTTGCTCGTGAAACAGCTCTTCCACCGGGCGGATTTCGGTGTCGATGAAATGACGGACACGGGTAATCAGATCCCGGGTTTTTTCACTGTACTGAAATTCCATGAAGCTCTCCCTTGGTTATATCGTGGCCGCCGGGTGCAGTCTTATGCTGCTTCTGAGCGGCCCCTGCTGCGATCAAAAATAGGTAATGGCATCCAGACGATCTGTGCGATCCAGATGCGGCACATTGTTGAAACCGGCCAGGCGAACCACCTTACGGTTGAAGAACCCGTGAGCCACGCTGGTATTGCGAATTTGCAGGTTCAGCTCCACCACTGTTTCGTCGGCGGCTTGCAGTACCTGTTTCATGAACATGGCCATGGCCCCACCGGAACTGACAATCACGACCCTGTCCCGCTCACTGTAGTGCGACTGAATATGTGCCCGTGCGGCAGCGACCCGGTCGGCAAACATCTGCCAGGTTTCCGGCAGGTCACCGGTCAGTGAGTCATCGCGCCAGTGGGTCATGGCTGTTTTCAGCGCCTTGTAGAAGGCCGCCGCTGACGCCCCTTCCGGCGGCGCCTGATCGGGGTGCTGAGCCAGGTAGGCATCGACAATGGAGTGGAAATCGAATTCGTTCAGGCCCGGCTGAATATCCACGGGCAACTGCACGCCAAGCCCCTCGCAAATCCCGGCACCGGTTTCCTGATGCCGAACCAGATCGCCAGTAATCAGTGCATCAAAGCCCATATCACGCTCGGCAAAGTACTCCCCCAGCCAACGGGCCTGTTGGTGCCCCAGCGGGGAAAGCTGATCGTAGTTATCGCTACCGAACGACGCTTGTCCGTGACGAACAAGGTAAAACTGGGCCATGCCGGTCTCCTTGGGCAAATTCAGGCAGAGACCCAGCCTAGAGGAGCCAGCATAGTTAGTGAAATTGATATTTTGAATCCCGACCAATAAGTCTCATGCATAGGCAATGATGTTTTATTTGGAACACTATTTCGTTATTTTGATTATCTCTCGAATGTTATGACCACGGATTAAACCGGAGGCCCAATGGCAACACCCCCACAGGAAATGGAACAGCAGATCGGTCTGGAAAGCCGCCACATCACCGCTCAGCTACAGGACGGGGTCTTGCACCTGACTCTGGACCGTGCCGACAAGCTCAATGCCCTGACCAAGGCCATGTATGAGGATCTGACACGTGCGGTAGAGCATGCCGCCGGCAATACGGCGGTGCGCGCCCTGCTGTTTAGCGGCAAGGGGCGCGCCTGGTGTGCGGGGAACGACATCGGTGATTTCCTCAATGCCGATCCCGCCAGCCGTGAGGGGGGCAAGCTCAGCCCGGCCATGATCCTTGTCCATGGCCTCATGGCCCTGGACAAACCCACTGTGGTGGCCGTGCAAGGCAGTGCCACCGGTATTGGCACGACCCTGCTGATGCATTGTGATCTGGTCATCGCCGCCGATAACGCGCGCTTCAAAACCGCCTTTATCGACCTGGGCCTGGTACCTGAGGCCTCTTCAAGTCTGCTGCTCCCCATGCTGATCGGTCGCCAGAACGCGGCCCGTCTGCTAATGGCAGGCGATACCCTGAGCGCCGAAGACGCCGAACGCTGCGGACTGATTGCCTACCGCACCCAGCCCGATGCCCTGGAAGCCGACGCCATGGCACTGGCCCAAAAACTGGCCAGCAAATCTCCCACCGCCATGGCCATGACCAAACAACTCATGCGCCACGGTCACGATGCCCTCAAGGCCCAGATCGAAAAAGAAAGCGTGATGTTTGCAGACAGGATGTTCAGCGAAGAAACGCGGGCGATCTTTGCGGGATTTTTGAAAGGTAGTGAACAGTGAACAGTGAACAGTGAACAGTGAA
>NZ_AXBZ01000040.1:0-20785 GCF_000475295.1 Alcanivorax sp. P2S70
AACAGTGAACAGTGAAGGCTGTCCGACCGGCACACCCTGTCAAGTTACTATCGGTTTGTCCCTTTGCCTTTTAACGCATGAGGCCGCACCCGAAATCCGGGCGCGGCCTCATGCTTGGAAATCACAACAATGCGCTATCGCGCCGCTGTTAACTATTCACTGTTAACTGTTAACTAACTTTCCAGCCAGATTTCCCGCGCCCACTGCCAGATACTCCCCCACTCCTCTTCCTCACGGATGCCCTCGCCGGGCACCCATAGCAGTACGCTGCCTTCCTGGGACATGGCGTAGATGCCGGCAGGCGCTTCGCAGACGGGGATCAGGTAGCGGGGCATGCCTTGATCCCAGGCGTTGGCGGCCATTTCCGGGAGGAAATTGTGGGCATAATCATCCATGACGGTGGCGGGCTCGAGGCTGCCGCAAATGATGTCGCTGGCGTTGAGCAGGAACTCCTTGTAGTCACCGGGCAGCGGGATCAGTAATTGCTCTTCGATTTCTACCAGACGGTCTTCGTCCGGAAGTTCCAGCGCCACCAGACCACCTTCGTGGCGTTCGCGCAGCAGTTCGATTACGTCTTCCATATTGGCTCTTCATGATTCTGTAGGAGCCTGCCTGCAGGCGATGGGTAAGGATCGCTTGCAGGCATACCCTGAAGGGCACAGAGAGCTCCTACGGGTGCAGCGGTTTAACCCCGGCGGAACGGGAACAGGAACTGTTTGACCACGCCTTCCGGCACCGGGGTGCTGGCACGGGTGCCGTATTCGGCGGCCAGCTCCTTGGGCATGATCAGGGTGCCGAACAGTTTATCGTAGATGGGCAGGAAGGCGGCGTAGTTTTTGTCTACGGCCAGGTCTTCAGAGGAGTGATGCCAATGGTGGAATTCCGGCGTGGCGATAAGCCAGCGGATGCCCGGGAAGCGGAAACGCACATTGGCGTGGATAAAGATGGCGTGGAACGACACGAACACCAGGTAGGCGTACACCGCAGATGGCGCAAAACCGAGGATAAAGATCGGCAGGTAGCCCACAAAGCGGTTGGCGATGATTTCCACCACATGCAGGCGCGACGAGGCCAGCCAGTCCATCTGGGTGGTGGAATGGTGCACCGCGTGGAATTTCCACAGCCAGGGCACTTCGTGGAAGGCGCGGTGAATCCAGTAGCTGCCCAGGTCGATGACGATCAGGATCTCGATAAACTGCAGCCACAACGGCTGGCTGGCAATGGCTTGCTGGAAGCCGATGTCTACCTTGTCGTGCAGCACCACCTGAATCGGAATGATGGTGAAGAAGCTGATCAGCTGTAGCCCCACATGGCTGAACAGAAAATACTTCATGTCGGTAACCCAACCACCACGCAGGGTTTTCTGGGCCGGATCTTTGGGGAAGGCCCGCTCCAGGGGAATAAACACCAGCGCCAGCACCAACAGGGTGAGGATGAAATAATCCAGCCCGGCATACAGGCTGCGGCCATCCACCGGCGGCACATCCAGCCGCCCGGAGCCAATCAGTGCGGCCATGCACGCCAACACCATGCCGATGATGCCGTAACGCTTTTCCTGATGGCGAAACACGCTGAAGAAACCGCAGGTGAAGCCGATACCAATGCCGATAAACAAGGCAATACGTAGCACCTGGGCGTTATAGAAACCCCGAAACTCCGGGGTGGTGAAGAGCTCAGGGTAGAGAAAGCAGAAGCTGCCCATCAGCGCCAGCACCCCCAGGCCGATGGACACGGTGGCGGTGATCTTGCCCTGCCCCGGCGTCAGGTCCACTTCTTCATAGCGTTCCCGTAAAAACTCGCTCATTGACTCCCTCCGTCCTTCCCCAAAGCCTGCCCGAGCCCCCGCATTTGGGCCAGTACAGGGCGGTAACAAGCTGCTACACTGCGCGTTCAATTACAGCTTCAAGCTATCAGCTTTGAGCGACGAGTCGCGCAATGTGCCTTGCCACCTTCAATGCTCTCGTTCCGCGCCCTGCGTCTGTGCGCGGGCACAGCTTTTGATATGACAACCGCCTCAATCGCGACTGTAAGCTCACAGCTCGTAGCTCGCAGCTTTAATCGCAATACTCACATATTTGATCACGCCAAAGTATGCCTCTACTCACGCTTCGCGAAATACAGCTCAGCTATGGCCAGCAGGCCTTGCTGGATCATGTGAACCTTTCCATCGACAGTGGCGAGCGCCTGTGTCTTATCGGCCGTAACGGGGCGGGCAAGTCCACCCTGATGAAAGTCATCGCCGGGGAAATCCAGGCGGATGACGGCCACATCGAGCAGACCCAGGGGTTGAGCATTGCCCGTCTGGAGCAGGAAGTGCCCGATGACCAGGACCACACCGTGCACTACATGGTCTCGCAGGGGCTTGGCGAACACGGCGCACTGCTTAGCGAACATGCGGAGTTGAGCCATCAACTGGCTGACGGCGATGACAAGGTGCTGGCCCGGTTCGAGCAGCTGAGCAGCGAGATCGAGGCCCGCGGCGCCTGGCAGCTGTCCCAGCGCGTAGACACTGCCCTGTCCAAACTGAGCCTGGACGGTGACATGCAGTTTGCCGGGCTGTCCGGTGGCATGAAGCGCCGCGTGCTGCTGGCACGGGCGCTGGTGCAGGAACCGGATATCCTGCTGCTGGACGAGCCCACCAACCACCTGGACATGGAATCGATTCAGTGGCTGGAAGAGTTTCTAAAAGGCTACGGTGCCACCCTGGTGTTTATCTCCCACGACCGGGCCTTTATCCGCGCCCTGGCGACCCGCATCATCGAGCTGGACCGGGGCATTCTCACCAGCTGGCCCGGTAGCTATGAAAAGTACCTCTCCGGCAAGCAGGCCGCCCTGGATGCGGAAGAGAAAGCCAACGCCGAGTTCGACAAGAAGCTCAGCCAGGAAGAAAAATGGATTCGTCAGGGCATCAAGGCTCGCCGTACCCGTAACGAAGGCCGGGTACGGGCCCTCAAGGCCATGCGCGACGAGTTCGCCCAGCGCCGCAATCGCACCGGCACCGCCAGCCTGACCATCCAAAGCAGCGACAGCTCCGGGAAGGTCGTGGTCGAAGCGGACAAGCTGAATTATGCCGTCGGCGGCAAGCAGATCGTGCGCGACTTTTCCGTCAACCTGCTGCGCGGCGACCGGGTGGGGATTCTTGGCCCCAACGGCTGCGGCAAATCCACCCTGATTCGCCTGTTGCTGGATCGGCTGCCGCCCGACAGCGGCACCCTGAAGCTGGGCACCCAGCTGCAAGTGGCTTACTTCGATCAGCTGCGTGACACCCTGGACGAGAACAAGAGCGTGATCGACAACGTGGCCGAGGGCTCCGATGTGATCTCACTGAATGGCCAGAACAAGCACGTGATCGGTTACCTGCAGGACTTCCTGTTCGATCCCGGCCGGGTGCGCCAGCCCGTGAAGTCCCTGTCGGGTGGCGAGCGCAACCGTCTGCTGCTGGCCAAGCTGTTCACCAAGCCCTTCAACCTGCTGGTGCTGGATGAGCCCACCAACGATTTGGATGCGGAAACCCTGGAGCTGCTGGAAGAGCAGCTGATGAATTATCAGGGCACCCTGCTGCTGGTAAGCCACGACCGGGAATTCATCGACAACGTGGTGACATCGACCCTGGTGTTCGAGCACGGTACTCTCAACAGTTATGTGGGGGGATATCAGGACTGGATTCGTCAACGTCCGGAACCTGTGAAGGAAAAGCCCGTCAAAGCCGACAAGCCCGCAGCCGCTGCACCGCCGCAGGCCCCGGCAAAGCGCAAGAAACTGTCTTACAAGGACCAGCGCGAGCTGGAGCAGTTACCCGGCCAGATCGAGCAACTGGAACAGGATCTGGATGCAGTGCAGACCCGCATGTCTGACCCGGCGTTCTACAAGGGCGATCCGGCAGACATCAGCGCTGCCCAACAGCAACAAACCGAGCTACAGCAGGCCCTGGAAAGCGCCTATGCCCGCTGGGACGAACTGGATCAGCTCGGCTAACCCATCACAGGAGTGGTTGTGCGAACACCGATCCGCTATCTGAGCGTACTGCTTGCCTTGATGCTGGCCTTCCAGCCCGCCCTGGCAACCGAAGTGGAAGATGAGGAACGGGCCCTGGAGCGGCAGCAGGAGGAAGAGAATCCTGCGCCGAACAAGGCGAGTCATGTACCGGTACAAGCGGTGGACGAAGACTCCCAGCCCACCGAGGAGCCGCCCCACCCTCTGCCGTTGCTTAACCGGGTAGTGGATCCGGGCACCTTTGCCACCCTGCACTGGACCCCGGATCAGTCATTCGGCTCTATTGCCACACCGGTGCCGGTGCTGGTCGCCCATGGCACCAAACCCGGCCCGCAGCTTTGCCTCACCGCTGCCATCCATGGTGATGAGCTCAACGGTATCGAGATGGTGCGGCGCCTGATGTACAAGTTGGAGCCCGACGAGCTGGCCGGCACCGTGATCGGTGTTCCCATCGTCAACCTGGACGGCTTTCGCAGCGGCAGCCGCTATCTTAGCGACCGCCGAGATCTGAACCGCTACTTCCCCGGCAACAAGAATGGCAGCGCCGCCAGCCGCGTGGCCCATTCCCTGTACAGCAACATTGTCAGTCACTGTGATTATCTGGTGGACCTGCACACCGGCTCGCAGAAGCGCGTCAACCTGCCCCAGCTGCGCGCCGATCTGGACAAACCCGAGGTGGTGGAGTTTGCCAAGCACTTTGGCGGCATGACAGTGCTGCACAGCCCTGGCGTCACCGGAATGCTGCGCGATGCCGCCGTGAAAGACGGTATTGTCGCCGTGACTATGGAAGCCGGTGGCCCCAACCGGCTGGAAACCCAGGCGGTGAATTACGGGGTGCAGGCACTGGAAACCCTGCTGGAAAACCTGCAGATGCAGAAAGCCAGCCGTTTCTGGAGCGCTCCGCAGCCGGTGTTCTTCGAATCAGAATGGATCCGTGCCGATCAGGGTGGCATCTTGCTGGCCGAGGTAAAACTGAACGACAAGGTGAAGAAGGGGCAGATTCTGGGCACCGTCACCGACCCGATCAGCAACACCGGCAGCGCCATCATTGCCCCCTACAATGGCCGGGTGCTGGGCATGGCCGTGAATCAGGTCATCCATGCCGGCTTTGCCGCCTTCCGTATCGGTGAAGAAAAATCGACCGAAGAGGTGGAAGCGCAGGCGGAAAAAGCCAGTAAAGAAAAAGAGAAAGCCCAGCAGCCCAGCGGCGATACCGGCAACGCCCAAGATCGCCCGGCTAACGAGGGGGAAACGGCGAAAGCGAACGCCGAGACTCCTGAGCCCGCACCGAAAGGCAAGAAGGAAAGCGACCCCAGCGAGTAGCCACTGTGGAGGGGCCCTGCCCCTCCTGCAGGCTACTTGTTTTTCACTACCGGCCCCAGCAAAGGCACTACCGCCAGTCGCACACCTTCCTCAAGCGCATTCTCATCCGCAAACATGTCATCTTTCAGGTGGGTGCGTGGAATCTTGTCTTTGATTGTGTAGAAGTGCGGCAATACCAATCCACCATAACTGGTGGCCAACCAGCGCCCCTGACCATCGAAACTGTTTAGCTGTAATGATACCGCCCCGACACTGCCGTGCCAGCGAGAGAAGCGGGCATTATCGAGCCCATCGGTAATATTGGCGCGTCTGACTCCGTCCCATGTTGCGTATTTACCCGTGCTCTGCGCCTGGCGCTCTACCAAAGCGGGAAAAATCACGATGTCATGATCGCCCTCTGGATTAAGCTCCTGTAACAGCTCTTCGACAGCTCGGAAGTAGCGCTCTCGATCAAACGCACCAGAGGTAGCAGAGTAAATGCCGCCGACGTCTTCAATGGCCTGTTGCCAGGAAGCGTTAAACACGGGGACAGACACTGTTTCCACGGTATGGCGGGTTTGCAGATCCTCCACCAGCAAATGGGTCACAGCGCTTACACCATGACGGTATTCGTCCTTGTCAGGCGAAATGGGTAACAACAATATCGATGCCGGTGACGGCACACCACGATAGGCATCGCTGTAGTGATTGTCGGGGATCGATACCGTATTAGTGGCACATCCTGTGATCAGTGCGCCCAGGCACAGCAGTAAACCGTAAGTCTTTTTCACCATAATTCCCCGGCATCCGTGCACCAGAGGGGCCGTACTGCCCCCCTGGCAGGCCAGCGAAGCGCCAGCCCCGGGCAGACGTTACTGCACCGTAATACTGTCTCGCAAGCCAGCCAGCGTCTTTTCTCCGACGCCTTTCACCACCAGCAGCTGCTCCACACTGGTGAAGGGACCGTTCGCATCCCGCCACTGAATAATTGATTCTGCTGTTTTCGGGCCTACGCCTTTCAAAGACTGCAACTGGTCAACGTCGGCGGTATTGAGATTGACCCGGTCGGGCATGGTGGCGCTGGCCTCAGCGCTAGCCGGAGCAGGTTCAGGGGAGCTTTCGACAGCAAACGACAGACCACTCAAGGCCAGCGTAAGAAGGGTAAGTGCGATCTGAAATCCTTTCATGATTGATCTCCTTATAGTTGGAGATGGCACAATAAAAGGCCCTTTCAATGGCGTTTATCAGCCAGCTGGGGTAATCGTTGTCAGCCTATCAGGCCAGGCTCTGTAATATTTCGTCGACAACCAATGTAGGTTCTGCAGATTGGGTAATGGGTCGGCCGATCACCATGTAATCCACCCCGGCATCGCGTGCTTGCACGGGCGTCAGTACCCGACGCTGGTCTCCGGCATCACTCCCCGCTGGGCGAATCCCCGGCGTGACCAGCGCGAAATTCTGGCCACACGCCTGTTTCAGCAAGCTGGCTTCCTGAGCAGAACACACGACGCCATCCATCCCTGACGCTTTCGACAGCTCGGCCAGGCGGCGCACCTGAACCTGCGGTTCATCGACGATCCCGATCTGCGACAGGTCAGTACGGTCCATGCTGGTGAGCACGGTGACGGCAATCAGCAGCGGCCGGGTACGGTGATTGGCAATCGCGTTCGCGGCGGCTTCCATCATCCGCTGGCCACCGCCAGCGTGCACGTTGACCATCCACACCCCCATATCGGCAGCCGCTGCCACGGCACCGGCAACCGTATTCGGGATATCGTGAAATTTGAGGTCCAGAAATACCTCAAACCCTTTGCCATGCAAGGCCTCAACCACCGCCGGGCCACTGCGGGTAAAGATTTCCTTGCCGACCTTCACGCGCACCTTGGCTGGGTCCAGCTGGTCTGCCATGGCCAGGGCCTGAGCCTGATCGGGGTAATCCAGAGCGACAACAACAGGGCTGGAGATAGGCATGGTGGCTTCCTGAGTGGTGGGTAGGCGGGGCTATGGTAGGCGCTGCTTGGCAGTGGTTCAAGAATGGCCTGGCTTTGGCTCCTGCAGGCAATGCGTGATAGCAGACTGCAGGAGCGGCTTCGTAAAAACGCCGAGGGATCAAGAACTTTTCAGCCTTTCTTGATCGGGCGATAGCTCGTAGCTCACAGCAGATAGCTGATAGCTGCTTTCAAACCTCCTTCACCACCGGTTTGATGGTACCCCAGCGTTTGCAGCTTGGGCAGCGCCATTGCATCAGCGGGGTTTCGAACCCGCAGCGACGGCATTTGTAGAGACTCTTGTTGTTCACCAATTTTTCAGACAGTTGGCGAAGAGCGTCCAGATGCTCGCGCGCTTCACCTTCGGCAATGCCGGCCAGACTCATGTCGAGAATCTTGTTGAGACCACGCACCGACGGATTGGCCTTCATGTACTCGCCGATAAAGTCTGCCGCTTCCTTATCGCCATAGCGGGTTTTCAACGCCTCTGACAGCAGCAGGATGCGGTTTGTGCTGGGTTTTTCTGCACTGTAGTCAGCCAGCATCTGGATGAAGTGCTCATCCTTATCCTGGGCCTGATAACAACTGCGCAGCTTGTCCAGCACCTCGTCGAAGAAATCGCTGTCCTGGGTCCAGATACGCTGGAAAGCCTGAATCGCGGCTTCCCAGTTCTGCTCGTCCATTTCCAGCTCGCCTTCCTGAAAGCTGGCACGTACACAGTCATTATCGAATGACAGCGCACGGCGCAACATGCGACGGGCCGGATTGATGTCCTTGTCCTTTTTCAGGTTGTCCGCTTGCTCACAGCAATACTGCGCCAGCACCGAGGCCAATTGCGGGCTGTTCTTAATCAGCCGCTCACCCATGCTAATGGCGTTGACCCAGTCACGCTCCTGCTCGTACAGGCCCATAAGCTGCCGACAGACTTCATCCTTGGCTTCGCAGTCCTGATCCAGCATTTCCAGCAAAACCTGCTCGGCCAGATCAAAAATACCGCTGGCCAGGTAATCCTGGGCAAGCTCCAGCTGGATTTCTTCCTGGACCGAACGAGAAAAATCGCCATGCTCCAGCAGATGGGTGTGCAGTTGCGCGGCGCGGTCAAATTCACCCCGCTTGCGAAACAGCTTGCCCAGCGCAAGGTGGGTATCGAGCCCTTCAGAGCCCACATCCAGTCCGTTCAGCAAGGCTTCGATACCCTTGTCGGGCTCTTCATTCAGGAAAAAGTTGATCCCCGCCACATAGTCCTTGGACAAGGAGGCCATGCGACGACGCTGGCGGCGCTTGCTTTCACGCCGCCCGAGAAAAAAACCCGCTGCAATGGCAACAAAGAACAGCGGCATCAACCACAGGGATTCGCTCATGAAAACAGGCTCTTGATACCACGCAGACCGATACCCGCCACCAGCCCGGTCAACAGGCCAATAGCCAGAACTCCAATCACCAGCACACCGAGGGACACATCCCATTGCAGGTTATAGAGCACCAGATCCAGTGTGACCGCTTCACGGTTACTGGTCACAAACAGAAAAGCGATAAAGAAGATGGCCACCGCCGCCAGTATGACCACGATGCGATACAGGTTACGCATGTCAGGACTCCCTCACCGGCTATGCCGGCCTAGCGCAGGATACGAATTAGCTGGCAGCCGCCTGGCCACCGGCATCGCCGCTATCGGATTCTTCCCCGGCATCCATTTGCAGGGATTCGTTTACGCGTTCGCGCAATTCCTTGCCTGGCTTGAAATGGGGAACATACTTGCCGTGCAGCTCGACGCTGGCACCGGTCTTGGGATTACGGCCCACGCGGGGTGCGCGGAAATGGAGGGAAAAACTGCCGAAGCCGCGTATTTCGATACGACCTCCGCCGGCCAGGGAATCGGCCATTTGTTCGATCAGCGTTTTGACTGCCAGTTCCACATCCTTGGGTGACAGTTGGGTTTGCCG
The DNA here is from genome assembly GCF_000475295.1 of Alcanivorax sp. P2S70. Taxonomy (NCBI): domain Bacteria; kingdom Pseudomonadati; phylum Pseudomonadota; class Gammaproteobacteria; order Oceanospirillales; family Alcanivoracaceae; genus Alcanivorax; species Alcanivorax sp. P2S70. Next base: position 9,227 of record NZ_AXBZ01000040.1, read on the forward strand.
GTCGGCAATCCGCTCAATCAGTTCTGACTTGGTTAACGCCATTACAGCTTGCTCCCTGGGCTCCCTGCCCAGTGGGGTCGGCGAATGCCGACCCCGGGGAGGAGCCGATTAAGACTCGTTGCTGTTTTCCATCTGCTGCTTGATCAGATCACCGATGGTCTTCGGCGCGTTGGCATCCTGCTGTTCTTGCAGGTTGTCCATGGCCTCACGCTCATCAGCCTGATCCTTCGCTTTGATGGACAAGCTCAGTGCACGGTTCTTGCGATCAACGTTGACGATCTTGGCTTCCACTTCGTCGCCCACGTTGAGCACTTCGGTTGCATCGTTAACGCGGTCGCGGCTGATTTCGCTGGCACGCAGGGTACCTTCGACATTCTCAGCCAGCTCCACGGTGGCCGCTTTCGCGTCTACCGCAGTGACCTTGCCCTTAACAATTGCGCCCTTGTCGTTAGCAGCAACATACTGAGCAAACGGATCGTCTGTCAACTGCTTGATACCCAAGGAAATTCTTTCGCGCTCTGCATCGATGGACAGAACCACGGTTTCCAGCTCGTCACCCTTGTTGAAGTTACGCACGGCATCTTCGCCCTGCTCTTCCCAAGAGATGTCGGACAGGTGCACCAGACCGTCGATACCGCCTTCCAGACCGATGAAGATACCGAAGTCAGTGATGGACTTGATCTTGCCGGAAATGCGCTCGCCTTTCTGGTATTTCTGCTCGAAGGCATCCCACGGGTTGGACTGACACTGCTTGATACCCAGGGAGATACGACGACGATCTTCGTCGATGTCCAGGATCATCACTTCCACTTCGTCGCCGATCTCTACAACCTTGGACGGGTGGATGTTCTTGTTGGTCCAATCCATTTCGGAAACGTGAACCAGACCCTCTACACCTTCTTCGATCTCGGCGAAACAGCCGTAATCGGTCAGGTTGGTTACCTTGGCTTTCACCTTGGCACCTTCCGGGTACTTGCCCACGATGTCGTGCCACGGATCTTCGCCCAGCTGCTTCAGCCCCAGGGAAACACGCATCTTCTCGCGGTCGAACTTCAGTACCTTGACGTCGATTTCCTGGCCAACTTCCACGATTTCGCTCGGATGCTTGATACGCTTCCAGGCCATATCGGTGATGTGCAGCAGGCCGTCGATGCCGCCCAGGTCTACGAACGCACCGTAGTCGGTCAGGTTCTTCACGATACCCTTGACTTCCATGCCTTCCTGCAGGGATTCGAGCAGCTGCTCACGCTCTGCGCTGTGCTCGGCTTCCATCACCGCACGACGGGAAACCACAACGTTGTTGCGCTTCGGATCCAGCTTGATGACTTTGAAGTCCAGCTCTTTGCCTTCCAGGTGAGCAACGTCGCGCACCGGACGGATGTCTACCAGAGAGCCCGGCAGGAACGCACGGATCGGGCCGATATCGACGGTGAAACCGCCTTTTACCTTGCCAGAGATCTGACCTTTTACGATCTCGTCTTCGTCGAAAGCTTTTTCCAGCTCGCCCCACACTTCGGCGCGCTTGGCTTTTTCACGGGACAGGCGGGTGAAGCCCATGCCATCGTCGATGGCGTCTACGGCTACGTCGACTTCATCGCCTTCAGCGATTTCCAGTTCGCCTGCCTCGTTAACGAATTCGTCACGGGCAATAATGCCTTCGGATTTCAGGCCCGCGTTAACAGTTACCCAATCGCTGTCGATGGATACCACGGTGCCTTTAATGATGGAGCCACGAGCAACGTCGAGGTCCTTGAGGCTTTCTTCAAAAAGATCAGCAAAAGATTCAGTCATGTGTCTCTCGGTTTAATTCACATGCCAACCAGCAGACATGGGTTATGGATAATTGGACCCGCCCTCCCCAGCTGGCTTACTTTGTGAGGGAGTGACAGATCAGCCGCTTTACACGGAATCGCAATTACCCCGCGGCAGGGACTGCCGAAGGGTGTCGATAGGTGCTCACTGCGGGTCAGGCCAACTGGCGAGCCGCAGCCTCGTCGAGAATCCGGTTAACCACGTCATCAACCGAAAGCGTTGTGGAATCAATCACCACGGCATCGTCTGCCGGGCGCAATGGCGCCACCTCACGGTTCATGTCACGGTCATCCCGGGTGCGGATGTCCTCAACAAGGGTCGCGAGGGTAGCACCAAAGCCCTTCTCCTTCAACTGCTCAAAGCGCCGTCTGGCGCGCTCTTCAGCGCTGGCGGTGAGGTAGATCTTGAGAGGGGCGGAGGTAAACACCACGGTGCCCATATCGCGACCGTCAGCCACCAGCCCGGGAGACTCGGCAAAGGCCCGCTGACGGGCCAGCAGTGCATCGCGAACCGGCTGCAGAACCGCAACCTGGCTGGCCAGCTCGCCAACGCTTTCCTGACGAATGATGTTGGAGACATCCTCACCGGCCAGAATCACCGCCGTATCGCCCTGTTGCTCCACAAAGCGCACTGGCAGAGCCTTGGCCATGTCGACCAGGCGGGGCTCGTCATCCAACGCAACCCCTTGATTTCTCGCATGATAACCCAGGACACGATACAGCGCCCCGGAATCCAGAAGATGCCAGCCCATGCGTGCAGCCACCAGCCTGGCCACGGTGCCTTTGCCGGAAGACACCGGCCCGTCGATGGTCAATACTGCCGCCTGACTCATTTCACCTCCAGATTCAGGCCGGCATGACCGGCCAGCTGGGCAAAACCCGGGAAGCTGGTGGCCACATTGGCGCAATCATGGATGGTGATAGGGCCATTGGCACGCAGGGCTGCCATGGCAAAGCTCATGGCGATGCGGTGATCGCCGTGGGATTGCACTTCCCCACCGCCGAACGCCCCGCCCGTAATGCGGATACCGTCGTCAAACACCTCATGGTCCACACCCAGCGCGGCCAGGCCGTCGGCCATCACCTGAATGCGGTCGGATTCCTTCACGCGCAGCTCTTCAGCGCCGTGCAGGATGGTGTCACCCTCGGCGCAGGCGGCAGCAATGAAAATGGCCGGGAATTCATCAATGGCCAGCGGCACCAGCGCCTCCGGAATCACAATGCCTTTCAACGGCGCGGATTTGACCACGATATCGGCCACCGGCTCACCACCGGCATCCCGCTGGTTTTCCAGGCGAATATCGGCCCCCATCAGCTTGAGAATATCGATCACGCCGGTCCGGGTGGGGTTAATGCCCACGTGCGGCAGGGTCACGTCACTGCCTTCGGCAATGGATGCGCCGACCAGGAAGAACGCGGCGGAGGAAATATCCGCTGGCACTTCCAGTTTGCAGGCCGTCAGCTTGCCACCGCCGCTGACCACGCTGGTGGCGCCATCGCGACGCACCGCATAGCCAAAACCACCCAGCATGCGCTCGGTGTGGTCCCGCGTCGGCGCCGGTTCGGTCACCGAGGTTTCGCCTTCGGCATACAGGCCGCCCAGCAGTACCGCGGACTTCACTTGGGCAGAAGCCATGGGCAGATCATAGTGAATCGCCTTGAGCGGCTGGCCACCGCGGATACGCACCGGGGGGCGACCTTCGTTGCCGGTGGTGATCTGGGCACCCATTTCCCGCAAGGGTTTGGCCACCCGCTCCATCGGACGCTTGGACAGGGAAGCATCCCCGGTCAGCTCCACATCGAAAGCCTGTCCCGCCAGCAAGCCGGTCAGCAGACGCATGGAGGTACCTGAGTTACCCATGTAGAGGGGTTTTTCCGGCGCTTTGAGGCCGTTTAGCCCCACCCCATGGATGGTCACCTGCCCATTCGTGGGGCCTTCAATCACCACACCCATATCGCGGAACGCCTGCAGGGTCGCCAAGGCGTCTTCGCCTTCCAGGAAGCCTTCGACTTCCGTTACCCCATCTGCGAGGGAGCCCAGCATGATGGAACGGTGGGACATGGATTTGTCGCCCGGCACGCGGATGCGGCCATTGAGCTTGCCACCCGGAGTCATCAGGTAGGTCGGGTTGGCCTTGCTTGAATCTGTCATGATGCTGTCTTCACCTAATTGGGCGCGGGTGTAGGACGTGCGCCCGTTCATGGCCATAAAGTGTGCCCGGGCCGAATTGGCACGGGTCATGATGCCCATCAGGGCATCGGAATCCCCTTTTTCCACGGCGTCGCGGAAGCGGTCGATACCGTCGCTGAACAGGCCCAGAGCCTGCAATAACGCCGCTTTGTTCTCGCGAAAGATGTCGTGCCACATCACCGGGTCGGAGCTGGCAATGCGGGTGAAGTCGCGAAAACCGCCGGCAGCATAGCGGAAAATCTCGTTGGAATCCCCCTGCCGGGCCAGGGTATCCACCAGCGAAAACGCAAGAAGATGCGGCAAATGGCTGGTTTCTGCCAGCACCTGGTCGTGATACTGCGGCGACATCTGCAGCACTTCGGCGCCCATGGCGGTCCAGATAGCGCGGACTTTCGCCGTGGCGGCCGGATCGGTGTCGTCCGTGGGCGTGAGGATGACCCGGTGATCCCGGTAAAGCGTGGCGTCGGCCGCGCTGACACCGCTCTTTTCCTTGCCTGCGATGGGATGGCCGGGTACGAAGCGCGAGTAGTGCTCCCCCAGCGCCTGCCGGGCAGCGCTGATCACGTTACCCTTCACACTGCCGCCATCGGTGACAATCGCGGTACGGGACAGCCCGGGTTTCAGCGCCGCCAGCACCTTGCCCATGGCAGACACGGGGGTGGAGACAAAGACCAGATCCGCGCCTTTGACGGCTTCGGCCAGATCCTGGCTGCCGTCATCGACCACCCCCAGGGCAATGCCCTGCTCCAGGGTACGCGCCGAGCGGGAACCCGCCACGATGGAACGTGCCAAGCCATTTTCGCGGGCAGCGGCGGCGAAGGAGCCACCGATCAGGCCGAGGCCGATGATGGCGATGCGATTGAAGAGTGGCTCAGACATCACTGCTCTCCGTAGGAGCGTCGCTGGCGGCGCGATTGGCGGTTGGTGATCGCGCCGCCAGCGACGCTCCTACGGCAGGGAATGGAACGTATTCGCGACTACCCATCGGCCAGATCCTTCAACACCTTTTTCAGGGCCAGCAGGAAACGTTCGTTTTCCGGACTGGTGCCGATGGTCACCCGCAGGTGATTAGGCATGCCGTAGCCACCCAACGGGCGCACGATCACCCCTTCCCTGAGCAGGCCCTCATAGACCGGCATGGCCGGCTGGCCACAATCAAACGCAATAAAGTTAGCCACGGAAGGAATCTGTTCCAGGTGGAGTGCCTGCAACCCCTCGGCAATCTGCACCAGCCCCGAGGTGTTCTCGCTACGGGAATTTTCCAGATGGTCATCGTCCTGTAGCGCCGCTTCCGCTGCGACCTGGGCCGGGGTATTCACGTTGAATGGCTGACGCACCCGGTTGAGCACGTCGGCAATTTGCGGGCTGGAGACACCGTAGCCCACCCGCAGGCCGGCCAGACCATAAATCTTCGAGAAGGTGCGCGTCACGATCAGGTTTGGGTATTGGCCCAGCCGATCGATGCCGTTGGGGTAATGGCTTTCTTCCACATATTCGAAGTAGGCCTCATCCAGCACCACAATGACCCGCTCGGGAATCCGCGACAGGAATTCGTCCAGCGCATGGGCATTGAACCAGGTGCCGGTGGGGTTGTTCGGGTTGGCCACGAAGATAACCCGGGTGCGCTCGGTCACTGCTTCCGCCATGGCCGCCAGATCATGACCAAACAGGTTGGACGGCACCTGCACCGGTCTGGCATTGCAGGCCAGGGTCACAATCGGATACACCGCAAAGGCATACTCGGAAAAAATTGCCTCATCGCCTTCCTGCAGGTAGGCGCGGGCAATCAGATCCAGCACATCATTGGAGCCATTGCCCAAGGTCAGCTGGTTGCTGGCCACATTCAGTTTTTCCGCCAGTGCCGCTTTCAGCGAAAAGGTGGCACCGTCCGGGTACAGGTGCAGCTCGTGCATATGCTTGAGCGCGTGCAGGGCCTTGTGGCTGGCCCCCAGCGGGTTTTCGTTGCTGGCCAGTTTGACGATATCGGAAACACCCAGCTCTCGCTCCAGCTCGTCGATGGGTTTACCCGGCTCGTAGGGCTTGAGCTGCTGGATACCGCTATTGGCTAATTGGATGTAATCGCAGGTCATGTGTGGGAGCTCCCTTTGCATCCTCTCTGCGAGACTGGGCCGCAGGGAGGATCTGATCGGGGTCGGGCGCCTGAAGGCGGACGTCCGACGCAAAAACCGCAAAGCGTCCGACACCAGACGTCTGGCGTCAGACCCGACTTTCTATAGGACTGCCTTGGGATAGGACCCCAGTAGCTTGATGGTATTCCCGGCCGCTTCCAGCTTGTCCAGTACCGACTGCAGGTTGGCATCTTCCTTGTGGCCTTCGCAGTCCACAAAGAACACATAGCTCCAGTTAGCAGTGCGGGATGGACGGGATTCCAGCCGTGTCAGGTTGATGCCCTCGTCGCGGAACGGCGCCAGCACCTCGAACAACAGACCCGGGCGGTTTTTGCCGCTAATCATCAGGCTGGTCTTGTCCTTGCCGGAAGCCGGCGTGTCCTGACGGCCGATAATCAGGAACCGGGTGGTGTTATCCGGGCGATCCTCAATATTCCGTTGCACCGCCTCCAACCCATACAGCTCTTCCGCCATTTCGCCGGCGATGGCCATGGCATTCCACTCGTCCTTGAGACGACGGGCCGCTTCGGCATTGGAGCTGACCGCAATCCGCTCCACTCCAGGCATGTGGGCATCCAGCCACTGGCGACACTGGGCCAGGGTCTGCTGGTGGGAGTACACCCGGGTCACCTTGTCGCGCTGGGTGTGCTTGCCGGCCAGCAGGTGGTGGTGGATACGCAGCTCCACTTCACCACAGATTTTCAGTTCGGAGCTCATGAACGTGTCAAGGGTGTGGTTGACCACCCCTTCCGTGGAGTTTTCCACCGGCACCACCCCGTAATGGGCCGCGCCCGCTTCCACTTCACGGAACACTTCATCAATGGCCCCCAGCGGCACGGACTCTACGGCATGGCCAAAATGCTTCAGCGCTGCCTGCTGGGTAAAGGTGCCTTCCGGGCCGAGAAACGCCACCTTCATGCGCTGCTCCAGCGCCAGGCAGGCACTCATGATCTCACGGAAAAAGCGCGCCATGGTCTCGCCATCCAGCGGCCCCTGGTTTCGCTCCTTAACCCGGCGCAGCACCTGGGCTTCGCGCTCAGGACGGTAAAATACCGGATTCGGGTCAGTGGCGATTTTGACTTCTGCCACCTTGTGGGCCAGGGTCGCACGCTCGTTCAGCAGATCCTGCAGTTGCTGATCCAGCGCGTCGATCTGGTTACGCAAGTTGTCCAGTGATTCGGTCATGGCGTCCCCGCTCAGCCGTTACGTTTTTCAAAATCCGCCATAAAGGCAATCAGCGCATCTACCGCCGCTTCCGGTACGGCGTTGTAAATGCTGGCGCGCATGCCACCCACACTGCGGTGGCCTTTCAGGTTCAGCAAACCGGCCGCATCGGCTTCCGCCAGGAAAGTCTTGTCCAGAGCATCGTCTGCCAGCACAAAGGGTACATTCATCCAGCTGCGGCTGATTTTTTCCACCGGGTTGCTGTAGAAGTCGCTGCCATCAATGAAACCATACAGCTTTTCGGCCTTGCGCTGGTTGATTTCCGCCATGTTGGCCACGCCACCCTGCTTCTTGAGCCATTCGAACACCAGGCCGGCAAGGTACCAGGCGTAGGTGGGCGGGGTGTTATACATGCTGCCGTTGTCTGCATGGGTCTGGTAGTTAAGCATGGCGGGCACATGGGCACCGGCCTTGCCGAGCAGGTCTTTGCGGATAATCACCAGCGTCAGGCCCGCGGGGCCGATGTTTTTCTGGGCACCGGCGTAGATCATGCCAAAACGGTTCACGTCCACCGGACGGGACAAAATGGTGGAGCTCATGTCCGCCACCAACGGGGTCTCACCGACCTCCGGAATAAAGCTGTATTCCAACCCACCGATGGTTTCGTTGGGGCAGTAATGCAGGTAGGCCGGGTTAGCAGACAGCTTCCAACTCTCTTGAGGGGGCACCGTGGTGAAGTGGCTGTCTTCGCTGCTGGCCGCCACATTGATCTTGCCGTAGCGCCCCGCTTCCTTGATGGCTTTCTTGGACCACTGCCCGGTATTGATGTAATCCGCCGTTTCACCCTCGCCCAGCAGGTTCATGGGCACCATGGCAAACTGGGTAGACGCCCCGCCCTGCAGGAACAGCACAGCGTAATCGTCGCTGATGCCCATCAGGTCACGCAGGTCCTGTTCGGCCTTTTCGGCGATATCCACGAAGACCTTGTCCCGGTGGCTCATTTCCATGATGGACAGACCTTTGCCCTGGAAATCGAGGATTTCCTGTTGAGCCTGTTCCAGTACCGCCGTCGGCAACGCCGCCGGCCCTGCGCAGAAGTTATAGGCGCGGGACATCTGTGTTCTCCGTCTAATCAAAGAAGCCCGGCGAAACCGGGCTCGGGGTTATTCCTGTTTATCGGATCGGCCAAGCTGGCTGCAGAAGCATCGCTCACGACGCGATTCCAGCGTCAAAATCGAAGGCTTTGTCACCACAGAGGCACAGAGAAAAGCGTGTGTTTTCCTCTGTGTACTCTGTGACAAATCCGCTTTTACGGTTTAGCGGATCGCGCCGCGAGCGACGCTCCTGCGGTTCAGCCTTCTGCGTCGTCGCTGGCGTCAGACTCTGGTGCTTCCGGGGTCGCTTCCCCTTCAATCACCTCACCCTCTTCACCGTCCAGCTCCTCGTCTTCCTCCGCCCCTTCCAGTTCCGGAATGGTGGCCAGGCCGCAGAGTTTTTCTTCCTCGCCAAGGCGAATCAGGCGAACGCCCTGGGTGTTACGGCCGGAGGTGCTGATCTGGTCCACACCGGTACGCACCAGGGTGCCCTGGTTGGAGATCAGCATGATGTCTTCGCCGCCAAACACCTGGGTGGCGCCGACCAGCTCACCGTTACGCTCGTTGACCACCATGGCGATGACGCCCTGACCACCACGGCCTTTGGTGGGGTACTCGGTGAGCGGGGTGCGCTTGCCGTAGCCGTTCTCGGAGGCGGTGAGGATCTGGCCGTCTTCTTCCGGCACGATCAGGGAAATCACGTCGACGCCGTCCGCCAGCTTGATCCCCCGCACACCACGGGCCAGACGGCTCATAACGCGGACCTTGGACTGATGGAAACGTACTGCCTTGCCGTTGCGCGCCACCAGCATCACGTCTTCGTGGCCCTGGGTAATGGCCACGTTCACCAGGTGCTCACCTTCCTGCAGTTTCACGGCGATCAGGCCGGAGCTGCGCGGACGGGCAAAGTTGGCCAGCTGGGTACGCTTGACCACACCGCTGGAGGTGGCCATGAAGATGAACGGACCGGGCACGGTATCGGCCACGATGGCGTCGTCATCACCCTCTGCGGCATCATCAACCACATCTTCCGCGTCAATGGTGGTGTCTTCGTCTTCTTCGCTGTCGGCTTTCTGCTGACGCACCATGTCGGCATCCAGACGCAGAATGGCGGTAATTTTTTCTTCTGCACCCAGCGCCGGCAGCAGGTTCACAATTGGCTTGCCGCGGGAGGCCCGGCCACCTTGCGGCAGCTCGAAGGTGCGTAACCAGAACACCTTGCCGGCATCCGTGAACAGCAACAGGGTATCGTGGGTGCCTGCCACCAGCAGGTGCTCCACGTAATCTTCGTCTTTCAGCTGCCCGGCAGACTTGCCGCGCCCACCCCGCTTCTGGGCACGGTAGGTATCGATGGGCTGCATTTTGGCGTAACCGCCGTTGGACAGGGTCACCACCACGGTTTCTTCGGCGATCAGGTCTTCCATGCTGAGATCCAGGCGAGAGGCCACAATCTCGGAACGACGCTCATCGGCGTACTCCTCACGGATCGCGGTCAGCTCATCGCGGATCACCTGCATCAGGCGCTCCGGATTGGCCAGAATCAGCATCAGCTCGGCAATGATTTCCAGCAGCTCCTGGTAATCATTGATCAGCTTCTCGCGCTCCAGACCGGTCAGCTTCTGCAGACGCAGGTCCAGAATGGCCTGGGCCTGTTCCGGGCTCAGGTAATAGAGGTCATCACGCAGGCCGTACTGCTCGTCCAGACCATCTGGACGGGCCGCGTTTTCGCCACCGGCGCGCTCCAGCATCTGCAGCACATCACCCGGCGCCCAGCCTTTGGCCAACAGCTTTTCTTTCGCTTCGGCACCGCTCGGCGAGCTCTTGATCAGTTCGATCACCGGATCGATGTTGCTCAACGCCACCGCCAGACCTTCCAGCAGGTGCGCCTTTTCGCGAGCCTTGCGCAGTTCGAACACGGTACGGCGAGTCACCACTTCACGACGGTGACGGATAAAGGCATCCAGCAGCTCACGCAGGTTCAGGGTCTTGGGCTGGCCATCGACCAGGGCCACGGTGTTGATACCAAACACCGACTCCATCTGGGTCTGCTGGTACAGGTTGTTCAGCACCACTTCCGCGTTCTCGCCCTTGCGCAGCTCGATCACGATCCGCATGCCTTCCTTGTCGGATTCGTCGCGCAGTTCGGTGATGCCTTCAATTTTCTTGTCTTTCACCAGCTCGGCGATCTTTTCGATCAACCGTGCCTTGTTCACCTGATAGGGAATTTCGGTGACGATGATGGCTTCTTTGCCGCTCTTGTCGGTGGCCTCGATTTCGGCACGGGCGCGCATGTACACGCGCCCACGGCCGGTACGGTAGGCCTGCACGATGCCGGCGCGGCCATTGATGATGCCCGCAGTGGGGAAATCCGGGCCCTTGATGTACTCCATCAGGTCGTCCGGGGTCAGACTGTCATCGTCGATCAGCGCCAGACAGCCATCCACCACTTCGCCCAGGTTGTGGGGCGGAATGTTGGTCGCCATACCCACAGCAATACCGGAGGAACCGTTCACCAGCAGGTTGGGCACCCGGGTGGGCATCACATCAGGAATCTTTTCCGTGCCGTCGTAGTTGTCGACGAAATCCACGGTTTCCTTGTCCAGATCCGCCAGCAGCTCGTGGGCGATCTTGGACATGCGCACTTCGGTGTAACGCATGGCCGCGGCGGAGTCGCCGTCGATGGAACCGAAGTTCCCCTGGCCATCCACCAGCATGTAGCGCAGGGAGAAAGGCTGCGCCATCCGTACGATGGTGTCGTACACGGCGGAGTCACCGTGGGGGTGATATTTACCAATCACGTCACCGACCACACGGGCAGATTTTTTATAGGGCTTGTTCCAGTCGTTGTTCAGCTCATGCATGGCGAACAACACGCGGCGGTGTACCGGCTTCAGGCCGTCGCGCACGTCAGGCAGGGCCCGCCCCACGATCACGCTCATGGCGTAATCCAGGTACGACTGCTTGAGTTCGTCTTCGATGTTGACCGGGGTAACTTCTCTGGCGAGATCCGACATAGTGATCCTTATTATCCCCAACAGCCCCGCAGGCGGGACTCAGGCTGACTCCGTGGTTCCGGGGGCCAACACTTTCCTGCCCCGGAAAAGCACCGGATGATAGCACAGCTGCGGAGACACTGAATAACTCCTTGCGTACTCAGCGTGACCTGAAGC